>NZ_JBVJCO010000010.1:102176-222363 GCF_055588525.1 Kitasatospora sp. NPDC041988
GAATCCACGGACCCCGCCGACACCCCGGACCCACCTCCGGTCCGTTCCCCCCACCTGTGCGACACACGTGCGACGGGCCCCTGCGCGTGTCCGGGCTCAGTCCTGCGGCCAGGCCTCGGCCAGCATCTTCCGGGTGTCCGCCAGCAGCTGCGGCAGCACCTTGGTGTGGCCGACCACCGGCATGAAGTTGGTGTCCCCGCCCCAGCGCGGCACCACGTGCTGGTGCAGGTGCGCCGCGATCCCGGCACCGGCCGCCGCGCCCTGGTTCATCCCGATGTTGAAGCCGTGCGCCCCCGAGGCCGCCCGCAGCGCCGTCATCGCCTTCTTGGTGAACACCGCCAGCTCGGCGGTCTCCGCCTCGTCCAGCTCGGTGTAGTCGGCAACGTGCCGGTACGGGACGACCATCAGGTGCCCGCCGTTGTAGGGGTACAGGTTGAGCACCGCGAACACCGTGCTCCCGCGCATGACGACCAGCCCGTCCTCGTCGCTCAGCGACGGGATCGAGCAGAACGGACAACCGTCGTCCGGGGCCGGGCCGGTGGGCTTGTTCTCTCCCTGGATGTACGCCATCCGATGGGGGGTCCACAGGCGGCGGAAGCCGTCCGGCTCGCCGACGCCCCGCTGCAGTTCCGGCTCAGTCGTCATGCTGATCAGCATATTCGCCCGGCGGAACTTGCAAAGCAGAGTGGGGCAGACTCCTCAGGAGCCTGCCCACACCTACCACCGTCTACGGCGTCACACCTGGATGCGACGCTCCACCGCATCCACGATCTCGGCGATCGCCTCGGCCAGCGGCACGCCGTTCTTCTGCTCGCCGTTGCGGTAGCGGAAGGAGACCGCACCCGCCTCGACGTCGTCGTTGCCCGCGATCAGCATGAACGGCACCTTGGTCTTCTGCGCGTTCCTGATCTTCTTCTGCATCCGGTCGTCCGAGGTGTCCACCTCGACCCGGATCCCGCGCTTCTTGAGCTCGGCCGCGACCTCCAGCAGGTACGGCACGTGCTCGTCGGTGATCGGGATGCCGGTCACGGTGACCGGGGCCAGCCACGGCGGCATGGCGCCGGCGTAGTGCTCCAGCAGCACTGCGAAGAAGCGCTCGATCGAGCCGAACAGCGCACGGTGGATCATGACCGGCCGCTGGCGCGATCCGTCGGCCGCCGTGTACTCCAGGTCGAAGCGCTCGGGCAGGTTGAAGTCCAGCTGGATGGTGCTCATCTGCCAGGTACGGCCGATGGCGTCGCGCGCCTGGACCGAGATCTTCGGGCCGTAGAAGGCCGCGCCGCCCGGGTCCGGGACGAGCGGGAGGCCCTGCTTCTCGGCCACGCTCGCGAGGACCGCGGTGGCCTCCTCCCAGGTCTCGTCCGAACCGACGTACTTGTTCTCGTCCTTGGTGGAGAGCTCCAGGTAGAAGTCGGTCAGGCCGTAGTCCCGCAGCAGGTTGAGCACGAAGGTCAGCGTCGAGTCGAGCTCCTCCGCCATCTGCTCGCGGGTGCAGTAGATGTGCGCGTCGTCCTGGGTGAAGCCGCGGGCACGGGTCAGACCGTGCACGACACCGGACTTCTCGTACCGGTACACCGTCCCGAACTCGAAGAGGCGCAGCGGCAGTTCACGGTACGAGCGGCCGCGCGCGTCGAAGATCAGGTTGTGCATCGGGCAGTTCATGGGCTTCAGGTAGTAGTCCACGCCCTCGTCGAGCTGCATGGGCGGGTACATACCGTCGGCGTACCAGTCCAGGTGGCCGCTCTTCTCGAAGAGCTTCCCCTTGGTGGCGTGCGGGGTGTAGACGAACTCGTAGCCCTCGTCCTCGTGCCGCTTGCGCGAGTAGTCCTCCATGGCACGGCGGATGATGCCGCCCTTGGGGTGGAAGACGGCGAGGCCGGAGCCGATCTCCTCGGGGATGGAGAAGAGGTCGAGCTCGTTGCCGAGCTTGCGGTGGTCGCGCTTCTCGGCCTCCACCAGGAAGTCGAGGTGCGCCTTCAGCTCGTCCTTGGTCGGCCAGGCGGTGCCGTAGATGCGCTGGAGCATCGGGTTCTTCTCGCTGCCGCGCCAGTAGGCGGCCGCGTTGCGCATCAGCTTGAACGCCGGGATGTGCCGGGTGGACGGCAGGTGCGGGCCGCGGCAGAGGTCGCCCCAGCAGAGGTCGCCGGTCTTGGCGTCCAGGTTGTCGTAGATGGTCAGCTCGCCGGCGCCGACCTCGACGTCGGCGCCCTCGCCGGCGGTGGCGGCGGAGCCCTTGAGGCCGATCAGCTCCAGCTTGTACGGCTCGGCGACGAGCTCCTCGCGGGCGTCCTCGTCGGTGACCACGCGGCGGGAGAACTTCTGCCCGCGCTTGATGATCTCCTGCATCTTCTTCTCGATGGCCTTGAGGTCATCGGGGTGGAACGGCTTCTCGACGTCGAAGTCGTAGTAGAAGCCGTCCTTGACCGGCGGGCCGATGCCGAGCTTGGCCTCCGGGAAGAGCTGCTGCACGGCCTGCGCCATGACGTGCGCGGTGGAGTGGCGCAGGATGTCCAGGCCGTCCTTGCTGCCGATCGCGACCGGCTCGGCCTCGTCGCCGTCCTGCAGGACGTACGCGAGGTCCTTGAGCTGGCCGCCGACACGGACGGCGATGATCGAGCGGTCGTCGGCGAAGAGCTCGGCGGCCGTAGTGCCCGTGGTCACCACGCGCTCTTCCCGATCGGGTTCGCGGTTGATGATTACCCGGACGTCCGTCACCGGTCTCTCCTGACGTGCTGGATTCATAGGACGCAACACTCCGCTGCGCGTGACGATGGTACCGAGAGCACCACCCCCGCCGTGCACCTACGCCCCCTGTCCCACCTCCCCCAGCGTCTTCAGCAGCCGCTGCCGCTCGGCCTCTTCCAGCCCGCACAGCTCCAGGCCGCGCGGGTGGGTGAGCCGGCGGAAGCCGCCGCGCCGCTCCAGCCGGCCGCTGACCCGCACCGGAGCGCCCGCGAGGTGGGCCTCGGTGGCCAGCCGGTACGCCGGGTCGGCGAGCCGCAGCCGCACCTCGCTGACCTCCGCTCCGCCGAGCACGCGCAGCCGTACGGTGCCGGGGCCGGCCGGGTCGGCGCGCTTGAGCCGCACCACCATGCCGACGACGGTGACGGCGACCGCCGGTTCGATCCGCTCCAGCAGCGCGGCGGCCTCTTCCAGGGCGGGCAGGTCGCCGGGCGAGAACTCCAGGGCGATCCGCCGGTCACCGAAGCCGCCGGGAGTCCCGGCGGCGGCCGACCAGGCGACGGAGAGCCGGCCGGCGGTCGCGCCGCGCACCAGCTCCTCGACGGACTGCACCAGTTCGCGGCTGACCCCGGCCTGGACGGCGTTCTCGAAGGCCTCCGGCCCGCCGCTCACCCGCCGGTAGTCGACGGCGTCCCGCAGCGCCTCCAGGGCGCGGACCAGTGTGGTCACGGCGGCCCGGCCCTCGGGCGCGGGGGTGTAGGCGGTGAGCCCGCCGCCGTTGTCCACCACGAGGCCCTGCTCGACCACCAGGACGTGTTCGAGGAAGTCCCCGGCCCACGCGTCCAGCCGGGCACCGAAGTAGGCGGCCCTGGTCCGCCCGGCCTTGGCGCCGGCCGCGAGCATCGCGCGCGCGGCCCGCTGGAGGCGTTCGGCGTCGTCCCAGGGCGCGGTGCCGGCCGGTCCGGGCAGCTCGCGCCGCCACTGCAGCTCGTCGCCGGGCACGGTGAGCGCCAGCAGGATGGAGCGGGCGGACGGGCTGCGGGAGTGCGAGAGCGCGGTGACGGCGTCGGCGAGCAGCTCGACGGCGTCGTCGAAGCCGTCCCCGGCGGGCACCAGCAGGCTGGTGCCCGGGTCGGCGTCGTCCGGCGGTGTCCAGCGCCCGTACCGGGCGGACGGGCCGCCGCGGCGGACCCAGCCGTGCCGGGCGAGCAGCGTGGCGAGCACCGCCGGGTCGACGGCGGCCGGGTCGGGCAGCGGCGGGGCGCCGTCCCGCGGCCCGTGTGGCAGCGTCATGGTCCTGCTCCTCCCCGCCGGGGGCCGGGCCGTCACGGGCTGCCGCCCGCACCGACCCGCGCCATGATGTCGCACAGTGCGCGGTCGTCGAAGACCTTCGCGGTGGGCACCCGGACGTTGGTCCGGCGCTGCCCGGTGACCGGGTGGCCGGCCAGGTTGACCCAGTAGCAGCAGTGCCGCAGCTCCAGCGCGTCCGGCCGGGCCTCCAGCCAGTGGTCGACCCGGCGCGGCAGCAGCATCACGACCAGGATCCGGGGCACCGCGACCCGGGCCCGCGCGAGTTTGCGCAGGTGGTCGTTGTCCAGGGTGAAGCTGAAGTACGGCCCGCGCGGTTCGGGCGCGATCTGCTGGGTGGCCTTGAGCTGGATCTTGATGGTGACCTCGTCGTCCACCTCGTGCGCCCGGGAGCCGTGGCTGACCTGCCAGTCGATGCCGTTGTCCGGGAACGGCTGGGAGAGCGAGCAGCCGGCCGCCGCGGCGACCGCGTGCAGGTAGCCGACCTGCAGTGTCTCCATGCAGGCCGTCACCGCCAGGTTTCCCCGCAGGACGGCAGCAGCCTCCTCGGGCTGCGGCTGTGTCAGCGCCATCGCCCCGTTGCCTCCCCCGGCACCCGGGCCCGTCCGGATTCGAACAGGACACCTGAACGCAGGGTGCCCGGCCGGGCCGCGGCCAAACGGTTGAGCTGGCGTCAGGAGCGGTATCACCTCTCTCGGGAACGCAGTCCTGAGGGGCAGTCATGCAGCAGCACTGGTACACCGGCCCGCTCGCCTCCTTCGACACCGAGACCACCGGCGTGGACGTCGAGACCGACCGGATCGTCTCGGCCGCCCTGGTCGTCCAACCCGCCCCGGGCACGCCCGCGCGGACCGCCACCTGGCTGGCCGACCCGGGCGTCCCGATACCCGACGGCGCCCGCGCGGTGCACGGCATCACCGACGAGCGGGTACGCGCGTTCGGCCGCCCGGCCCGGACGGTGGTGGCGGAGGTCGCCCGCGCCCTGGCCGAGCAGGCCCGCGCCGGCCGCCCGGTGGTGGTGATGAACGCGCCGTACGACCTGACGCTGCTGGACCGGGAGTTGCGCCGGCACTGGTCGACGTCGCTGGCGGACGGGCTGGGCCCGCAGGGGCTGCTGGTGCTCGACCCGCGGGTGCTGGACAAGCACGTGGACCGCTACCGCAAGGGCCGGCGCACCCTGACCGATCTCTGCGCGCACTACGGGGTGGAGCTGGCCGGGGCCCACGACGCGGCGGCGGACGCGACGGCGGCGCTGGAGCTGGTCCGGGCGATCGGCGCGCGCTACCCGGCGGCGCTGGGCGGGCTGTCGGCGGCGGAGTTGCACCTGCGGCAGGCGGTCTGGCACGCGGCGCAGGCGCGGGGGCTGCAGAACTGGTTCGACCGCTCGGGAACGCCGGAGCGGGTGGACTTCTCCTGGCCGCTGCGGCCGGCCCGGTGCGGCTGCGGACGGCGGCTCTCGCCGGAGCACAGCTGCGAGGTGGCGGCGTAGCAGGCCGGCCGGGACACGGTTGGTCCGCGAACGCCGCAGGCCCTGACCGGTCTTCCGATCAGGGCCTGCGTGCTGTCCGGTGGGCGATACTGGGATCGAACCAGTGACCCCTTCGGTGTGAACGAAGTGCTCTCCCGCTGAGCTAATCGCCCGGGCAACGAGAAGAACAGTAGCACCATTCGGGGGGTGTCGTACAACTCGCATCCCCCGGCGACCACCTGGCGCATCCGCAGAACTCGCACTCCGCGCGGAAGATGACTGCGTCTCAGCCCGATTCCGGGGCAACTCCCGAGCAGTTGTTCACGGCATTGCGGAAATACACGTGAGGCCCAGCCGATAATCGGCTGGGCCTCACGTATCACAATGCATTCCGGTGGGCGATACTGGGATCGAACCAGTGACCCCTTCGGTGTGAACGAAGTGCTCTCCCGCTGAGCTAATCGCCCGGGTGCAGGGAAAACATTACCGCATCCCGTGGGGTGGTCCGAACACCCCTCGTTCCGGCACCCCGCCCCACCCGGCTCCCCGCCCGTCCCCCGGACGGGCGCCACCGGTTGCGGCCGTCCGGGGTCAGCTGTCCTTGATCTTCCAGGGCATGACCAGCCCGTACTTCCACAGGTACCAGCCACCGATCCCGGCGATCACCGCCAGGCCGATCACGGTGAGCGTGATGTTGCGCCGCCGCACCCTCGGGTCCAGCGCCTTCTGGGCCGCCTCGGCCACCTTGCGACGCGTCCAGCGCAGTGCCAGCTGGGCCCAGACGAACTCGGTCGCCCAGATGCCCATGCCCAGGAAGATGACCACCCAGCCCGGTCCGGGCAGCGGCAGCATGATCACGCCGGCCCCCACCACCGCGAGGCCGACCAGGAAGACCGCCACCTGCCAGCTCAGGTGCAGCGTCCGGGAGCGCCGGATGAACAGCGGCGCACGCGAGCCGAGCGGCCGGCCGCCGTCCGCGTCCTCCGGCTCCCGGCCGTCCCCGCCCTCCGCCGCCCTCGGCCCCGTCTCGTCCGGCACGACCGCCTCCCCCGTTCTCGTGTTCCCGGCCGCGTTCGCGCCCGCCTTGTCGCTTCGCACAGTCATGCCAGGAAACTAACCGAGAAGTGGCCCGGTAATGCCCCGACGGGCGCTCCGTGCCGATTCCGCAATGCGCCGTAAGGGGTACGACTCGCCCCCGAATCGGGACAGAGGGGTTTACATCGGTCTTGGAGGTGGGATGGTCCGTTCGCCGACGTGCGATTCCCCGAGCGCACACTGAGCGAAAGGCCATGGCGCTTATGAACACCACGGTCAGCTGCGAGCTGCACCTGCGCCTCATCGTGTCCAGCGAGTCCTCACTGCCCGTCCCCGCGGGCCTGCGCTACGACACCGCCGACCCCTATGCCGTGCACGCCACGTTCCACACCGGCGCCGACGAGACCGTGGAGTGGGTGTTCGCCCGAGATCTCCTTGCGGAGGGGCTGCACCGACCCACCGGTACCGGCGACGTCCGGGTGTGGCCCTCGCGCAGCCACGGGCAAGGGGTGGTCTGCATCGCGCTGAGCTCTCCGGAAGGAGAAGCCCTGCTGGAAGCCCCGGCCCGCGCGCTTGAGTCGTTCCTCAAGCGGACGGACGCCGCCGTGCCCCCCGGCACCGAACACCGTCACTTCGACCTCGACCGGGAGCTGTCCCACATCCTCGCCGAAAGCTGACCCCGTCAGGGAGGCGGTCAAGCCCCGCTGTCCGCGGGGCCGCACTCCCTGCCGTCACCGCAGCCGTCCTACTCGGGGGCACGGCAGCAGACTCAGCCGCGCACGACGCGGTCTCGGGGCCGGTGACACGGTCCGCTCCCACCGGAGCGGGCCACCGCACCGCAGGCGCCCGGCACCGGAGCCGGCCATCCGCACGGGTGGCCGGCCTCGCTGCCGGGCGCCGCCTGTTTTCCGGGCGCCTTTTTTTCAGGGCGCCGCTTCTCTCGGGCACCTCTTCTTGCGAGCGCCTGTACTTCCGGGCGCCTCTTCTTGCGGGCGCTGTGCGTCCCGGTGCACCTTTCGTCCGGGCGCCCGCCTCGTCCGGCGCCTGGGCGACCCGGCGGTGTCGCGCATCTCCGCGACGTACGTACGGTCCTTCGAAAGAAGCTTCCGCCCTGTGCGGCGGGGCCCGGTAAGGTCTGAGGTTGACCCGTAGACGCGGGGTGCCGACGGCCCCCTCCGCGCGAGGAGCCCCCACGTGCTGATCACCCATGACACCGAGTGCGCGCTGAGCATCCTCGTCGAGCTGCTCAACACCGCACCCGAGGTGTGCGGCACCGAGCTGCTGCCCGACGTGGCCGCGCTGGACGCCTTCGTGATCCGGCAGGAGATCAGCGAGATCGACTCGCTGACCGAGAACGACCTTCGCAGCGTGCACGAGCTGCGCACCCGGCTGCGGGAGGTGTTCGGCACCGAGGGCACGGCGGAGGCCGCCGATCTGGTCAACGCCCTGGTCGCGGACGCAGGCACCACGCCGCGGCTGACCAACCACGACCACCACGGGTGGCACATCCACTACTTCGCGCCGCACGCCGCCCTGCACGACCACCTGGCGGCCGAGCTGGGCATGGCACTGGCCTTCATCCTCACCGCGGGCGAGCGGGAGCGGCTGCGCCGGTGCGAGGCCCCGGACTGCGCGCGCGTCTTCGTCGACCTCTCGCGCAACCGCTCCCGCCGCTACTGCGACAGCCGCACCTGCGGCAACCGGCTCCACGTCGCCGCCTACCGGGCCCGCCAGCGCTCGGCGGAGGCCGTGCCCTCGGCCTGAGGACCGTCGGCCGCCGGCAGTCCTCAGATGCCGCGGCGGCGGAGGATCTCCTCGATGTCGGCGAAGTCGTCGCCGAGGCCTTCGTCCCGCTTGCCGGCCTTCGAAGGCTTCGGGGCACCGACCTTCGGCGCACCGACCTTCGGAGCGCCGCTCTTCTGGGCGCCGGCCGGTGGCTGTGCGGGCGCCCCGGTGACGGCGGGCCGTGTCGCGGCCGCCCCGGCGGCCTCCGGGCGGGCCTCGGCGGCACCCACGGCACGGCGGCGGCTCACCCAGCGGGTGGCCGCCCAGCAGGCCGGCCGAGACCGCGAGCAGCACGATGCCCGTCCAGACCCGCGGGTCGAAGACCAGCCTGGTCGCCCAGTCGGCCAGCTCGCTGCCGATCGTCCGCGCCACCGGGAAGAGCCCGGTCAGGTAGAGCCCGGCCGGCAGCAGCGCCACGGCGAACCAGCGGGTCGCGGAGAGGAAGCGCCGGCGGTACGCGCGCAGGCCGGCCACGGCCACCCCGCCCGCAGTGAGCGCGAAACTGACCGCTGCCGTCAGCACGGGCGCACCCCGCTCGCACCGGTCGCTCTGCTCACCCTGGTCGTTCCGGTCATCGGACCTCCCCGTCACTCGGGCCGGCACCCGGGCACACCGCCGGGACGGGGGCGGGGCCCATTAGTGGAACACTGGGGACATGATCGAAGGTTCCCTCCCCCGCCTCGAGTTCTGGTGCGAGCTCCAGTGCCCGGACTGCCGCACCGCCCTGGACGACGTACGGGCCCTGCGGGCCACGTACGGCGACGCACTCACGATCGAGCTGCGGCACTTCCCCCTGGAGAAGCACAAGCACGCGTACGCCGCGGCGCAGGCCACCGAGGAGGCGTTCGCGCAGGGGCTGGGGTGGCCCTACGTCGAGGCGCTGCTGGCCCGGGTCGAGGAGCTGGACGCGCGCGGCGAGGAGGTGCTCCTGGAGGTGGCCCGCGAGGTCGGGGTGGACGCCGAGGAGGTCGACACCGCGCTGGTCGACGGCCGGCACACGCTGATCGTCGACGCCGACCAGGCGGAGGGCAAGGCGATCGGGGTCAGCGGCACCCCGACGTATGTGATCGCCGGGCAGCGGCTGGACGGCGGGCAGAGCCAGGACGGCCTGCGGGACCGGATCACGGCCGCCATCGAGGCGGCGAAGACTTCCTGACCCCCCGTCAACCCGCCTGTCAGATCAGCGGCTTGCCGTAGATCCGGTTGGTGACCCGGTAGCCGAGCGACTCGTACAGGCGGATCGCGACCCGGTTGCCGCTGAAGACGTTCAGCCCGAGGTCGCGCACGCCCGCGGCCAGGCACTCGCGCTCGGCGAGCAGCATCAGCGAGCGGCCGTGACCGTGCCCCCGGTGCGCCTCGGCCACCTCCACCACCATCACCCAGGCGAGCGGGCCGCCGTCGGGCAGGTCACGGACCCGCAGGGCCAGCCAGAGGGCGCCCAGCGGGTCCGTCCCGTCCCCGTAGAGGCGGCGCAGGGCCACCCCCGGGGTGTCGGCACCCTGCGGCAGCAGGTGCACGTGGTCGGCGTCCGACTTGGCGCGCGCCTGCTCCTCGCTGAGGCCGGAGGAGAGCAGGTCGCTGATGTAGCCCTCCTTGGCCTCGGCGAGCCAGCCGGGGAACTCCCCGGGACCGATCCGGCGCGCCTCGACGCCCCCCGGCAGTACGGGCGGGGCGTCCAGGCGCTTGGCCATGTTCCGCATCCGCTCGCTGTAGCCGAGGGCCGCGGCGAGGCCGCGCGCCGGCTGCGCCGACTCCGGGATGTCGGCGTCCACCCGGGAACAGCCCCAGCCGCGGAGCACCTCCTCGGCAGCCAGCGCGCCGAACGTCCCGCGGCCCCGACCGCGCCCCTCGTTCACCTCCAACTCGGAGATCTCGCCCCAGAGTTGGGGGCCACGCAGGACGGTGGTGGTGCGCAGTGCGCCGACCGGGCGGCCGTTGGCGCAGATCTGCCAGCGTCTGGTGCGGCCGCCCGCGGCGGTGGGTGACTCCGGCCCCTCGGGGCGCAGCGTGGTGGTCATGTCGGGGTCCCTTCCCCTCCGCGCGGGTGTTCTATCCGCCGGGGACGCTTCGGGGATTCAACCGGTCCGCCGGGCTCGACCGGCGCGCCGGAGTCGTGCCCGGCCGGCGCGCCCCCAGGCCCGGCCGGGGTTGCGGGCCCCGCTGTGGCCACGGGCCTCCCCTTGAGACTGCGGCCCGCCCCGACTGCGGGCCTCGCCCGGTCACGGGTCGAGGTCGTCGCCGCTGCGCTCGGTGAAGACCGCCATGGCCTTGGCGGTGACCGGCCCGGGGCCCGGGAGTTCGCGGTCGTCGACGCGGCTGACGGCCTGGACGTCGCGCAGGGTGGAGGTCAGGAAGATCTCCTCCGCCTCCTGGAGCACGTCGAACGGCAGGTCGGTCTCCTCGGCGTCGCACCAGTCGATGACGAGCCGGCGGGTGACGCCGGCCAGGCAGCCGGACGCGAGGGTGGGCGTGAGCAGCCGGCCGCCGAGGACGACGAAGACGTTGGAGCCGGTGCCCTCGCAGAGCTGTCCGGCCGTGTTGGCGAACAGGGCCTCGGAGGCGCGGGCGCGGTGGGCGGCGGCGAGCGCGACGACGTTCTCGGCGTACGAGGTGGTCTTGAGGCCGGCGACGGCGCTGTGCTCGTTGCGGCGCCACGGGACGGTCGCGACGGCGGTGGTGTCGGAGCGGTGGGCGGCGGCGCCGAGGGAGACGACCAGGGTGGGGGTGTCGTTGCCGCGCTCCGAGCCGAGCGGGGAGGCGCCGCCGGTGTAGGTGAGGCGCAGGCGGCCGAGCGGCATCGGATTGGCCGCGAGGACCTGCGCGCAGGCCTCGCGGACCACGTCGTGGTCGGGGTCGGGCAGGCCGAGACCGCGGGCGGAGCGGGTGAGCCGGTCGAGGTGGCGGGTGACGGCGAAGGCCCGGCCGTCGACGGCCTTCATGGTCTCGAAGACCCCGTCACCGGTGGTGAGCCCGTGGTCGAGGACGGAGACGGCGGCGTCGGCGGAGTCGACAAGTGAACCGTTGACCCAGCTCTTGGTCGGGTGCTGCATCGAGGGCTGCTCCTCAAGGCGGTGGTGCGGTGGGGGTGTGCCCGGACCGATGGCCGGCCCGGCGGTGTTCGTCCCGGGTCAGGCGGCTTTCCGCCGTCAGTCGGTCTCGGTGCCCGACGCTATCGCGACCAGGCGGGCGGCCTTCAGTTCGGTTTCCGCCCACTCGCGCTCGGGGTCGGAGCCCCAGGTGATGCCGGCGCCCGTGCCGAAGCGCAGGAGAGGTGCACCCGGGTCGGCGCGGTCGATCCAGAACGTCCGGATGCCGACGGCGAGTTCGCCCTCGCCGCGGTCGGCGTCCACCCAGCCGACGGCGCCGCAGTAGGGGCCTCGGGGGGCGGTCTCCAAGGCGTCGATGATCCGCAGCGCGCTGGACTTGGGGGCGCCGGTGACCGAGCCGGGCGGGAAGGTCGCGTCCAGCAGTTCGGGCCAGCCCGCGTCCGTGCGCAGGGTGCCCTGGACGGTGGAGACCAGGTGCACCAGGCCCGGGTGCTTCTCGATGGCACAGAGGTCGGGGACGGTGACCGTGCCGGTCTCGCAGACCCGGCCGAGGTCGTTGCGGACCAGGTCCACGATCATCACGTTCTCGGCGTGGTCCTTCTCCAGGAGGTCCGCCTCCGTGCGGCCGGTGCCCTTGATCGGGCCGGAGGAGACGGTGCGGCCGTCGCGACGCAGGTAGAGCTCGGGCGAGGCGGTCGCGATCTCGACGCCGTGCCCCGGCAGGCGGATCGTTCCGGCGTAGGGGGCCGGGTTGCCGTGAGCGAGCAGGCCGGTGAGGGCGTCGACGTCCGTCCGGGACGGGTCGGGCAGCGGCGCGGTGAGCACGCGGCAGAGGTTGGCCTGGTAGACCTCGCCGGCCGCGATGTGCTCGCGGATGCGGCGCACGCCCGCGGTGTAGGCGGCGCGGTCGAGCGAGCTGTGCCAGCCGTCGGCGGCCGGTCCGAGCCAGCCGGCACCGGACGGGGGCGCGGGGGCGGGGCGGAGGTCGTCGAAGCGGGCACAGGTGAGCCGGCCCTCGAAGTCGTAGGCGACGGCCCAGAAGCCGGAGGAGTCGAGCGCGGCCGGGTCCGAGGTGACGTCGCGCAGCCCGGTGGCGAGGCGGCCGCCGAAGCGGGCGAGCGGGCTGTGGGGGTCGGGGTGGCCGGACACGGTTCTCCTGCACGGGGTGGCTGGGCTGCGGTGCCTGAAGTGTAGGTCGGGGGTTCGGGCGGTGGCCTGGGGTGTTTCGGCGGCCCGGCTGCGCCCGGCGTGGTGGGCAGGCCGCGCTCGGTGTCACGGCGGGGGCGTGAGCAGGTACGGGCGTCGCGCGGGTGTGCGCCGGGTGGCCGGCGGATGATCGCCCGGAACCGCCGCTGGTGGGGGCCGGTGACCCGGCGGAACGGCCGACGGGACGGCGCTCCGCGGGCATCCCCTCGGCACGCTGCGGGAACGGATTTTTAGCTGGCCCAGGAATCCGCTAGAGTTCAACACGTCGCCAGGGAGCGCAGCCGAAGAAAAGCGGTGAAGATCCCGGGAGACAGGCGGACGTGGCTCAGTTGGTAGAGCATCACCTTGCCAAGGTGAGGGTCGCGAGTTCGAATCTCGTCGTCCGCTCGATGGAGAACAGTGTAAGATCGTTCTTCGTGTGTTGCCTGGTGGAGTGGCCGAGAGGCGAGGCAACGGCCTGCAAAGCCGTCTACACGGGTTCAAATCCCGTCTCCACCTCCAAGAGGATCGCCCGGTTCCGCCGGGTGACCTCCCCGCGCGATTAGCTCAGCGGGAGAGCACTACCTTGACACGGTAGGGGTCACTGGTTCAATCCCAGTATCGCGCACGTCGGATCCTTCGGGGTCTGCTGCAGGACCGCCTTACCAGGCGCGATTAGCTCAGCGGGAGAGCACTACCTTGACACGGTAGGGGTCACTGGTTCAATCCCAGTATCGCGCACGTCGGGCCCTTCGGGGTCTGCTGCAGGACCGCCTCACCAGGCGCGATTAGCTCAGCGGGAGAGCACTACCTTGACACGGTAGGGGTCACTGGTTCAATCCCAGTATCGCGCACAGTAACGGCCGGGCCGTGATCCGTAAGGGTCACGGCCCGGCCCTTTTGCATGCCCTGACTGCTGGGGAAGCCGCCTTGCTGCGGGAATCTGCTTCGGGAAGAAGAAGAGCCGCGTACGGTCGCCCTCACCGACGTCCGTACGCGGCATCTCCGCCTGCCGGGGTGCTCCAGCGCACCGCTCTCGCCCGTCCGCGAGTCGTCGCGGGCGCGGGCCCTCCCCCGGCGGCACTGGCTCCCCGTCCCCAGGGGATCAGTGCCCGTTCAGTGGCCGGCTCTTGGCAGCCGGACCGGTCTTTGTTGGTCTTCGCTGGTCTGTGCTCGGTCGGTCGTTTGGTCGGTCGTTTGGTCCCGGCGGCCCGAGTGGCCTCCGTCGCCCCGGTGGTCGGTCGTCAGCGGATGATCAGGTCGGCGACGGCCTGGGCCTGGTTCGCCATCTGCTCCCAGCCACCGAAGAGCATGACCAGCAGTACGGCACAGGGCAGCGCCATGGCGAGCGCCACCGCCGGGTGCCTGGTCGGCTCCGCGGACTGGCGCTGAGTGAAGGCCGGCCGACGGCGGCGGGGGGATCCCGTGAGCTGCGTTGCCATGCCCCTACTCCTGATTCGTGTACTGCCCGTGCCTGTCGATCCGGTCGTACGGCCGGTCGAAGTAGACGCGGTGGACGGCTTACCTCGGGGGACGAGCGCCCCGTCCACCGCTGAGGACAACGCTATGGCGCGAGGGGGTGGTCGGACGTCATGCCGTCGTACTGTTCTGCGGGCATCCCGGAGGATGACGCTCCGACCTAGGGACTACTACCGCAGGGGGAGACGGCCTCGACCGCGCCCCCGGGGGAACCCTGAGAGACGACCCCGAGAAACGTTTCCGCACCCTCGTGACCTGCCGGGCAGTGCAAGATCCGACAATCGCACGGAGGGTTGAGGTGTTGCGTATCAGCACACCGCAGCGGGCAGTCCGTAAGCTGTGCCAGACAGGAACTGACGATGCCCCAACCGACGGGGCCTCACCCACAGGCTGACGGGGAACGAAGATGGCGATGATGCGGCTGAGGCGTGAGGACCCCCGCATCGTCGGGCCGTACCGCCTGCACCGGCGGCTGGGGGCCGGCGGCATGGGCGTCGTCTACCTCGGCTCCGACCGCCGCGGGCAGCGGGTCGCACTCAAGCTGATCCGCGCCGAACTCGCCGAGGACATGGAGTTCCGCACCCGCTTCGCCCGGGAGATCGCCGCCGCCTCCCGGATCCGGGGCGGCTGCACGGCACGCGTGGTGGGCTCCGACATCGAGGCCGACCGCCCGTGGCTGGCCACCGCGTACGTGCCCGGCCCGTCGCTGTACAAGCGGGTCGGCGACGAGGGCCCGCTGAGCTGGCCGGAGGCGGCCCGGATCGGCGCCGCGCTGGCCGACGGGCTGGTCAAGGTGCACGAGGCCGGCGTCGTCCACCGGGACCTCAAGCCGTCCAACATCCTGCTCTCGCCGCGCGGGCCGCGGATCATCGACTTCGGCATCGCCTGGTCCCGCGGCGCCAGCACGCTCACCCACGTCGGCACGGCGGTCGGCTCCCCCGGCTTCCTGGCGCCCGAGCAGGTGCGCGGCGCCGCGGTGAACCCCGCGACGGACGTCTTCGCGTTCGGCGCCACACTGGCGTACGCGCTCACCGGCGACACCCCGTTCGGCTCGGGGGCCTCGTCCGAGGTGATGCTCTACCGGGTCGTGCACGAGGAGCCCGACCTGTCGGCCGTGCCGCCGCAACTGGCCCCGCTGATCGGGGCCTGCCTGGCGAAGGAGCCCGCCGAACGGCCCGGCGCGGCCGCCCTGCACGAGCGGCTGAGCGAACTGGCGGCCCGGGGCACGGCCTCGCCCGACGGCCCGGGTGCGGAGCGGCCGGCGCGCGCGGCGGGCGGGCGGCCGTCCGGTGCGGCGCCCGCCCGCCCCGGCGAGCCCGGACGCGGAGCGGCAGCCCCGATGCCACCGGCCGGCGCCGGGCGCGGGGTGCCCGCGCCCGGGCGGGCCCCCGACCCGGCAGGCGCCGCACGCGCCCGGGCGGCGGCGGGCAGCCGGCCGGGCGGGCCGCACGGCGGCGGGCACGGCGTCCAGGCCGGTGGGCACGCGGGCGGGCCGCAAGGCGGTTATCCGGGCGGGTATCCGGGCGTTCGCCCCGGTGCGCGGGCCGGCGTCCACCCGGGCTCGCGGCCCGGTGCCGCGCAGCGGCGGCCTCAGGGCCAGCCGGCCACCACGCCGATGCCGCGGCCCGAGGCCGTCCAGGCCACCCGGCCGACGCGCGAGCGCCAGCAGACCCCGCCGCCCGGGCGGGCCGGCGGTCCCGGCGCGCCGGCGGCAGCCCGCGAGCGGGAGCAGCAGCGGGCCGACCGGCCGCGCCCGCGGGCCCGGGACCGGCAGCACACCCCCGCCCCCGGCGGCCGTCCCACCAACTCGCGTCAGCGACTGCTGCGGCAGCGGCTGATCGTCTTCGTCACCGTGACGCTCGGCGTGGCCCTGGCGATCGCGGCGGCACAGGGGTGCGAGAACCGCAGCAACCAGGGCCGCGGCCCACTCGGCGCCGGCGGAACGACCGTGAGCGGCGCGCCCGCGCCGGGCGGCCGGCCGGGCGGCGCCGGCACGCTCGCCGCTCAGCCGGCCGGGACCGGGCAGTCGGTGGACGGCGTGGCGCCGTCGGCCGGGCCCACCCCGCTGGCGGCCGCCCACGGCGGTGCCGCGGGCGGCGACGGGGCGCTGGCGCCCGCGCAGGGCTCGGGGCCCACGGTCGACTGGCCGAACCGCAGCTACCCCGACCCGGCGGGCGGCCCGGCCGTGGCGCTGCGGGACGGACGTTCGGCAGGGGCCGGGCCGCAGGTCGCGCTGAGCGCGGTCCTCCCGGCCCGATACAAGGGCGCGCCGGCCACCCTGGTGGTGCTGCGGCGGGCGGAGGGCTCGGTGCCGGTCGACCTGGTCCAGCTCTTCACGTTCAACGGGGACGCGCCCGTGCCGCTCACCTCCCGTTCTTCGGCCGCCGACCCACAGGCGACGGCCACCTGGCGGCTCGACAACGGCGCGCTGGTCCGCGAGGAGCGCAACGCCCAGACCGGCGCGACCGCCTCCACCCGCTACTCGGTGCGGGCCGACGGGACCCTCGAGGAGTCCTGGCCCGGCGCCCCCACCCTCACCGTCACCCCGCCTCCCGCCGCAGCCCCCGCCCCTCCGACGTCTCCCACCGGCTGACGCCCGCACGACGCGGGGTGGCTCCGCGCCGGCAACGTCTCGGCTGCTCCTCTGTGGCGCAGGAAGTCGGACCGGCCAACCTTCTGCTCCCCGCCGGCGGCGCCGCGAGCCCGCGTCCAGGGACGCCGGTACCGGGAGCCGGACTGCCGTGAAGCCGCAGGGCACCCTCAGAGGACCGCCCCACGCGCAGGAAGTCGGGCGGGCCGACTTTCTGTGTCAGGCGGTGGCGGTGACGGCGTAGAAAGCCACCGCCGCGGCGGCGCCGACGTTGAGGGAGTCGATGCCGTGGGCCATGGGGATGCGGACGGGGTGGTCGGCGGCGGCGATGGCCTGGCGGGTGAGGCCGTCGCCTTCGGCGCCGAGCATGAGGGCGGCCTTGGGGAGGCTGTGCGGGGCCAGGGCTGCGAGGTCGACGGCGGTGTCGGCGGGGGTGAGGGCGAGCAGGCTGAAACCGGCCGCGCGGACCGTTTCCAGGGCGTCCGGCCAGGGGTCGAGCCGGGCGTACGGGACGGCGAAGACGGCGCCCATGGAGACCTTGACGGCGCGCCGGTACAGCGGGTCGGCGCAGTCGGGCGAGAGCAGGACGGCGTCCATGCCGAGCGCGGCGGCGCTGCGGAAGATCGCGCCCAGGTTGGTGTGGTCGACCAGCCCCTCCAGCACCGCCACCCGGCGGGCGCCGGCCAGCACCGTGGCGGCGTCCGGCAGCGGCTTGCGTTCCATCGAGGCGAGTGCGCCGCGGTGGACGTGGTAGCCGGTGACGGCCTCGGCGAGGGCGGGCTCGACGACGTGGACGGGGGCGTCGGCGTCGGCGATCACGTCGGCCATCACGTCCAGCCACTTGGCCGTGAGCAGCATCGACCGCATCCGGTAGCCGGCCGCGAGGGCGCGGCGGATGACCTTCTCGCCCTCGGCGATGAAAAGGCCTTCGGCGGGTTCGCGCCGGCGGCGCAGTTCGACGTCCGTGAGGCCGGTGTAGTCGGCGAGTCGCGGGTCGGCGGAGTCGGTGATGGTGCTGGGTTCGGACACCCTGCGATCTTGCCAAGTCGGGGTGGAGAAGGCCAAACGGTCCAAGGGCCGGAGGTGGCTGCCCTTGGCCCGTCGGCACGCAGAGTGCAAATATGACGTATGGCCCGTTTTCCGGGCCGATCCTGGGCTCCGTCGGCCTCTGGTGCTTCTGGCTCCTCCGTCGCCTCCCGTGCCACTGGTACCGCCGGCTCTTCCGGTGGGCGCCCACACGGTCGGCAACAGCAGCCACGAGCGGCGCGGCCGAAGCCGGTGAAGCGCCGGTCGGTGGCCGGGCAGGTGTTCGCGCTGCAGGTGGTGGTGGTGCTGCTGCTGGTGGCGGCCGCCGTCGTGGCGCTGGTGGTGCAGTCCCGCAACGACGCCCGGCAGGAGGCGCGCAACCGGTCGGTGGCGGTCGCCCAGACCTTCGCCAACTCGCCCGGCATCGTCGAGGCGCTGCGCTCGCCCGATCCGACCGCGATCCTCCAGCCGAAGGCACAGGCTGTGAGCGTCAACGCAGGCGTGGACTTCCTCGTCGTGCTCAACACCGACGGCATCCGCTACACCCACCCCAACCCGGCCCGGATCGGCCAGGAGTTCGTCGGGAACTACGAGCCCGCCCTGCAGGGGCAGGTGGTGACCGAGGAGGTCAACGGCACGATCGGGCCGTTGGTCCAGGCGATCGTGCCGGTGCGCGCACCGGACAGTCAGGTCGTCGGGGCGGTCTCGGCCGGTATCACGATCGCCAATGTGAGCAGTGCGAGCGAGCGGCAGCTGCCCGTCGTGCTGGGCGCCGCGGCGGTCGCACTGGGGCTGGCGACCTGCGGGACGGCGCTGATCAGCCGGCGGCTGCGGCGGCAGACGCACGGGCTCGGCCCGGCCGAGATGACGCGGATGTACGAGCACCACGCGGCGGTACTGCACGCGGTGCGCGAGGGTGTGCTGATCGTCGCGGGCGACGGGCGGCTGCTGCTCTGCAACGACGAGGCGCGCCGGCTGCTGGACCTGCCAGCCGACGCCGAGGGGCGGATGGTGCTGGAGCTCGGTCTGGACCCGGCGCCCGAGGAGCTGCTGACCGCCAACCGGGCGGTCACCGACGAGGTGGTGCTGGCCGGCGAGCGGCTGCTGGCGGTGAACGTCCGGCTGACCGACCGGGACGGCGGCCCGCCCGGCTGTGTCGCCACACTGCGTGACTCGACCGAGCTGCTGGCGCTGTCCGGGCGGGCCGACGTGGCGCAGCGGCGCTTGCGCCTGCTGTACGACGCGGGTGTCACGGTGGGCAGTTCGCTGGATGTGACGCGGACGGCCGAGGAGCTGGCGCAGGTGGCGGTGCCGCGGTTCGCGGACTTCGTCAGTGTCGACCTGGCCGAGCCCGTACTGGAGGGCGAGGAACCGCCGCAGGGGCTGGCACTGGGGCGGATGCGCAGGGCGGCGTTCAGCGGCGTGCGGGCGGACTCGCCGTTCTACCCCGTCGGCACGGTGGTGGAGGTGGTGCCGTCGACGCCGCTGGCGGGGTCGCTGGACAGCGGGCTGCCGGGGGTGGAGCCGAGGCTGGCGGAGGCCTCGGCCTGGCGGGAGCAGGATCCGGAGCGGTCGGCGCAGGTGCTGGCGTACGGGGTGCACTCGCTGGTGCGGGTACCGCTGCGGGCGCGCGGGGTGCTGCTGGGGGTGGCGCGGTTCTGGCGGGCGGACCGGGAGGAGCCGTTCGAGGAGGAGGATCTGGTGCTCGCCGAGGAGCTGGTCGCGCATGCCGCGGTCTGTATCGACAACGCGCGCCGGTACACCCGGGAGCATGCGATGGCGGTCACCTTGCAGCACAGTCTGCTGCCGCGCAGCCTGCCGGAGCAGAACGCGCTGGAGGTGGCGCACCGGTACCTGCCGGCGCAGGCGGGGGTCGGCGGGGACTGGTTCGACGTGATCCCGCTGCCGGGCGCGCGGGTGGCGCTGGTGGTCGGGGACGTGGTGGGGCACGGACTGCACGCGGCGGCCACGATGGGGCGGCTGCGGACGGCGATCCACAACTTCTCGACGCTGGACCTGCCCCCGGACGAGCTGCTGGGGCACCTGGACGACCTGGTGAACCGGATAGACCAGGAGGAGTCGGCGACCGGCGGTGCGGCGGCGGTGACCGGTGCGACCTGCCTGTACGCGATCTACGACCCGGTGTCGCGGCGTTGCACGCTGGCCAGTGCGGGGCATCCGCCGCCGGCGCTGGTCGACCCGGAGGGGCGGGTGGTGTTCCCGGAGCTGCCGACCGGGCCACCGCTGGGGCTGGCGGTACTGCCGTTCGAGACGGTGGAGCTGGAGGTGGCGGAGGACAGCCGGTTGGTGCTGTACACCGACGGGCTGGTGGAGGACCGCGAGCGGGACATCGACGAGGGGCTGGAGCTGCTGCGGACGGCGCTGTCCGGGCCGCCGCGGACGCCGGAGCAGACGTGTGCGGACGTCCTCGGGGCGATGCTGCCGGCGCATCCGCAGGACGACATCGCGCTGCTGGTGGCGCGGACGCGGATGCTGGCGCCGGACCAGGTGGCGGAGTGGGAGGTGCCGTCCGATCCGGCCGCGGTGGGCGAGGTGCGGGCGTCGGTGTCGGAGAAGCTGGCGCTGTGGGGGCTGGACGAGGCGGCGTTCGTCACCGAGCTGATCCTGTCCGAGCTGGTGACCAATGCGATCCGGTACGGGTCGGGGCCGATCCGGGTGCGGCTGCTCCGCGACCGGGCGCTGATCTGCGAGGTGTCGGACGGCAGCAGTACGTCGCCGCATCTGAGGTACGCGGCCACCACGGACGAGGGCGGGCGCGGGCTCTTCCTGGTCGCCCAGTTCGCGGACCGGTGGGGGACGCGGTACACGGCCACCGGGAAGGTGATCTGGACGGAGCAGCCGTTGGAGTGAATGTGGCGGTGGGGGGTTTGGAGTGGGAAGTCGGCTGGGCCGACTTCCCACTCCGTGCTGTTTGCAAAGGTCGCACTTTGCCAACAGCACGGGACGAACCCGAGGGGGGCGCGGAAGTGTGCGGGGAGGGACCCGGGGGCGAATCCTCCGGGGCCCCTCGCTTTGCAAAGTCACACTTTGCAAAGCGAGGGGAGGGCCGGGAACGCTGGCTCAGGGCCGGGAACGAGCCGATCCGGGCCGCTCGGGGCCGGGGCGGGTGCTCGGCGCCGAAGCAGGCGGCTCAGGGCCGGTGGTGCGCGGACGGGTCAGGGGTGGATGGCGGGGGCGAGGACGTTGACGACGTCGCCGATGACGATCACGGCCGGGGGCTTGATCTGCTCGGCCTGGACGGTGGCGGCGACGGTGGCGAGGGTGGCGTCCACACGGCGCTGGGCGGCGGTGGTGCCCTCCTGGACGACCGCGACCGGGGTGTCGGCCGAGCGGCCGCACTCGACCAGCTTGGCCGCGATCGCGCCGATCTTGTCCACGGCCATCAGCAGCACCAGGGTGCCGCTCATCCGCCCGACCGCCTCCCAGTTGGTCAGCGAGCGCTCGTCGTCCGGGCCGACGTGGCCGGAGACCACCGTGAACTCGTGCGTCATCCCGCGGTGGGTGACCGGCACGCCGACCGAGGCCGGGACGCTGATCGAGCTGGAGATGCCCGGGACCACAGTGACCGGCAGCCCGGCCTCCGCGCAGGCCAGCAGTTCCTCGCCGCCGCGCCCGAACACGTACGGGTCGCCACCCTTGAGCCGGACCACGAACTTGCCGGCCTTGGCGTGCTCGATGAGCGTCCGGTTGATCGCCTCCTGCGCCATGAACCGCCCGTACGGGATCTTCGACGCGTCGATCACCTCGACGTGCTCCGGCAGCTCGGCCAGCAGCTCGCGCGGCGCCAGCCGGTCGGCGACCACCACGTCCGCGTCGGCCAGCAGCCGGCGGCCGCGGACGGTGATGAGGTCCGGGTCGCCCGGGCCGCCGCCGACCAGGGCGACGCCCGCGCCGTGCGCGCGGTACTGGCGGGCGGCCAGGGTGCCGTCCCGCAGGCCGTCCACGATGGAGTCGCGCAAGGCGGCGGAGTGCCGCGGGTCGCCGGTGAGGACGGCGACGGTGGCGCCCGCGTCGCGGCCGCTGGCCGGCGTCCAGGCGGTGGCGGCGGCCGCGTCGTCGCTGCGGGCGCAGAACACCCGCTCCCGCTCGGCCTCGGCGCTGACCGCCGCGTTGACCTCCGGGTCGTCGGTGGCGACCAGCGCGTACCAGGTGCCGGCCAGGTCGCCGTCCTGGTAGCGGCGCTCATGCCAGGTCAGCTCGCCGGCATCGGCCATGGCCTGGACGGCGGGCGTGGTGGTCGGCGATATCAGGTGCAGGTCCGCACCGGTGGCGATCAGGGCGGGCAGCCGGCGCTGGGCGACGTGGCCGCCGCCGACCACGACGACGCGGCGGCCGGCGAGCAGCAGGCCGACCGGGTACGGGGTGCGGCCCTCGGTGCCGGGGTGGGGGTTGGGCGCGGTCATGGGCGGGGCTCCTGGATCGGGGGTGAGGGTGAGGGTGGTGGGGGTACAGCACCGCTCCGCGTGCCGGCGCGCCCTCGGGCCGGTACACGGAGCGGTGCGGGCAGACGTCAGGCCTTCTCGGTGACCCCGGCGGAGTCGAACGTGGCTACATCGTGCATCGCGCGGGCCGCACTCTGCACCAGCGGCAGGGCCAGCAGGGCACCGGTGCCCTCGCCGAGCCGCAGGTCGAGGTCGATCAGCGGACGCAGGCCGAGCTTGGCCAGCGCGGCCTGGTGGCCGGGCTCGGCGGAGCGGTGGCCGGCGATGCAGGCGGCCAGGACCTCGGGGGCGATCGCCTTGGCGGCCAGCGCGGCCGAACCGGCGATGACGCCGTCCAGGATGACCGGGGTGCGCAGCGAGGCGGCGCCGAGCAGGAAGCCGGCGATGGCGGCGTGCTCCAGGCCGCCGACGGCGGCGAGGACGCCGATCGGGTCGGCCGGGTCCGGCTGGTGCAGGGTGAGTGCGGCGCGGATGACGTCGACCTTGCGGGCGTGGGTCGCGTCGTCGATGCCGGTGCCGCGGCCGGTGACCTCGGCCGGGTCCAGGCCGGTGAAGACCGAGATCAGGGCGGCGGAGGCGGTGGTGTTGGCGATGCCCATGTCGCCGGTGATCAGCGCCTTGTTGCCGGCGGCGACGAGGTCGCGGGCGGTCTCGATGCCGATCTCGATGGCCTTGAGGGCCTCCTCGCGGGTCATCGCCGGGCCCTGGGTCATGTCGCCGGTGCCGGGGCGGACCTTGCGCGGCAGTAGGCCGGTGGTGCGGCCCTGCTGGATCGCGTCGGGCAGCTCGGCGGCGACGCCGACGTCCACCACGCAGACCTCGGTGCCGATCTGCTTGGCGAAGGAGTTGACCACCGCTCCCCCGGCCAGGAAGTTGCCGACCATCTGGGCGGTGACCTCCTGCGGCCAGGGGCTGACGCCCTGGGCGTGGACGCCGTGGTCGCCCGCGAAGATCGCCACGCAGGCGGGCTCCGGGATCGGCGGCGGGCACTTGCGGGAGAGGCCGGACAGCTGGGCGGAGATGATCTCCAGCATGCCGAGCGAGCCGGCCGGCTTGGTCATCCGCTTCTGGCGGTCCCAGGCCTCACCGAGCGCCTTGGCGTCCAGCGGGCGGATGCCGCGCAGGGTCTCGGAGAGCACGCTGTGCGGCTCTTCTCCGGGCAGTGCGCGGTTGCCGTACTGCTCCTCGTGGACGACCCAGGAGAGCGGGCGCTTCTTCGCCCAGCCCTGCTGCTGGAGCTCGGGCTCGTCGGGGAAGGCGTCGACGTAACCGACGCAGAGGTAGGCGACGACCTCCAGGTGCTCGGGCAGGCCGAGCTCGCGGACCATCTCGTCCTCGTCGAAGAAGCTCACCCAGCCGACGCCGAGGCCCTCGGCGCGGGCGGCGAGCCAGAGGTTCTCGACGGCGAGGGCGGCCGAGTACGGGGCCATCTGGGGCTGGGTGTGGCGGCCCAGGGTGTGCCGGCCGCCGCGGGTGCGGTCGGCGGTGACGACGATGTTGACGGGCGTCTCGAGGATCGCCTCGATCTTGATTTCCTTGAACTGCTTGGCCCGGCCCTTGGGGAGCGAGTCCGCGAACGCCTCGCGCTGGCGCTCGGCCAGCTCGTGCATCTTGCGGCGGGTCTTGGCCGAGCGGATCACCACGAAGTCCCACGGCTGGGAGTAGCCGACGCTGGGCGCGGTGTGGGCGGCCTCCAGGACGCGGATCAGCACCTCGTGCGGGATCGCGTCCGGGCGGAAGCCGTTGCGGATGTCGCGGCGCTCGCGGATGACCTGGTGGACGGCCTCGCGGCCGGCGTCGTCGTAGCCGGGGGCGGCCGGGCCGCGCGGCTCGGCGGGCTCCTCGGGGGCGGCGTCCTCGGGGGCGGTGTCCTCGGCGGCCGGCTCCGTCCCGGTCTCGGGGGTGGGCTCTGCGGCGGGCTGCTCGGCGGCGGCGTCGGCGGCGGGCTCGGTGACGGCCTCGGGGGCCGGGTCGGCCACCGCTTCGGCCTCGGCGACAGCGGAAGCGGCCTGGGCCGGCTCGGGCCGGGCGTCGGCATCAGCATCGGTATCGGTATCGGCGGCGACGGCGCCCTCGGGCTCGCCGGTCGGCTCCGCGGCCTCGGCGACGGCGACGGCGGGCTCGACGACGACAGCGGCCTCGGCGGCTGCCACGGCCTCGGGTGCCACGGCCTCAGGCGCGGCGTCCCCAGCCGGCGCGGCCTCCTGCGGCTGCTCGGCGTCCGGCGCGGCGACGGCCTGGCCGGACGGCATCTCGCCGGTGCCCGCGGCCGTCTCGGCGGCGGCCGCAGGCTGGGCGCCGGTCTCGGCGGGGGCGACCGCCTCGGCCTGGGCCGGTGCCTCGGGCTGCTCGGCGGGCGCTATGGGCACGGACTGCTGCGCCTCGCCCTCCGCCACCGCCGGGGCCGACTCGGTCGCCTCGACCTGCGGGAGGCCGTGCGGGGCGGGTGCGGCGAGGAAGGCGGAGATCCGGCGGGGCTGGTTGGCCGGGGCACCCTGGGCGGCGGCCTCGGCCGGCTGCTCCGCGGCGGCGGCCGGGGCGGACGCCTCGGTCATGGGCGCGGCCTCGGCGGGCGCCTCGGCGGTGCCCGCCTCCGCGGGGGTGCCGGCGACGGGCTCGGCGGCGGCCTCCGGGGCCTCGGCCGGCGCCGCCTCGGCGGGCACGGCCTCGGCGTGCGGCTCGACCGGCTGCCCGGTGAGGGCCTGCTCGACCGGCTGCTCGACGGCGGCCTCGGCAACCTGCTCCGCCAGGGGCCCGGCGACAGCCGCGTCCACTGCGGCGGCCTCTGCGACAACCGCCTCCGCGGCGACCGGCTCGACCGCCACCGCGGCCTCGACGACCTGCGGGGCCGCCGGGACCAGCTGGACGACCGGCGCCTGCAGCGGCACCGGCTGGGCCTGGACCGGCACGGCGGCCTGCGTCTCCGGCTGGCCGACGACGATCGGGATGCCGTGGGCGGGCGTGCCGCCCTGCGAGGGGCCGCGGTCGGCGAGCGAGCGGACCGGGACGTGGCCGGTCATCAGCGACGGGTCCGGGATCGGCGGGCCGGCGTGCAGCGGGCGGCGCTGCTGCTGAGCCGCCGTCATCGCCTCCTGGCCCTGCGCCTGGAGCGGGACCTGGACGGGCTGGCCCTGCACCGGCTGCGGCTGGACCGGCGGCTGCCCCGGGGCCTGCTGCGCGGCCTGGTCGGCGGCGCCGAGCACCGGCGGCTCCAGCGGCGGCCAGGACGGCTCGACCGGGGTTGCGGGCACGCCCTGCTGGTCGGCGGCCGGCTCGGCGGGGGCGGCGGCCGGCTCGCCCCAGGAGCCCTGCGGGCCGGGCATCAGCAGCACGTCGTCCTCGTCGTCGAGCAGGTCCGGCTGGTCGGGCTGGTCGAGGAAGTGGAAGGCGGGACGCGGGGCGCCCGGGTCGACGGCCCAGCCCTCGCCCGGCACGCCGGGGACGGGCACCTCGGAGACCGGTACACCGGCGGCGTGGGCACCGGCGACAGGAGCGCCCGGAACCGGGGCCCCGGGCACACCTGCGACCGGGACGCCGTAACCGGGCGCGCCGAGCGGCTGGCCCTGGCCGGGAACGCCCTGCGGCGGCACCGTGCCCACACCCGGCGGCACCGCGCCGGGCAGGCCGTTCCCCGCCACCGCGGCGTTCGGCATCGCGGCGTTGGGGATCACGCCGCCGTCCATCGCGACGCCCTGCACAGGTGCGACACCCTGCACGGGTGCGACAGCCGCGACGCCCTCCGGGCCGCCGAGCGGGTCGGGCCCGGCGAGCAGGTGCTCCGGCAGTCCCTCGTTCGGGACGTGGCCGCCATCGGTCATGTCAAAGCTCCTTCCAGGCCGCTGCCGCGCCCTTGGCGACGCGATCACCGACCGCAGCGCCCATCCGCACGGGCCGGGCCAGCACCGGCCCGCCCCTCAACCACACACGGCCGCCGCGCCGAGGCGCTGCGGCCGAAGTCCTTCCGGCGCGCTGCGGCACCCCGGCCCGCGCACCACCCGGGAGGGGCGGCACGCCATCTGAAACAACGACAAGCCGAGGCAACCGGCACGATCGCACCGGACCCTACGGCATTCTCCAGGTCCGGCATGCGGCCCGTCGAATTGCCCACACTCCGAGCCGTACCGGGTTGCATCGCGTCAAAAAGGCGACAAACCGACCGGATCGGGCGGGCCATCGGACGCCGCAGCCATCCCGGACGCCACACTACCGGCCCGGCGCCGCCGCCTCTCGAATCGGTGTCCGGATGCGACCTGGATCACCGCCGGGCGTGCCCCTGCCGCGCGACCTCGTCACCCCGTCAGAACCGGAGCCGTACCGGAACCCTCACCGGATGTGCCGCCGGGGTCACCACCGGAGGCACTTCGTCTTCACACGATCTGCTCACCCCAGAGCAGGAGCACGCCCGGCTCCCCCGCGCCGAGCCGCAGCGCACCCGCCTTGTCCGCCTCCAGCGGCGAGGACTGCAGCAGCGCGCCGTCCGGTCGGTAGCCGGCCTCGGCGATGGCGCGGCGGATCTCGTCCGCCTCGGCGAGACCGCGGGCGACGGCCACGAACCGCTCGGGCCGGCGGGCCAGGACGGCGCGCACCACCACGGCGCCGCCGGCCTCGACGACGGCGGCGTCCGGCTCCGGCAGGCCGCCGAGCACCTCGGGGCCGCTGCCGTGGACGGTCTCCACCTCGACGCCGTAGCGGCGGGCGTTGACGGTGAGCCGGGCACAGGCCGAGCGGTCGGCCTCGATCGCGACCACGGCGGCGCCGAAGCGGGCGGCCTCGACGGCGAGGGCGCCGTGGCCCGCGCCGACCGACCAGACCAGGTCCCCGGGGCGGGCACCCAGACGGGCCAGCACCAAGGCGCGCACGTGCGCCGGGAGCGTGTCGGATGCGCCGGGCGCGTCCTCTGCGCTCCCGGCGCTCGCGTAGGAGTCGCCGGGGAGCGCCCAGCCCCGGTCCGGGCCGGGGAAGCCGACCGGGCGTCCGGCCAGCCAGCCGGCCGCCTGGCCGACCGTGCCGGCCTGCGGGCCGCTGCCGTTGCCGCCGATGACCAGCACCACGTTGGGGTCGCGCCAGATGTGGTCGGCGACCCGGTCGGAGGTGAGGACGGTGACGTCCTCCTCGGGGGTGCCGAGGGCCTCGCAGACCACGAAGGTCCGGTGCACTCCGCGCAGCATCAGGGCGAGTTCGCTGGGCCCGGCGCCGGGCGCGGTGAGGACGGCGACCTTGGGGTTGGCCCGGCAGATGTTGGCGGCGCGGCGCAGTCGTCCGCCGTGTGCGCTGACCACCTGGGCGTCCTCCCAGGGCATGCCGGCCCGGGCGAAGGCGGCGGCGACCGAGGAGACGGCGGGCAGGACTTCGAGTTCGAGGCCGTATTCGGGGCGGCGCAGGGTGCGGACGACGCCGAAGAAGCCGGGGTCGCCCTCGGCCACGACGACGGCGGCGCCGCGGTGTTCGGCGATCCGGCGGGCGGCGAGCTGGACGTTGCCGAGGGCGAGCCGTTCGGCGCCGGGCGGCACCGGGAGGGCGCTGAGCTGGTAGGGGGCGCCGGCCACCAGGGTCGCCGCGGCGAGGGCCGCGCCGGCGGCCTCGGTCAGCGGGGTGCCGTCCCACCCGATGACCGTGATCCGGTCAGCCATCTGCGGCTGTTCTCCCTCGTCTCGGTGCGCCGACATGCGGCGCCCGTGTGCGGCGCCGGTCAGAGGTTACCGGGTGTCATCCCGTCGGCGCCGACATCTCGCACACATGTCCGTCACGCGGGGGCCGGCGAGGCGAGGGGCGGCGAGGCAAGAGGCGCGGCAAGGGGTGAGGGGGCCGCGAGGTGCGAGGGGTCCGAGGGGCCCGAGGGGCGCAGAAGGAGGCGGAGGAGCCGGAGGTGCTGAAGGTGCGCCGGGGCCGGGGGCGCGAGGCGGGTCAGTCGCGCAGGACGTACCGGTGGTCGCCGGGCCAGCTGGTCCCGTGGTCGGCGGGGTTCTCCATGTCCTCGGGCAGCAGGCTCCACAGGATGAGGTCGCTGCGGCTCTCCTCGGTGACCTCGCCGGTTTCGCCGCGCACTATCCAGGCGCTGCGCAGCACGCCCTCGCTGATCGAGCCGATCTTCTGGGCGACCTGCTGGGCGGCGGTGTTGCCGGCGGCGGTGCGCAGTTCCAGTCGCAGGAAGCCGCGGTCCTCGAAGAGCCACTGGGCGACGCCGAGGACGGCCTCGGGCGCGTAGCCCTCGCCGCGTGCCCAGGAGGCGGTGACGTAGGAGATCTCGGTGGAGCGCAGCCGCCAGTCGGTGTTGCGCAGTTCGACCAGGCCGACGAGGCGCTGGGTGAGGTGTTCGGTGACGGCGAAGACGATGCCGCGGCCGGCCGCGCGGTGGGCGGGGGCGAGGGTGCGGGCGAGTTCGGCGGCGTAGGACTCGGTGAAGGGGTGCGGGGCGTCGGTCCAGGCCAGGACGAGTTCGTCGGCCATCATCTCGGCGAGGCCGGGGGCGTCGTCCTCCGCAAGGGGGCGCAGCAGCAGCCGTTCGGTGCTGATGGCGGTCTCGGGGAAGCTCGCTGCCATGCCGTCTCTCCTCGCCGGGTCGTGGACACACCGTACGCCTCGCCGGTGCCCCCGGTACCGTGCGGTGCACGGACCGGACGACGGTACGTCAGAACGCGGTCTGTCAGGGCGTCACTGGTGCATACTGCCCGACCGGGCCCCCGCCGAGGTGCGGCGGGGGCCCGGTCGTGGGAGTGCGTGGCTGTGGTGCCGGGTCGGGGCCGGTCAGAAGGCCGGGATGACGGAGCCCTGGAAGGTGTCCTCGATGTACTTCTTGACCTCGGGCGAGTGGAGCAGCTCGGCGAGCTTCTTGACCCGCGGGTCGTTCTCCTTGCCCTGCTTGACGGCGAGGATGTTGGCGTAGGGGTTGCCCTCGGCCTTCTCCAGGAGCAGGGAGTCGCCGGCGGGCTTGAGGCCCGCGTCGAGGGCGTAGTTGCCGTTGATGACGGCGGCGTCGAGGTCGTCGATGGAGCGGGGCAGCTGGGCGGCCTCCAGCTCCTTCCACTTGAGGTTCTTCGGGTTGCCGGTGACGTCGGCGGGGGTGGCGGCGGTGCCGGCGCCGGCCTTGAGGGTGATCAGGTTGTTGTCGGCGAGCAGCTTGAGCGCGCGGCCCTCGTTGGTGGCGTCGTTGGGCAGGCCGACGGTGGCGCCGTCCTTGAGCTCACCGATGGCCTTGACCTTCTTCGAGTACACGCCCAGCGGCTCCAGGTGGACCGGCTCGACGGAGACGATCTGGGTGCCGTGCTTCTTGTTGAAGTCCTCCAGGTACGGAACGTGCTGGAAGTAGTTGGCGTCGGCCGAGCCGTCCTGCACCGCGGTGTTGGGGGTCACGTAGTCGGTGACCTCCTTGATGTTGAGCTTGAGGCCGGCCTTGTCCGCCAGGTTGTCCTTGACGTACTTGAGGATCTGGCCGTGCGGGGTGGGGCTGGCGACGACGGTCAGCGGGGCGTTCGGGTCGGAGGACCCGGACGAGCCGGAGCTGCCGCAGGCAGCGAGGGAGAGGGCGATGCCGGCGGTGGCGAGGACGCTGGTGAACTTCAGGGCGTTGCGCACGAAAAGTGCCTTTCTGCGTGATACGGGGAGCCGCGTCCGGTGCGGACGGCGGGAGGTCAGGGGGCGACGAGGTCCTCGTCGGGGGCGGCCGGGGCGTCCGGGGTGCCGCCGCGCGGGCCGAGCAGGCGGGGCCGGCCGCCGGTGCGTCCGCGGTTGGCGAGGCTGCGGACGGCCCAGTCGCCGAGCAGCTGGACGGCGGTGACGATGATCACCAGCTCCGCGACGATGATCCACATGAAGGCGGTCTCGAAGCGGAAGTAGCCGTAGTTGATGGCGAGGGTGCCGAGGCCGCCGCCGCCGACCACGCCGGCCATCGCGGAGTAGCTGATCAGCGTGATGATCGTGGTGGTGACGGAGGCGACGAGGGCGGGCAGTGCCTCGGGCAGCAGCGTCTTGCGCACGATGGTCCAGGTGGAGCCGCCCATGGCCTGTACGGCCTCGACCAGGCCGCGGTCGACCTCGCGGACGGAGGTCTCGACCAGCCGGGCGAAGAAGGGGATCGCGCCGATGGTGAGCGGCACGGTCGCGGCCTCCCAGCCGATGGAGGTGCCGACCAGCCAGCGGGTGAAGGAGATCAGGGCGATCATCAGGATGATGAAGGGCACCGAGCGGGCGACGTTCACGACGGCGCCGAGCACCTTGTTGACCGGCCGGTTCTGCAGCAGGCCTCCCTTGTCGGTGACGACGAGGAGGACGCCCAGCGGCAGCCCGAACAGGACGGTGCCGACGGTGGCGACGCCGACCATCTGGAGGGTCTCCCAGGTGGCGGGCCACATCAGTTCCTGCATCTGGTCCCAGGTCATGCCACCGCTCCGTTCGCTGCCTCGATCACGTCCACCTGGAGGCCCTGCTCGCGCAGGAAGCCGATCGGCACCACGTTGTCCGTGCGGCTGCCGGGCAGTTCGACCCGCATCCGGCCGACCATGCGGCCGGCGATGGTCTCGACGGCGGCGCCGAGGATGTTGATGTCGATCTGGTAGGTGCGGGCGAGTTGCGAGACGAAGGGCTGGGCGGAGGTGTCGCCCTGGAAGGTGATCTCCAGTACGGTGCCGCCGGGGTGGCCGGTGCCGAACTCGCTGAGCGGGAAGAGCTCGCGGGCGAGCTCGGAGCCGGGCTTGGCGAGCAGGTCGGTCAGTTCGCCGGACTCGACCACCTTGCCGCCGCGCATCAGGGCGGCGGAGTCGCAGACGGACTTGATGACGTCCATCTCGTGGGTGATCAGCAGGACGGTGAGGCCGAGCTGCTGGTTGAGGTCGCGCAGCAGCTTGAGGATGGAGCGGGTGGTCTCGGGGTCGAGCGCCGAGGTGGCCTCGTCGGAGAGCAGCACCTTGGGGTCGCCGGCGAGGGCGCGGGCGATGCCGACGCGCTGCTTCTGGCCGCCGGAGAGCTGTCCGGGGTAGCTGCGGGCCTTGTCGGCGAGGCCGACGAGGTCGAGGAGTTCGGCGGCCTTGCGGCGGCGCTCGGTGCGGTCCAGGCCGATGATCTCCAGCGGGAGCTCGACGTTCTGCTGGACGGTGCGCGAGGCCAGCAGGTTGAAGTGCTGGAAGACCATGCCGATCCGGCGGCGGGCCTCGCGCAGTTCCTTGCCCGCCCGGTTCTCGCCGCCGGCGAGGGCGGTGAGCTCGACGCCGTCCACGGTGACCGTGCCGGAGCTGGGGCGCTCCAGCATGTTGACGCAGCGGATGAGGGTGGACTTGCCGGCACCGCTGGTGCCGACGACTCCGTAGACCTCGCCCGGGCGGACGTGCAGGTCGACGCCGGCGAGGGCGGTCACCTCGCGGCCGCGGGAGCGGTAGACCTTCGTGAGGTCCGTGGTGGTGATCACAGCTGCTTCCGTGGGTCGGGGGCGGACGGCGTGCGGCCGCCGGACCGGGTTGCGGTCGGCGACATGGACGGCGTTACGCCAGGGGGATCCGGACCTGCCACCCCTTGATCGTCCCCGGTGGGTGGCCGGGCCGCGCGACGGCGTGGCCCTTACGAGTCATCAGGGACCGCCACCCGCCCGGGAGTGGGCAGGCGGTGGGAGGGGACTGCTCTGCGGCAGGCGGGGCGCGCTCGCTCAGGACGGGAGCGGCCGGTTCTCGCTTCGGGGCGCGAGGTGGGTGTACCCCCGGGCGGAGCCTGGGGGCGGGACGATGGCCCTCAGCGGTGACACATTCGACGACACATGGCGCTCTCACCTGCCGGCAGGGTGCCGGTGGGGGTCCAGTTCGTCGTCGCAGTCATGTGAGCCAGTAAATCAGATGGTCGGATTTGGTCCCAATTATTTGCACCTGCCGTCCGCAATGCGGACACGAACCGCTGTGACCAGCAGCGATACGGCCCGGCACCGCCTCCGAAACGTCCGGATGGTGGCGGCGCCGGGCCGGGTGAAGCCAAGTGGGGCCCGGGGAGGGCTCAGGCGGTCGCGGCGAGCTCGACCCCCGCGGGCTTCTCCAGGTGGACCAGGCTGAGCCGGCCGTCGACCTGCTCGACGGCGGTCTGGCGGTAGCCCTGGCGGGCGTAGAGGCGCAGGTTGCCGAGGCTGCGGTGGCCGGTGAACAGGCGGTAGGCGGTCACCGGGCGGCCCTCCTCGGCGAGGCGGCGCTCCAGCGCCTCCAGCAACCGGCCGCCGAGGCCGTGCCGCTGCATCCGGGGGTGGACGACCAGACGCCCTATCCGGGCGATGCCGTCGGGGCCGATCCGGCCGCGGACGGTGCCGACCACCTCGTCGCCGAGGCGGGCGACCAGGAAGTGCTGTTCGGTCAGTTCGCCACGCAGGCTCTCCAGGGTCTGCGTCAGCGGCTCCAGGGTCCAGTCGCCGTACAGCTCGGCCTCGCTCTGGTAGCCGAGGTACTGGAGCTTGAGGATCTGCTCCGCGTCCTCGGCGTCCGCCGCCGAGATGATCACGCTCATGCCCATGTGCTGGGGCCTCCCCAATGTCGTGCCCGGCGCGCAAACGTGAGGGTGCCGCACCGGATGCCCTGCCGGAGATGTCCCGGCCGGGGATCTGCCCTGACCGGGGGTGGCGCACGAACGTACCAGCCGCGGTGCCCGGGGTGGGCCCGCGACGCCGTGGCGCGTTCACGCTCAGTATCCGAGCGATTGCGCGGCCGTCAAGAGCTACGTTCGCCAGCGCTCTACCCGCGTGTCAGTTGCTCTCAACCTCCCGGCCGCCGGACGTGGTGAGGGTCACGTCCGGACGGAGGGCCGGGGGTGGGAGGGGGAGGGAGAGGGAGAACGGCCCGCGCGGGAGGACGAGCGCAGGGTGGAGGGCCCGGCGGTCAGGCGTAGCGCTCGCCGTGGAGGAGGGCGCGGAGGCAGGCGAGGCAGCGGGAGCGGGTGGGGCCGATGGAGCCGCGGGGCATGCCGAGGCGTTCGGAGAGTTCGCGGTAGCTGGGCGGCGGGTCCTCGGCGAGGGCCGCGACCAGCTGGGGGCAGCGGCCGGGCAGGGCGGCCACCGCCTCGCGGACGAGGCGGCGCCGCAGCGCGGCGAACACCACGGCCTCGGCGGAGGGGACGGACGGAAGGTTGGCGCACATACCGTTCATGACCGGGCACGGGCGGGCCCGGTTACGGGCGGCCGGTCGCGTGCACGCGAAAGGGGCGCAGCGGTCGCCCCGCCACGCCCCTCCCCGTCGACTTCCGGGTGTCAGCCCTGGACCCACTCCTCCTGGCGCGCCAGGTCGGCCTTGACCTCGGCGAGCTGGACGGCGACCGCCGAGGGGGCGGTGCCGCCGCGTCCGTTGCGCGAGGCGATCGCGCCGTGGACGCTGAGCACCGAGCGCACCTCGGGCGTCAGGTGCCCGGAGATCGCGGCGAACTGCTCGTCGGTCAGGTCGGCCAGCTCGATGCCCTGCTGCTCGCACACCTTGACGCAGGCGCCGGCCACCTCGTGCGCGACCCGGAACGGCACGCCCTGCTTGACCAGCCACTCGGCGATGTCGGTGGCGAGCGAGAAGCCGGCCGGGGCCAGCTCCTCGAGCCGCTCCCGGTGCACGGTGAGGGTGGCCATCATGCCGGTGAAGGCGGGGAGCAGCACCTCCAGCGTGTCGCAGGAGTCGAAGACCGGCTCCTTGTCCTCCTGGAGGTCCCGGTTGTAGGCGAGCGGCAGCGCCTTGAGCGTGGCCAGCAGGCCGGTGAGGTTGCCGATCAGGCGGCCGGACTTGCCGCGGGCGAGCTCGGCGATGTCGGGGTTCTTCTTCTGCGGCATGATCGAGGAGCCGGTGGAGAAGGCGTCGTGCAGCGTGATGAAGCCGAACTCCTTGGTGTTCCAGATGATCACCTCCTCGGCGATCCGGGAGAGGTTGATCCCGATCATCGCGGTGACGAAGGCGAACTCGGCGACGAAGTCGCGCGAGGCCGTCCCGTCGATGGAGTTGCCGACCGAGCCGCGCTCGAAGCCGAGGTCGGCGGCGACAGCCTGCGGGTCGAGGCCGAGCGAGGAGCCGGCCAGCGCGCCGGAGCCGTAGGGGGAGACGGCGGTGCGGGCGTCCCACTGGCGCAGCCGCTCGGCGTCCCGGCCGAGTGCCTGCACGTGCGCGAGGACGTGGTGGGCGAAGAGGACGGGCTGGGCGTGCTGGAGGTGGGTGCGGCCCGGCATGGCGGTGTCCGGGTGCTCCTCGGCCAGGCCGACCAGGGCGTGCTGGAGATCCAGGACCAGCCCGCCGATGATCTTCGCGTGGTCCCGCAGGTACATCCGGAAGAGCGTGGCGATCTGGTCGTTGCGCGAGCGGCCGGCGCGGAGCTTGCCGCCGAGGTCGGCGCCGAGGCGCTCCAGCAGGCCGCGCTCCAGCGCGGTGTGGACGTCCTCGTCGGCGACGGTGCCGGTGAAGGTGCCGGCCTCGACGTCGGCGAGGAGCTGGTCGAGCCCGGCCAGCATCCCGTCGAGTTCGGCGTCGTCGAGGAGGCCGGCCTTGTGGAGCACGCGGGCGTGGGCCTTGGAGCCGGCGATGTCGTACGGCGCGAGGCGCCAGTCGAAGTGCACGGAGGCGGAGAGCCTGGCCAGCGCCTCGGACGGGCCGTCGGCGAAGCGCGCGCCCCAGAGGCGCAGCTCAGGACTGTTACTGGCGGCGTTCTGGTCGGCAGGCATCGCTAGGGCTCCTTACGCAGGGCTACGGGAGGGGGTGGGTCCGGCCGAGGGGGCGGCCGGACCGGGGAGGGTGGTTCAGGCGAGGTCGCGGCGGATCTCGGTCACGGCTCTCTCGTTCACGACTGGGCGAACAGGTTTACGGCGATAGGCATAAGTATGCACTACACCGTATGAAACTCAAAACCCCGGACGGAACGTGCGGAAGGGCAGTCGTCGGAACCGGCCGTGGACCCGTGACCCGGCCGTGGGCCTGGGACCGGCCGCGCCCGGGACCGGCCGTCGGGCCCCGGAACCGCCTGTGGGCCCGGATCACCGGGCCCACAGGAGCGGGACGTCCTACTGCGCCTTGGCCTGGGCCAGTTGCATCAGGTGGTCGGCCAGGGCCTGGCCGCCGGCCGGGTCCCGGCTGATCAGCAGGACGGTGTCGTCGCCGGCGATGGTGCCGATGATCTCGAAGACCTCGGCCTGGTCGATCGCGGAGGCCAGGAACTGGGCGGCGCCCGGCGGGGTGCGCAGCACGACGAGGTTGCCGGAGGCGGTGGCGGAGACCATGAGTTCGCCGGCCAGCCGGGCCATCCGGCCCTCGCTGGCCGACTCCCCCATCGGTGCGCGCGGCGTGCGGTCGCCGCCCTCGGCCGGGACGGCGTAGATGAGCGCGCCGTCCCGGTTGCGGATCTTCACCGCGCCCAGCTCGTCCAGGTCCCGGGAGAGGGTGGCCTGGGTGACCACGAGTCCGTCGTCGGCGAGCAGCTTGGCGAGCTGGCTCTGCGAGCGCACGGGCTGGCGGGTGAGCAGGTCCACGATCCGCCGGTGGCGCGCGGTCCGGGTCTGCGGAACCTGCGGCGACGGGCCGGCGGCGGGCTGGCCGGAGTTGGGTACGGTCATGTGATTATTCTCCCGGACTACGCTCAGCTCGCATCGGCCGGGGCGTTCTCCCGCACCGTCCGGAGGATCTCCGGCAGGGCGGCCAGGAAGGCGTCCGCCTCCTGCTCGGTGAGCACCAGCGGCGGCGCCAGCCGGACGGCGTCCGGGACGGCGGCGTTCACCAGGAAGCCGGCCTCCTGGGCGGCGGCCTGGACCTTGGCAGACACCGGTTCGGTGAGCACGATGCCGAGCAGCAGGCCGGCCCCGCGCACGTGCGAGACCAGCGGGTCGCCGATCGCCTCGATGCCCACCCGCAGCCGCTCGCCGAGCTTGCGCACGTGCTCCAGCAGGCCCTCGGACTCGATGGTGTCGAGCACCGCGAGCGCCGCCGCCGCGACCACCGGGTTGCCGCCGAAGGTAGTGCCGTGCTGGCCCGGGGTGAGCAGCTCGGCGGCCTCCCCGAAGGCGAGGACGGCGCCGATCGGCAGGCCGCCGCCGAGCGCCTTGGCGAGGGTGACGACGTCCGGCTCGACGCCCTCGAAGGCCTGGTGGGCGTACCAGTGGCCGGTGCGGCCGATGCCGGTCTGGATCTCGTCCAGGATCAGCAGGGTGCCGGTGGCGCGGGTGATCTCGCGGGCCGCGGTCAGGTAGCCGTCGGGCAGCGGGACGGCCCCGTTCTCGCCCTGGACCGGCTCCAGGAAGACGGCGGCGGTCTCGGTGGTGACGGCCGCCCGCAGTGCCTCGATGTCGCCGAACGGGACGTGCGTGACGTCGCCGGGCAGCGGCAGGAACGGCGCCTGCTTGGCGGGCTGGCCGGTGAGCGCGAGGGCGCCCATGGTCCGGCCGTGGAAGCCGCCTTCGAGGGCCACGATGTGGGTGCGGCCGGTCCGCCGGCTGATCTTGAACGCGGCCTCGTTGGCCTCGGCGCCGGAGTTGCAGAAGAAGACCCGGCCCTCGCGGCCGGAGAGCTTCAGCAGCCGCTCGGCGAGGGCGATGGTCGGCTCGGCCATGAAGAGGTTGGAGACGTGGCCGAGGGTGCCGATCTGCCGGGTGACCGCCTCGACGACGGCCGGGTGGGCGGTGCCGAGGGCGTTGACGGCGATGCCGCCGAGCAGGTCGGTGTACTCCTTGCCGTCCGCGTCCCATAGCTTGGCGCCCTCGCCGCGGACCAGCGGGATCCGGGGGGTGCCGTAGTTGTCGGTGAACGCGTGCTGCCACCGGTCGGTGAGCTGCGCGCTGCTGCTCGGCTGCGCCTCGTCGGATGTCATGCCAGTCCCCCGGTCACGGTCGCTTCGTCGTCCGGCACGACCATCGTGCCGATGCCCTCGTCGGTGAAGATCTCCAGCAGCAGGCTGTGCTGCACCCGGCCGTCCAGGACGCGGGCGGTGCCCACGCCGGAGCGGACGGCGCGCAGGCAGCCCTCCATCTTGGGGAGCATGCCGCTGGCGAGGCCGGGCAGCAGCTCCTCCAGCTCGCTCGCGTTGAGCTGGCTGATCACGTCGTCGGACTCGGGCCAGTCCTTGTAGAGGCCCTCGACGTCGGTGAGGACGACGAGCATCTCGGCGCCGAGCGCGACCGCGAGGGCGGCCGCCGCGGTGTCGGCGTTGATGTTGTAGACGTGGCCGTCGGCGCCGCGGGCGATCGAGGAGATCACCGGGATGCGGCCGTCGGCGATGAGCGCCTTCACGGCGCCGGCCTCGATGTTGACGATGTCCCCGACCAGGCCGATGTCGACCTGCTCGCCGTCCACCACCGCGTACCGCTTGACCGCGGTCATGGTGTGCGCGTCCTCGCCGGTCATGCCGACCGCGAACGGGCCGTGGCCGTTGAGCAGCCCGACCAGCTCGCGCTGGACCTGGCCGGCCAGCACCATCCGGACCACGTCCATGGTCTCCGGGGTGGTGACCCGCAGGCCGTTGGTGAACGACGACTCCAGGCCGAGCTTGTCCAGCTGGGCGCTGATCTGCGGGCCGCCGCCGTGCACCACGACGGGGTGCAGGCCGGCGTAGCGCAGGAAGACCACGTCCTGGGCGAAGGCCGCCTTGAGGCTCTCGTCCACCATGGCGTTGCCGCCGAACTTGATCACGACGGTCTTGCCGTGGAAGCGTTCCAGCCAGGGCAGCGCCTCGATCAGCGTCATGGCCTTGGGCAACGCGGTGTTGTTGCGGGCCTGTTCGCCCTTGGGTGCGATCTGCACTGTTGTGGTCCCCGGCTCAGGTATCAGGTGGAGTAGGCGCTGTTCTCGTGCACGTAGTCCGCGGTGAGGTCGTTGGTCCACACCGTGGCGGCGGCCTCGCCGGCGTTCAGGCGGGCGGTGATCACGACCTCGCGGCCGGTCATGTCGACGAGGTCGCGGTCCTCCCCCACGCTGCCGTCCTTGCAGACCCAGACACCGTTGATGGCGACGTCGAGGCGGTCCGGGTCGAAGGCGGCGGAGGTGGTGCCGATCGCGGCCAGGACGCGGCCCCAGTTCGGGTCCTCGCCGTGGATGGCGCACTTGAGCAGGTTGTTGCGGCCGATCACGCGGGCGACGTCGACGGCCTCCTCCTCGCTGGCGGCGGCGGTCACGTCGATCCGGATGTCCTTGCCGGCGCCCTCGGCGTCGCCGATCAGCTGGCGGGCGAGGTCGGCGCAGACCGTGTGGACGGCCTCGTCGAACTCGGCCTGCCCCGGGGTGACGCCGGAGGCGCCGGAGGCGAGCAGCAGCACGGTGTCGTTGGTCGACATGCAGCCGTCGGAGTCGATCCGGTCGAAGGTGGTGCGGGTGGCGCCGCGCAGCGAGGCGTCCAGGGCGGCGGCGTCGAGGTCGGCGTCGGTGGTGAGGACGACCAGCATGGTGGCCAGGCCCGGGGCGAGCATGCCGGCGCCCTTGGCCATGCCGCCGACCGTCCAGCCGCCCTTCGTCACCTGGGCGGTCTTGTGGACGGTGTCGGTGGTCTTGATGGCGATCGCGGCGGCCTCGCCGCCGGTCGCGCTGAGCTCCCGGGCGGCGAGGGTGACGCCGGGCAGCAGGATGTCCATCGGGAGGCGGACGCCGATCAGGCCGGTGGAGGCGACGGCGACCTCGCCGGCGTTCAGCTTCAGCTCCTCGGCGGCCTTCTCCGCGGTGGCGTGGGTGTCCTGGAAGCCGAGCGGTCCGGTACAGGCGTTGGCGCCACCGGAGTTGAGGACGACCGCGGACAGCACGCCGCCCTTGAGGACCTGCTCGGACCAGAGGACGGGGGCGGCCTTGACCCGGTTGGAGGTGAAGACGCCGGCCGCGGCGAGCGAGGGGCCGTCGTTGACGACCAGGGCGAGGTCCGGGGTGCCGGAGGCCTTGATTCCGGCGGTGACGCCGGCGGCGCGGAAGCCCTTGGCGGCGGTCACGCCGACGTTGACGTTCTTGGTCACGGTGCGACTCCGTTCACGGGAAGGCCGAGCTCCTCGGGCAGGCCGAGGGCGATGTTCATGCTCTGCACCGCGCCGCCGGCGGTGCCCTTGACCAGGTTGTCGATCGCGCTGATCGCGATGATCCGCCCGGCGGTCTCGTCCAGGGCGACCTGGATCAGGGCGGCGTTCGAGCCGTAGACGCTGCTGGTCTGCGGCCACTGGCCCTCGGGCAGCAGGCGGACGAAGGGCTCGCCGGCGAACGCCTCGGCGTAGGCGGCGCGCAGGCTCTCGTTCGTCACACCGGGCTTCGCCTTGGCGGAGCAGGTGGCGAGGATGCCGCGCGGCATCGGCACGAGGGTCGGGGTGAAGGAGACGGTGACCTGCTCGCCCGCGAGCGGGGTCAGGTTCTGCGACATCTCCGGGGTGTGCCGGTGGACGCCGCCCACGCCGTAGGCGCTGACGTTGCCCATGACCTCGCTGCCGAGCAGGTGGGTCTTGGCCGCCTTGCCGGCGCCGGAGGTGCCGGAGGCGGCGACGATGACGGCCTCGGGCTCGGCGAGCTTCGCCGCGTACGCCGGGAAGAGCGCGAGCGAGACGGCGGTCGGGTAGCAGCCGGGCACGGCGATCCGGTTGGAGCCCTTGAGCGCGGCGCGGTGGCCGGGCAGCTCGGGCAGGCCGTACGGCCAGGTGCCGGCGTGCGCGGAACCGTAGAACTGCTCCCAGTCGGCCGCGGCCCTGAGCCGGAAGTCGGCCCCGCAGTCGACGATCAGCACGTTGCCGCCGAGCGCCTCGGCGACCGCGGCGGACTGGCCGTGCGGCAGCGCCAGGAAGACCACGTCGTGGTCGGCCAGCACCTCGGGGGTGGTGGGCTCCAGGACCCGGTCGGCGAGCGGGAGCAGGTGCGGCTGCAGCGCGCCGAGCCTGGTGCCCGCGTTCGAGCCGCCCGTCAGCGCCCCGATCTCCACCTCCGGGTGGCCGAGCAGCAGGCGCAGCACCTCACCGCCCGCGTATCCGCTCGCGCCGGCGACGGCGACTCGCAATGCCATGGCGTTCCCTCCTTAGTCGTGGCATGAATATACGCAGCACGGAACATTCATGCAAGGAGTATGCGACGGACCCACCCCGGGCGGGGACCGGCCGGGTCAGCGCTTGACGGCTCGCAGGACGACGAACTTGGGGTTTCCGGCGACGAGTTGGCAGTTGCCGAAGAGCCGGCGGAGCTTGACGTGGTAGCCGAGATGGCGGTTGCCGACGACCCAGAGTTCGCCGCCGGGGCGCAGGGCGCGGCGGGCGCCGGTGAACATGCGCCAGGCGGTGGCGTCGGTGGTGGCCTGATGGGAGTGGAACGGCGGGTTGTTGAGGACGAGGTCGACCGAGCCCGGCGGGACGGCCTCGGTGGCGAGGGCGTCGGCGGTGAGGAACGCGGCGGGCGCGTCCGGGCCGAGGTTGGCGCGGAAGGTGGCCTCGGCGGAGGCGACGGCCTGGTGCGACTCGTCCACGAAGACCAGCTCCGCGCCGGGGTTCGCCAGCGCCGCGGCGGTGCCGACCACCCCGTTGCCGCAGCCGAGGTCGACGACGCGGGCACCGGCGGCGGCGGTGGGGAGGTGGCCGAGGAAGAAGCGGGTGCCGATGTCGAGACGCTCGGCGCAGAAGGTGCCGGCGTGGTTGACCACGGTGCGGCCGGCCGCCGGGCCGATGTCGCCGGGCAGCGCATAGGAGTGCGGCCACGGGTTGGGGCCGGGGTCGAGCGCCGGGTCGGGGGTGCAGAAGACCAGCCGGGCCTTGCGGACGGCGAGCGAGGTGCGGGTCGGGCCGAGGATGCGCTCGAAGAGCTGGAGCGTGGAGGTGTGGATCTCGGTGACCATGCCGGTGCCGACCACCACCGTGCCCGGGTGGACGGCCGGGGCCAGGCGGTGCAGCTGGTCCTCCAGCAGCGCGAGGCTCTTCGGGACGCGGACCAGCAGGACGTCGACGCGCCCGGGCGGGGTGTCGCGGGTGGTGAGCAGCCGGGCGAGGTTGGGGGCGGCGCCGGCCCGGGCGAGGTTGGCCAGGGTGGCCTGCCGGCCGAGGTGCGAGTCGCCGATCTGGACGGGGGCGTGGGCGGCCAGCGCCGTCGTCAGGGCGCCCCAGCGGTCGCCGAGGACGACGACGGTGCGGCCGGTGAGCTCGGTGGCCCCGCCCTGCGCGCTGTCGGCCTCGCCGGCGAGGTGGCGCAGCAGGTACTCGTCGGCGGCGTCCCAGGCGCGCAGCCGCTCGCGCGGGTCCTCCGGATAGCGGGTGAGGTCGAAGGTGCCCCACGGGGTGGTGAAGGGGGTGGCGGCGGCAGGCGTGCTGAGGCGGTTCATCGTGCTCTCAGGCTAGCCGACCGCCGGGCGCGGGCCGTCCGGGCGGCTGATACTGGAGGGGCCCGACCGGAAGGGTCTGACCGGAAGGGGTTGGGCATGGACTGGAAGCTCGAAGTGGTGGTGGTCCCGGTGTCCGACGTGGACCGGGCCAAGGTCTTCTACGAGGAGCAGGCCGGCTTCACCGTCGACCACGACACCCGGATCCGGGACGGGGTGCGGGTGGTCCAGCTGACGCCGCCCGGCTCGGGCTGCTCGATCGTGCTGGGCACCGGCGTGACGGACGCGCCGCCGGGCTCGCTGAAGGGACTCCAACTGGTGGTGACGGACATCGACCGGGCGCACGGCGAGCTGGTCGCGCGCGGGGTACAGGTGAGCCCGGTCCAGCACTTCGAGGCCGGGGCCCGGGTGGACGGGCACGGCGGGGAGTGGAACTCGTTCGTCTTCTTCAGCGATCCGGACGGCAACGGCTGGGCGGTCCAGGAGTCGCCGCCCGCCTAGGGCTCTGAGCCCACGGCCGGGCCCGCGGCTCCATCCATGGGCCCGGCGGAGCTCGGTAGGCCCGGAGGGGCTCGGTAGGCTCGGAGGATGGTCGAAGACGAGGGAAGCGTCCGGGTGGACAGCTGGATCTGGTCCGTGCGGCTCACCAAGACGCGGGCACTGGCGGCGGCCGCGTGCCGGGCCGGGCACGTGAAGGTGAACGGGGAGCGGGCCAAGCCCGCGCAGGCCTTGAAGCCCGGGGACGAGGTCCGGGTGCGCCAGGAGGGGTACGAGCGGGTCGTCGTGGTGACGAAGCTGGTCCGCAAGCGGGTCGGGGCGGGCGTCGCGGCCGAGTGCCTGGTGGACAACAGCCCGCCGCGGCCGCCGCGCGAGCTGCTGTCGGCGGCCGGCGAGCGGGACCGGGGCGCCGGGCGGCCCACCAAGCGGGACCGGCGCGAGCTGGACGACCTGCGGCGGCGGTAGCCGGCGCCCGGCCGGCGGGTTCAGGCCCGCCGGCCGGGCCGGCGGATCAGGGCGCCGGGCCGGCCAGGCGGGCCGGTCAGGCGGGCCAGTCAGGCGGGTCAGGCCGGCGGGTCAGGCCGGCGGGTCAGGCCGCGGTGTCGGTGAGGACCTTCACCAGGAAGGCGTCCAGGTTGGCCACCGTGCGGGCGATCTGCTCCTCCTGCGACAGCGACTCCTCCGGCCGGCTGACCAGGGCCGACTGCTTCAGCCCGCGCACGTAGAGCGAGCACGCCAGGTCCGCGCAGATGTAGGTGCCGACCGTGTTCCCCTCGCGCCCGGCGACGCCCGCCCGGCGGGCCGCGAGCAGCGCGACGCCGGAGCCCGCGTGGGTGGAGATGCAGAACGAGCAGACGTTGCTCATCCGCAGGCTGCGGCGCACCGAGGGCACCCGCAGCGTGATGCCGACCGGCTCGCCGTCGTGCTCGGCGACCAGATAGCCGCGGTCGGGCGCGCCCTGATCCCGCCAGCCGAGGAAGTCCAGCTGATCCCAGGGGAGTTCGGCCAGGCCCCGAGGCAGATTGAGCCGACGGGCCTCGCCCTTGGAGCAGTTGACGAAGGAACCGCGGATCTCGTTCTCGCTCAGGGGTTTCATGTCGCGGAAGCTAACACCGCTCCGCGCGGGGTGTCGCGTCATTATCCGCCGGAGTGTCCCGCTACCGGACGGGACGGGCGGCCTGGAGGGCGAGCCGGCATGGGGCGTCGTCGCCGATCCGGGTGAGCAGGTCGTCCAGCTCCAGGAAGACCTCCCAGGGCTCGCGGCGGCCGGCGGTCGCGAGCCGGTCGACCACCCGGTCCTCCAGGTCGCGCACCCGGCTGTTCTTCCACGCCTTGTCGGCGAGGCTCACCAGCAGGTCCTCGACGGTGGTGCCCTGCTCGCCCCAGCGCGCGTGGGTGCGGGCGAACCGGGCCAGCCGCTCGGGGACGCCGTGGGCGAGCAGCAGCTCGTACCCGGCGGGCTCGTGGGCGGAGCCGGGCGCGGAGAGCTCCTCGCGGTGAACGGCCTTGCCGATGTCGTGGGTGGCGGCACCGAACAGCACCGCCTCCCGGTCCAGCGCGAGACCGGGGCAGGCGGCAGCGCACCAGTCGGCGAGGGTCTCCGCGACCTGGTGGACCAGGCCGAGGTGGGCGACCAGCCGGGGCGGCGCGCCGACGGCCTCCAGCAGGCGGGCGGCGGCCGCGGGCAGCGGCGGGATGTCGGTCACGGGCGCAGGGTAACCCGGGCGGGTGAAAACTCGTCGGCTGACGGATTGTCAGTGGCGGGGGTTAGTGTCCGGGTGGATGGGGACGCGAGTCGGTCCCGGCGCCCGGAGGGGAGGCGCCGGGGCCGGCCGCGGGCAGGCGATGTACGGACAACAGGCGTACGGCCCTATGGCGTTCGGCCCGGCGGCATGCGGTCCGGCGACGTACGGCTCGACATCGTAGGACAACAGGCGTACGGCCCGGCGACGTACGGCTCGACGTCGTACGGACAACGGGCGTACGGCCCGGCGACGTACGGCTGAAGGGCGCACGACTGAACGGCGCCGTCGGGAAGCCGTACGGCTCAGCGCTTGAACGCGACGCCCGCGTACGCCGAGACGTCCTGCCAGCCCTCGGGCAGGTCGCCGGTCGGGACGTGCCCGCCCTCGGGGCGCCAGAGCGGGAGCTGGACGAGGCCGGGGCCGGCGAACTCGAAGTCCCCGAAGAACGGTTCGACGGCGGCGCGCGGGCGCAGCACCAGCGGGGCGCTGGCGCTCTTGTAGATCCGGGCGCCCTCGGCCGCGCTCTCCCGGGAGGCGAAGTCGGGGCTGCCGTGCGACAGGATCAGCACGCTGCCGGGGGCGAGCGCGTCGCGCAGGGTGCGGACTATCGCCTCGGCGCCGTCCTCGTCGCGGATGAAGTGCAGGACGGCGACGAGCATCAGGGCCACCGGCTCGCCGAGGTCGACGGCGGCGTGCAGGCCCGGGTGGTCGAGGATCGCGGCGGGCTCGCGCAGGTCGGCCTCGATCACCGAGGTGGGGCCGGCCGGGTGGTTGGCCAGCAGGGCGCGGGCGTGGGTGGCGACGATCGGGTCGTTGTCGACGTACACCACCCGGGCGTCCGGGGCGCACCGCTGGGCGACCTCACTGGTGGAGCCGACGGCGGGGATGCCGGTGCCTATGTCGAGGAACTGGCGGATGCCCTGGCCGGCCGCGAACTCGACTGCGCGGCGGAGGAATTCGCGGTTGGTGCGGGCCAGCAGCGGCAACGCCGGGTAGGCGGCGATGGCGGCCTCGGCGGCCTTGCGGTCGGCCTCGAAGTTGTCCTTGCCGCCGAGGTAGTAGTCGTACATCCGGGCGGTGTGCGGGATGCCCGTGTCCAGCTCGGTCGGCGGCTGCCAGTCGTCGGCCCGTACCCAGTCCCAGTCGGTGCCGACGCCCGTGTCGGTCGTCGCCGCAGCGGTGTCCTCGTGCATCGTGTTCCGCCCCCTATGCCTGACTGCCGGAATGCCTGCCCGTCGCGGTGCGTGTACCACCACGTGGTGCGCCGCGATCGTATCCGACGACTCGCCGTGGAAACAGCGCGAGTTCAGGTTTCCGCAGGCCCCCACGGGTGGTGTGTGTGCACGTCAACGGCGGTCCGGGCACGGCCTCGAATCGCCCCGGCGATTCGCCGTCTCTATGCTGGCTGCCGATGACTGCCGACCGGATGACCGCCGACCGCCGCACCGTCCTGCGCGCCGCCGCCCGACTGGCCGCCGTCGCCGCCGGCGGCGCGCTGCTCAGCGCCTGCGGCAGCACCGGCTCGCGCCGGGCCGACCCGGGGGCGCTCGCCGTCCACCCCGGCACCGTCCAGCCGGGCGGCGAGGACCCGGCCGCCGTGGACCCGGCCTGGGCGGGCGGCGAGGGCCCGGCCTCCCCCGCCCCGACCGCGCCCGCCACCACCACGCCCTCGCCCGACCCGGCGGCGGCCCCCGCCGCCGCCAGCGCGCCGCCGTCCCCGCCGGTGCTCCCTCCACTCGCCCCCGGCACCCCGGCCGAGGTCGCGTACGGGCCGCGCACCGGCAAGAACGTCGCCCTGACCTTCCACGGCAGCGGCGACCCGAAGCTGGCCACCACCCTGCTGGAGATCGCCGAGCAGCGCGGCGCCAAGCTGACCGTGATGGCCGTCGGCAGCTGGCTGGACCAGCAGCCGCAGATGGCCCGGCGCATCCTGGACGGCGGCCACGAGCTGGGCAACCACACCCAGAACCACCAGAACATCTCCGCCATGACCGCCGACCAGGCGCGGGCCGAGATCGCCCAGTGCGCGGAGCGGATCCAGCGGCTCACCGGCTCGATCGGCCGCTGGTTCCGCCCGTCCGCCGCCCAGTACGCCACGCCGATGGTCCGTGAGCAGGCCAAGGCGGTCGGCTACGAGCACGTGCTCTCCTTCGACGTCGACCCGCGCGACTACAACGACCCGAGCGCGGCCGAGTTGCAGCGCCGGGTGCTCGGCTCGGTGAAGGGCGGCTCGGTGGTCGCCCTGCACATGGGCCACCAGTGCACAGTGGACGCGCTGCCGGGCATCCTGGACGGCCTCGCCAAGGCGGGCCTGAAGCCGGTCACCGCCAGCCAGCTCTGCTCCTGACGCCCCGCATCCGCGCGGCGGCCCGTGCGATGCTGCGGGCATGCGCTACATCATCATCGGGGCGGGTGCGGTGGGCGGCACGATCGGTGCCCGGCTGCACGAGGGCGGACACGACGTGGTCCTGGTGGCGCGCGGCGCGCATCTGGCGGCGCTGCGCGGCGCCGGGCTGCGGTTCGGGACGCCGGAGGGTTTCCGCACCCTGCGGATCCCGGTCGCGGCCGGGCCCGAGGACGTCGGACTGCGCCCGGACGACGTGCTGCTGCTCGCCGTCAAGACCCAGGACACCCCCGCCGCGCTGGCCGCCTGGGCGCCGCGCCCGGTGGCCGGCGGCGGCACGGCGGGCGAACGGCTGCCGCTGGTCTGCGCGCAGAACGGGGTGGAGAACGAGCGGCTCGCGCTGCGGGTCTTCCGGCAGGTGCTGGCGATGTGCGTCTGGCTGCCGTCCGGCTACCTGGAGCCGGGAGTGGTCACCGCCGCCGGGACGCCGCTGAGCGGGGTGCTGCGCCTCGGCGGGTACCCCTGCGGCGACGGCGGCGAGCGGGCCGCGGCCATCGCCGCCGACCTGGCGAGGTCCTGCTTCAGCGCGCCGGTCGACCCCGAGGTGATGCGCTGGAAGTACACCAAGCTGCTCGGCAATGCCGGCAACGCGCTGGACGCGGTGGCCGGCTCGCGCGAGGGCGAACCGCACAGCGGCCTCCAGCAGCGGGTGATGGCGGAGGGCGCGGCCGTGCTGGCCGCCGCCGGCATCGCCCACCACGACCCGGCCGAGCAGGCCCGGCTGGTCGGGGAGCTGATGGAGCTGAAGCCGGTGCCGGGGGCCGAGCGCGGTGGCAGCTCGTCCTGGCAGAGCCTGGCGCGCGGCACCGGCTCGATCGAGGCGGACCATCTGAACGGCGAGATCGTGCTGCTGGGCCGCCTGCACGGGGTGCCGGCCCCGCTCAACGAGTCGCTGCAACGGCTCGCCAACGAGTTCGCCCGCACCGGGCGCCGACCGGGCTCGCTCACCGGGGAAGAGCTGGCGGCCCTGGTGGAGCTCTAGGGCGTCTCGGGCGTCCCAGGTGTCTCAGCCCATCGGGTCCTCGGGCCCGTACGTGCGCAGCCGCAGGGTGCGGGCGTCGGAGGCGCGGATCTCCTCCGCGCGGGCGACCAGCTCCTCCAGGTTGTCGCGCCCGGCGTGGATGAACCGGCCGTGCAGGGCGTCGAAGCGGCCGCGGGCGGCGTCCACGGTGACCGCGACCATGTACGGGATGGAGCCCCAGGTCTTCATGGACCGGAACATCGGCATGCCGGCGGTCATGTCGGTGGCGACCGCGCCCGGGCTGATGTCGAGCACCACGACCTGGTGCTCGGCGAGCGAGTCGGCCATGTTGTCGGAGAGCTGGAGCAGTGCGCCCTTGGAGGTGGCGTACGCGGTGTAGTGGCCGTCGGGGCGCAGCGCGAAGCCGGAGTTGAGGTTGACGACCCGGCCCCGGCGGCGTTCGACCATGCCGGGCAGGACGCAGCGCAGCAGGTTGTAGGGGCCGCGCAGGTTGGTCTCGATCACCTGCCACCACTGGTTGGCGTCGGTCTCCCAGAGCGGGACCTCGGCGCCGTCGACCTGGCCGGCGTTGTTGACCAGCAGGTCGATCGGGCCGAGGTCGCGCTCGACGACCCGGACCGCCTCGCGGACCGAGCCGGGCCGGGTGACGTCCGCGGTGACGGCGACGCCGCGGGCGCCGTGCCGGGCGCACTCCTTGAGGGTGTCGGTGAGGGTCTGGTGCGTGCGGCCGACCAGGCCGACGGCCATGCCCTCGGCGGCGAGGCCGACGGCGATCTCGCGGCCGATGCCCCGGCCGGCTCCGGTGACCAGGGCGACCTGTCCTGTGAGCGATCCCGTTGCCATCCCCGACTCCCTTCGCCTGCCACCGGTTCCCCTGCCACCAGCCTTCGCCTGCCCCGGCCGGCCCGCATTCCGTCCGGCCCGCGTTCCGTCCGGCCCGCATTCTGTCCGCCCCCGGGGGGTGCCCGGCCCCGGGCGCACGGGTTCCGTCCGCCGCATCACCCGTCCGGCGGAGCCGCCCGGCGGGCCGGTCCAGCCTGGGAGGGGATGACCTACCCGCCGGTACGGAGTAGTAACGTCGTCGGGGCGGTGCACCGGTGCACGCATTCCGGTGCACCCTCCCGCTGAACAGCAGCTTGCTGGGACACCTGTCGCTGGGGCCGCACCCCCAGCACCACCGAAGGGCAACTGAGTGAGTGACATCGCGCGCGTCGGAGTGATCGGCTGCGGCCTGATGGGGTCGGGCATCGCGGAGGTGTTCGCCCGGGCGGGGCTGGACGTCCTGGTGTCGGAGGCCAGCGGGGAGGCCCTGGAGTTCGGCCGCACCCGGCTGACCAACTCCCTGGAGACGGCCGTCAAGCGGGGCAAGCTGACCATCGAGCAGCGCGACGACGCGCTGGCCCGGCTGACCTTCACCACCGACCTCGCCGACTTCGCCGACCGTGACCTGGTCGTCGAGGCGGTCGCCGAGCGTGAGGACATCAAGGTCCAGATCTTCCAGACGCTGGACCAGGTGGTCGAGCGCCGGGACGCCATCCTCGCCTCCAACACCTCGTCGATCCCGATCGTGAAGCTGGCCGCCGCCACCTCGCGCCCGGAGCAGGTGATCGGCCTGCACTTCTTCAACCCGGCGCCGGTGCAGAAGCTGGTCGAGGTGATCCCCACCCTGACCACCTCGGCCGCGACCACCGAGCGGGTCGAGACCTTCGCCACCCAGGTGCTCGCCAAGGAGCCGATCCGCGCCCGCGACCGGGCCGGCTTCGTGGTGAACGCCCTGCTGGTGCCGTACCTGCTCTCCGCGGTGCGGATGTTCGAGTCGGGCGTGGCGACCGCCTCCGACATCGACAAGGGCATGGAGGCCGGCTGCGCCCACCCGATGGGCCCGCTGCGGCTGTGTGACCTGATCGGTCTGGACACCATCGTCTCGATCGCCGAGTCGATGTACGACGAGTACAAGGAGCCCCTGTACGCGGCTCCCCCGCTGCTCTCCCGGATGGTCGACGCGGGCCTGCTGGGCCGCAAGTCGGGCCGCGGCTTCTACGACTACACCGCCGGCGCCTGACCGACGCGCCGAGGGGGCGGGGAGGCCCGGGGCCTCCCCGCCCCTTCGGCATGCCCGGGCGTCAGCTGTTGATGCTGTAGCTGTCGCCGTAGACCTTCCACTTGAGCGGCGGGTTCAGGTCGAAGTTCCTGGCGTTGAGGAAGACCAGCTGCTCGGTGTCGACGCGGCTGGTGTCCGAGTGCGCCTCCTCGGTCTTCATCGCGGCGCGGCGGGCGTCCAGGAAGGCCTTGAGGTAGGTGGCCTCGTCGCCGCCCTGGGCGGGGGTCTTGGCCTTCTTCATCGCGGTCTTGCGGATGCCGCCGAAGCTGGTCGAGTCGGTGCCGGGGCCGTGCATGACGATGGCGTCGTAGTAGGCGAACTGGCCGAGCGCGCGCAGGCCGTCGGCCTTGGCCTGGTTGACGGCGGGGTTGAAGTAGACGCGGTCGCGCTCGTCGTTCTGGGCCCGCTGGAAGACGGTGTCCTTGGCGGCGGTGGCCCAGTCCTTCTCGAAGGCGGAGCCGAGGCCGGCGTGCGACTCGGTGCCGTTGACCTTGCGCAGGGCAGGCAGGTACTTGGCGAGGACGTTGCCGGGCTTGAGGTCGGTGTAATGCTCGACCAGGTCGAGCATGTCGCCGGTACCGGAACAGAATCCGATGATGCCGGCGGTGTAGCCGCGACCGTCCTTGATGTCCTCGATGTACTTGTACTGGGCCTTCCAGTCCAGCGAGGAGTTCTCGGCGCTGGACACCAGCTGCATCGCGATGTCCTTCTTGTGCGGGTCGTCCAGGCCGGCGGCCTTGACCTGGACGACGGCCGCGGCCGGGGCCGCCGCGTGGGCGGCCCCGGCGGCCACGACGGTGGCGGGGGCGGCCACCAGCAGGGCGGCGAGGGCTATGCGTACGGTGCGGTGCTGACGGTGCATCTGACGCTCCGTGTCCGTGGGGGCGGGCAGGGGGTACCCGCCGCAAGGGAGTTAGGAAACTTTCCTAACTAAGAGATAGCGTCGGCGATCGCCGGTCCGCAAGAGTTTTGACGGAATCTCTTCAAGCCCGTACGGAACACCCAGGTCAGAGCGCCCTGCGCCGCACCCACCAGACGGTAGCCGCGCAGACCGCCACCGCGAGGGCCGCCATCCAGCCGAACTCGATGAACTGGAACGACCAGTAGCGGGAGCCCGGTTGGAAGACCTCGTGCACGGCGTAGCCGCCGTCGCGCACCAGCTTCTCCCCGTCGTAGAAGCCGTTGCCGAGGCTGTAGAACTCCCGGCTGCCGATCCGGTTGCCGGACGGATCGGTGAACCACGCGGTCGGCGCCCAGCGATGGTCGACCGAGTTCTGCACCAGCGTGTGGACGGTGTCCTGGAGCGGCGTCCGGTAGTGGAACCGCACGGACTCCGCGACCAGCGTGGTCACCACTGAGGCCCCGACCCCGATCCCGACGGCGGCCACCGTCCGCCGCAGCACCGCACCGGCGAAGGCCGAGATCGCGAAGACCAGCAGCACCCGGCCGGCCAGGGCCGGCGCCGAGCCCGCGAACAGCAGCGGGTTGAACCGGCCCGACTGCTCGGCCTGCGGCTCGCTCCACCAGTCGAACACCAGCCCCAGCAACGCCGACCCGGCCGCCGACACCACGCCGGCCAGGGCCAGCCCGGTGGCCGTCCAGCGGCCGCGGCCGGCCCCCTGCGTCCAGGCGAAGCGGAACGTGCCGTGCTCGAACTCCCGCGCCAGCAGCGGCCCGCCGACGAACGCACCGACCGAGCCCCCGAGGAAGTAGAGGATGTTGCCGCCGACGAGCAGCTCGGTGCCGTACTCGCGCAGGAAGTCCTTCCACAGCCGGTTGCACGCCTCGGAGGTCTGGTCGCAGCCCGCCGCCCCGGAGCGGTCGAAAGCCGCGTGCATGAACCATCCGCTGACCAGCAACAACACGGCGCCCGCGGTGATCACCCCGAGCAGGGTGAGCAGCCCGGCGCGGTGGCGCAGCCAGGTCGCGCGCAGGACACCTCCCCGGGGAAGGCGGGTGGACACGGCGGTGATCGTGCTCACGACTGCAGGACCCTCTCGTTCGAACGGACGGCCCCGCGCGGGCCGGGTAGTGCGGAGGAGGCCGGCTCGCGCAGGTAGGCGAGTACCAACTCCTCCAGACCGATGTGCTGTTGGCGCCAGTTGCCACCCACCTGGGCGTCCGCGCCGCCGGTGCGCACCAGGAGGTGGGACTGGGCGCCGGCCCGGCGGTCGCGTACCACCGGCACCGTCGCGGCGACCTCGTCGGCCTCGGCGGTGGGGCCGGTGAGCATCCGGTGGCCGCCCACCAGGTCGTCCACCTCCCCGGCGACCTGGACCCGGCCGCCGCCGAGGACCACCAGGTAGTCGCAGGTCTGCTCCAGCTCGGCGACGGCGTGCGAGGAGAACAGCACCGAGAGGCCGTCCTCGGCGACGGCGGTCAGCAGGACGGCCATGAAGTCGTGCCGGGCGAGCGGGTCGAGGGCGGCCAGGGGCTCGTCCAGGAGCAGCAGTTCGGGTCGCTTGGCGAGGGCGAGGGCGAGCGAGACCTGGGCCTGCTGGCCGCCGGAGAGCCGCCCGTACCGGCGGTCGAGCGGGATGCCGAGGCCGTCCAGATGGGTGCGGGCGCGGGCGTCGTCCCAGCGCCGATTGAGGCAGCGGCCCATCCGCAGCAGGTCGCGGACGGCCAGGCCCGGGTAGAGCGCGGCGCTCTGGGCGACGAAGCCGATCCGGTCCAACGCGCCGGGTGAGCCGGGGAGTTCGCCGCCGAGCACGCTCAGGGCGCCCTCGGTGGGGGCGGTCAGGCCGGCGGCCAGGTTGAGCAGGGTCGTCTTGCCGGCGCCGTTCGGGCCGACCAGGGCGACGACGTGCCCGGCCGGGAGGGCGAGATGGCAGTCCCGCAGCGCCCAGGAGCGGCGGTAGCGCTTGCCCAGCCCGCCGCAGTCGATCACCGTGTCCGGTGCCATCACGCCACCACCCCGTCGTCCCCGTTCCGAAGGTCGCGCAGTGCGTCCTCGAACACCGCGGCCATCCCCTCCTCGTCCAGCCCGGCCGCCCGAGCGGTGCGCAGCCAGTCGAGCAGCCCCCGTCGCAGCGCGGCCCGTTCGCGCAGCGGCACGACGCCGGCGGGCAGCCCGCGGACGAAGGTGCCCTGGCCGCGCCGGCCCGCGGCGAGCCCCCGGTGTTCCAGCTCGCGGTACGCCTTGAGCACCGTGTTGGGGTTGATCGCCAGCCCGGCCACCACCTCGCGCACCCGGGGCAGCCGGTCGCCCTCCGCCAGCCAGCCCATCCGCAGCGCCTGTTCGACCTGCTGCACCAGTTGCAGGTAGGTCGGGACGCCGGAGGCCGGGTCCAGGCGGAACTCGATCGGGGAGGGCTGGTCCCCCGGTTCTGTTTTATCTACTTCCATAGTTAATGAGTTAAGGAAAGATCCGACACTCCGTCAACCCAAGGAAAGGCAAAGGGCCCTGCCGGATCCAGGATCCGGCAGGGCCCTTCGGGCACTGCGTGTCAGGCGCCGCGCAGCACCGCGCCCGTACGGGCGACCGCCTCGGCGACAGCCGCCTCGCGGGCGGCGGTGGCCTCGTCGGCGGTCAGCGTGCGGTCGGTGGCGCGGAAGCGCAGCGCGTACGCCAGCGACTTCTTGCCCTCGCCGACCTGCTCACCGGTGAACACGTCGAACAGCCGGATGGCCTCCAGCAGGTCGCCGGCGCCGGTGCGCAGCGCGGCCTCGACCTGGGCGGCCGGGACGGCAGCGTCCACGATCAGCGCGACGTCCTGGGTGGCCACCGGGAAGCCGGAGACCGCCGGACCCGAGACCCGCTCGGCGCCGTCCTCGGACAGCAGGTCCAGGTCGAGCTCCATCGCGGCGGTGCGCTCCGGCAGCCCGAGCGCCTTGACGACGCGCGGGTGCAGCTCACCGGCGTGGCCGACCACCCGGTCGGTGCCGGCCACGACCAGCTCGGCGCAGCGGCCCGGGTGCCAGGGCAGCAGCTGGCCCTGGCGCACGGTCAGCTCGATGCCGGCGGCGCGGGCCACCGTGCGGGCCGCCTCGACGGCGTCCGCCCAGCTCGCCTGGGCGCCCTTGCCCCACCAGCCGGACGGCAGCCGCTCGCCCGCGAGGGCGACGGCGACGCGGCGCGGCTGGTGCGGCAGCGCGGCGTCCAGCGCGGCCAGCTCCTCGTCACTCGGACGGTGGTCGACGGCCGGGCGCGGCGCGACGGACAGCTCGTCCTTCGGCAGGAAGACGGTGCCCGTCTCGAAGACCGCCAGGTCGGTGTTGCCGCGGCCGATATTGCGGCGCAGCGCCCCGAGCAGGCCCGGCAGCAGCGTGGTGCGCAGCGCCGGCTCCTCGTCGTTGAGCGGGTTGACCAGCTTCACCGTGCGGCGGCGCCGGTCGTCGCGCTCCAGGGCGAGCGCCTCGAAGGCGGCCTCGCCGACGAACGGGTAGTTGTTCACCTCGACGTAGCCGGCGGCGGCGAGCGCGACGCCGACCCGGCGGTGCGTCCGCTGGGCCTCGGTCAGGCCCTTGCCCGGCGGCACGGTGGGCATCCGGGCGGGCACGTTGTCGTACCCCTCCAGGCGGATGACCTCCTCGGCGAGGTCGTACGGGTCGGTGAGGTCGGGGCGCCAGGTCGGCGGGGTGACCTCCAGGATGTCGGCGCCCGCGACGGAGCAGCCGATCTCCTGCAGGCGCCGGGTGACGCTCTCGCGGCCGTACGCGGTGCCGGCGACCCGGTCGGGCAGGTCGGCGGCGATGGTGATGGTGCGCACCGGGTGCGGGGCGGCGATGTCGGTGACGCCCGCCTCGGCGGTGCCGCCGGCGATCAGCACCAGCAGGTCGACGGCGCGCTGCGCGGCGGCGCGGGCGGCCTCCGGGTCGACGCCGCGCTCGAAGCGCTTGGACGCCTCGGAGGGCAGCTTGTGCCGCTTGGCGCCGCGGGCGATGGCGACCGGGTCGAAGTGCGCGGCCTCGATGATCACCTCGGTGGTGCCCGGGCCGGCGGCCGGGTCGAGGATCTCGGTGGAGGCGCCGCCCATGACACCGGCCAGGCCGATCGGGCCGCTGTTGTCGCAGATCAGCAGGTCCTCGGCGGAGAGCTTGCGCTCGACGCCGTCGAGGGTGGTGAGGGTCTCGCCCGCCTCGGCCCGGCGGACCAGGATCGGACCGTCGACGCGCTGCTTGTCGTAGGCGTGCAGCGGCTGGCCGACCTCCAGCATCACGTAGTTGGTGATGTCGACGGCCAGCGAGATCGGGCGGATGCCGGCCTTCTGCAGGCGGCGCTGGAGCCAGATCGGCGACTTGGCGGCCGGGTCGAGGCCGACCACGGTGCGGGCCACGAAGCGGTCGCAGCCGGCCGGGTCGGCGACCTTGACCAGGTAGCCGTAGGAGTTGGCCGGCGGCACGTCGAGCAGCGCCGGGTCGGCCAACGGCAGCCCGTACGCGGCGGCGGCCTCACGGGCCACGCCGCGCATGGACAGGCAGTAGCCGCGGTCCGGGGTGACGGCGATGTCCAGCACCTCGTCGACGAGCTGGAGCAGCTCGATCGCGTCGGTGCCGGGCTCGTACTCGGGCGGGAGCACGATGATGCCGTTGTGGTCGTCGCCCATGCCCAGCTCGCGGGCGGAGCAGATCATGCCGGCCGAGGTGTGGCCGTAGGTCTGCCGGGCGGCGATCGGGAACGGGCCGGGCAGCACGGCGCCCGGGAGCACCACGACGACCTTGTCGCCGACGGCGAAGTTGGTCGCGCCGCAGACGATCTCCTGCGGCTCGCCGGTGCCGTTGGCGTCGCCGACGTTGACGAAGCAGTGCCGGATCGGCTTCTTGAATCCGGTCAGCTCCTCGATGGAGAGCACCTGGCCGACCACCAGCGGGCCCTTGAGGTCGGCGCCGATCTGCTCGACGGTCTCGACCTCCAGGCCGGCCCGGACGAGGCGCTCCGCGACGTCACGGCCGGTCTCGCCGGCCGGCAGGTCGACGTACTCGCGCAGCCAGGAAAGCGGGACGCGCATCAGATCTCCATCCCGAACGGGAGGGTGAAGCGCACGTCACCCTCGACCATGTCGCGCATGTCGGCGACGTTGTGACGGTTCATCAGGATCCGCTCCAGGCCCAGGCCGAAGGCGAACCCGCTGTAGCGGTTCGGGTCGACGCCGCAGGCGACCAGCACCCGCGGGTTGACGACGCCGCAGCCGCCGAGCTCGATCCAGCCCTCCGAGGAGCACGTCCGGCAGGGCTTGTCCGGGTTGCCGACGGACTCGCCGCGGCAGACGAAGCACTGCAGGTCGATCTCGGCGCTCGGCTCGGTGAACGGGAAGTACGAGGGGCGCCAGCGCAGCTCCAGGCCGTCGCCGATCAGCTTGGAGACCAGCTGCTCGATGGTGCCCTTGAGGTCGGCGAAGGTGATGCCCTCGTCCACGGCCAGGCCCTCGACCTGCCGGAAGACCGGGGTGTGGGTGGCGTCCAGCTCGTCCGTCCGGTAGACCCGGCCGGGGCAGACGACGTAGATGGGGGGCTCGCGGTCGAGCATGGTGCGGGCCTGGACCGGCGAGGTCTGGGTGCGCAGCACGACGCCGGAGTCGGCGGAGCCGTCCGGGGCCTGGACGAAGAAGGTGTCCTGCATCGAGCGGGCGGGGTGGTCCGGGCCCAGGTTGAGGGCGTCGAAGTTGAGCCACTCGGCCTCGACCTCGGGGCCCTCGGCGACCTCGTAGCCCATGGCGACGAAGGTGTCCTCGATGCGCTCGGCCAGCGTGGTCAGCGGGTGCCGGGCGCCGCGCGGCGCGCGGTCGTAGGGCAGCGTGACGTCCACCGCCTCCTCGACCAGCACGCGGGCGTCGCGCTCAGCCTCCAGCTCGGCCTGGCGCTTGGCGAGCGCCTGGTTGACGGCGCCGCGGGCCTGCCCGATCAGCTTGCCGGCGGCGGCCTTGGCGTGCGGGGGCAGGGCGCCGATCTCGCGGTTGGCGAGGGAGAGCGCGGAGCGGTCGCCGGTGTGGGCGACCTTGGCCTGCTTCAGCTCGTCGAGGGAGGTGGCGGCGGCGAAGGCCTGGACGGCCTCGTCCCGGGCCTGCTCCACCACCTCGGGCTTGAGGGCCTCGACCTCGACCGGGTCGTACGACTTGTTGGGTGCCGACATCTCTATCTTTCCCGTGCTCCTGCTCGTCCGTGCTCAGGTAAGGGGGGCTCGCTCCCTCCGTGCCCGCCAACGGGCCGGAGGGGCCCAGCGCGTCACCCGGCGTGGCCGGGGCGCGGGCAGCCCCCGCCTCGGTACTCGGGGAGGTTGTCCGCGGCACGGCCGCGCAGGGCGTTGCGCAACGCCAAAGGTCGAGTGTAGTCGCAGCGCGTAGCGCGACCGTCGTGAAGCCCGCCCGGGGGCCGCCTCACGGCATGCTCGGAGCATGCCGTGCTTTTCGTCCATGGTCTTTTCAGAGCATGAAGTCGGGCACCCCGGCGGGCAGGATAAATCGGAACCGGGCGCCGCCGCCGGGCGCGCGGTCGACGCGGATCGAGCCGCCATGGGCCTCCACGATGCCCTTGACGATATAGAGGCCCAGGCCCGTGCCGCCGCGCTTGGAGCCGCGCCAGAAGCGGGTGAAGACGCGCGGCATCGACTCCTCGGGGATGCCTGTTCCTTCGTCGCTCACGGTGACTGCGGTGCCTTCCACGGTGCGGGGCGGGGTGCCGGAGCGCTCCCAGACGGGTGCCTCGACGACCTCCTTGGCCGGTGCCACCTCGATCGTGACAGTTCCCTCGCCGTGACGCACCGCATTTTCCAGCAGGTTGGCCAGCACCTGGTCGACCTTGTCCGGGTCGGCCCAGAGCACGGTGAGCGACTCGCTGATCCGGATGTCGAAGCGGTCCTCGGGGATGCCGGTGGCGACCTTGCGCTCCACGTGCCGGCGCACCGCCGCGGCCAGGTCGACGACCTGCTTGCGCAGCTCCAGCCGGCCGGCGTCGATGCGGGAGATGTCCAGCAGCTCGGCGATCAGCCGGGTGACCCGGTCGGCGTCCGCGTCCACGGTCTCCAGCATCAGCCGCTTCTGCCCGTCGGTGAACCGCTCCCACTTGGCCAGCAGGGTCGCGGTGAACCCCTTGACGCTGGTGAGCGGTGAGCGCAGCTCGTGCGCGACGGTGGCGATCAGCTCGGCGTGGCTGCGCTCCGTGCGGCGGCGGGCCTCGGTGCCGCGCAGGGCGATCACCAGCCGCTGGAGCGGCCCCTGCGGGCGCTCCCGCACGTACCGGGCGGAGACCAGCACCTCACGGCCGCCGGGCAGCAGCAGGTTGCGCTCCGGCTGGCTGGTGCGGACCACCAGGCCGCCGTACGGGTCGGTCAGCTGCCACCAGCGGCGGCCGTCGAGGTCCTCCAGCGGGAGGGCGTCCTCCAACGGGCTGCCGAGCGCGGCCTCCGGGCGGATGCCGGTCAGCCGGGCGGCGGCCCGGTTGAAGCAGACCACCCGGCCCAGCGCGTCGGCGACCACCAGGCCGTCCGGAAGGTCGTCCGGATCGAGCTCTGGCCCGCTGCCGACCATGGGTGTCCTCCCCGATTACCCACCGTGTCTTTCCCCCCACCGAGGCAGACCCTAGCGCTCCTGGCCCTGTGCGCGACACCCTCCGGGCGAGCGCTGCGCCCGCGCGGAGGCATAGAGGCAGACGGCGGCGGCCGTGGCCAGGTTGAGGCTCTCGGCGTGTCCGTGGATCGGTACGCGCACCACTTCGTCGGTGAGTGCGCGGGTCTCCTCCGGGAGCCCCCACGCCTCGTTGCCGAACACCCACGCGCCGGGCGCGCCCAGGGTGCCCTCGTCCAGCTCCTGGTCGAGGTCGCGCTCCCCCGCGCCGTCGGCGGCGAGCACCCGCACGCCGGCCTCCCGCAGCCTGCCGACCGCCTCCTCGACCGGCACACCGACGGCGACCGGGAGGTGGAACAGGCTGCCGACGGAGGCCCGGACGGCCTTCGGGTTGTACAGGTCCACCGAGGCGTCGGTGAGCACCACGGCGTCCGCGCCGGCCGCGTCGGCGGTGCGCAGCACGGTGCCGGCGTTGCCGGGGTCGCGGACGTGGGCGAGCACCGCGACCAGCTTCGGGCGGGCCTTGAGCACCTCGGCGAACGGGGTGTCGATGAAGCGGCAGAGCGCCACGATGCCCTGCGGGGTCACGGTGTCGCAGATCTCCGCGATGACCTCGTCGGTGGCGGTGAGCACCGGCAGGCCCTCGGCCAGGGTGGCCTCGACGATGCCGGCGTGCCGCTCGGCGGCCTCCGGGGTGACGTACACCTCGACCACGGCGTGCTCGGCCGTGCCCGGCAGCTTCCCGAAGGCGACGGCCTCGCGGACGGCCTGCGGGCCCTCGGCGAGGAAGCGACGCTCCTTGGTGCGCTGGTTCCGCTTGGCGAGCCGGCGGGCGGCGACGACGCGCGGCGAGCGCAGGGAGGTGAGCAGGGGGGTGTCGGTGGTCGGCATGGTCTCGTCTCTGTGGCGGGGAGCCGGTGGCGTGCGGGGTGCCCGGGGGTTGACGACGGGGGGCAGAACGACGGAGAACGCAAAACCGGACCCGCAGGAGGTGCCTGCGGGTCCGGTCGGTGCGACTGCCGATCCAGGAGGGATCAGGCGGCGTCGGCGGCGGCCTTCGGGGCGTTCACGTCGGCCGGCAGCGCCTTCTGCGCGACCTCGACCAGCGACGCGAAGGCGCCCGGGTCGTTCACCGCGAGGTCGGCCAGCATCTTGCGGTCGATCTCGACGCTGGCGGCCTTCAGGCCCTGCACGAAGCGGTTGTAGGTGATGCCGTTGGCACGGGCCGCAGCGTTGATGCGCTGGATCCACAGCTGACGGAAGTCGCCCTTGCGCTTCTTGCGGTCGTTGAAGTTGTAGACCAGCGAGTGGGTGACCTGCTCCTTGGCCTTGCGGTACAGGCGCGAGCGCTGGCCACGGTAGCCGCTGGCGCGCTCCAGGATGACCCGGCGCTTCTTGTGGGCGTTGACTGCCCGCTTGACGCGTGCCACTTGATTACTCCTTGGGTTGGACCACGGACTACTTCACGCGGTCCGTCATTCGAATGGGTCGGGAAGGATCAGCTGCCCCGCTCACGGCTCGCGCCGGGCGGGAGAGCGATCACTTGCCGAGAAGCTTCTTGATCTTCTTGGCGTCAGCGGGGGCCAGCACGACGGTCCCGGCCAGCTTGCGGGTCAGCGTCGAGGGCTTGTGCTCCAGGAGGTGGCGGCGGCCGGCGCGCTCGCGCAGCACCTTGCCAGAGCCACTGATCTTGAAGCGCTTGCTGGCGCCACTGTGCGTCTTCTGCTTCGGCATTTCGCCGTATCTCCTCGTCGGTCCGTCCACGCCCGCGCGGTGTTGGCCGCGCGGGCGTGAAGGATGGATCTGCGGTGACCGGGCGGGACGCCCAGTCACCCTTGGTGGCCGGTCTCCCGGGCCGCCCTGGCCGTTCAGGCTCAGGCGTCCTGGGAGGCCTCGGCCGGCTGCTCGACCTCGGCGGCGTCCTCGACGTCGGCCTCGTCGGCCTCCGCCTCGGCCTCGGCCGCGGCGTTCTCGGCCTCAAGCGCTGCGTCCTCGTCGACCTCGGCGTCGTCGGGGCCGGTGGTCCGGCCCTGACGCTCGGCCTTGCGGGCGTCGGCGAGCGCGCGGGCCTCGGCCATCGCCTCGGTCTTCTTCTTGTGCGGGCCGAGAACCATGATCATGTTCCGGCCGTCCTGCTTGGCCGAGGACTCCACGAAGCCCAGGTCCTGGACGTCGTTCGCCAGCCGCTGCAGCAGTCGGAAGCCCAGCTCGGGGCGGGACTGCTCACGACCGCGGAACATGATCGTGATCTTGACCTTGTCGCCCTGCTTGAGGAACCGGACGACGTGACCCTTCTTGGTGTCATAGTCGTGCGGGTCGATCTTCGGCCGGAGCTTCATCTCCTTGATGACCGTGTGCGCCTGGTTCTTGCGCGCCTCACGGGCCTTCATGGCCGACTCGTACTTGAACTTGCCGTAGTCCATGAGCTTGCACACCGGCGGCCGGGCGGTCGCCGCGACCTCGACCAGGTCGAGGTCGTACTCCTGCGCGAGCTCCAGCGCCTTGGCAAGCGGCACGATGCCGACCTGCTCGCCGCTGGGACCGACGAGTCGCACCTCGGGGACGCGAATCCGGTCGTTGATGCGGGGCTCGGTGCTGATGGGGCCTCCTCGGTTGCACCTTCTGCGATGCGGCCGTCGGACGGCGGTCGCACGTAGTGGACTCGACCACTGGGCGGGGCTTCATTCGTGCTGCGCTGCCTGACTTGCTGGTAGGCACTGCATGCACCGCGACACGAAAAAAGCCCCGCTCGGTACAAGCGGGGCTCCACACAACCGGGGGCGGCATCCGGTGAGGGACGCTGCGGGCGACTCGGCGCCTGGGCGCCGAACGCGGACCGGACCCGTCGACCGCGAGGCCGATCAGGTGGGAGACTTTCGCGGTTGCCCTCTCGGGCCTCCTGGGTGGAGCCTCCTCTTGCTGGCCGGGCGCCCTCAAGGGCTCCTGGCCGGTCAGTCTGGAAGCTTACCAGGTTGTCCCCTCCGAGGAGACATCCGCCTGCCGACGGGCGACAGGCCGGCTCCTGGCCGCCCCTTGTACGCTCCCTCTGTACGGACACCGGCACGACGGAAGAGCCCCCCTTGAGCAGCGAGCCCACCCAGAACCCCGCCGCGGACGACGAGGCGATCGGTTTCGACGACCTCACCCGGGACATCGCCGAGGTCCCGGCCGTCGAGGTGATCACCACCGTCGCGGTGCACCTGATGAGCGCCGCCGCCGTGAAGTGCGGACTGGCCGAGGGCGGCGAGGCGGACAAGGACCTCGACGAGGCACGCAAGCTGATCACCGCGCTGGCCGGGCTGGTCACCGCCGGCGCCCCCGAGATCAGCAACTTCCACGCCGCCCCGCTGCGCGACGGCCTCAAGTCGCTCCAGCTGGCCTTCCGCGAGGCGTCCCTCGTCCCGGACGCGCCGGGCGCGGGCCCGGGCGAGAAGTTCACCGGGCCGGTCTACGCCTGAGCCCCCCGGACACGGCGGTGCCCCCTCGGATCACGGATCCGGGGGGGCACCTGCGCGTTCAGCGCCGGTGGAGCGGCTCGCCCGGCAGCTCGGCGTCGGCGGGCAGCACCGCCAGGCTCAGGCCCCGGTCGAGCCGGACCCGGAGCACCGGGTCGGCGGCCACGGCCTGCCCCACCCGCTGCGCGGCCGCCTGCACGCCCGCCTCGTCCAGCTCCGGGTCGAACACCACCGCGAGCAGCCCGTCGCCGTCCTGGTAAGGCGCCAGCAGACCGCTCACCACCTGCGGCTCGGCCGCCAGCAGCGCCCGGACCGCCTCCCGCACCTCGGGGTCGCGCACCGGCGGCAGGTACGGCCGGTTCTCGGCCAGCGCGCGCAGCCGGGCACCGGACAGCTGGAACGTCACCGGGCCGGCCGGGTCGACCAGCAGGGTGTCGGCCCGCTCCGAGAAGGCGACCATCGCGGCCTGCGGCGCGGCGACGGGCGCCGGTCGGGCGTCGGCGCGCCAGCGGGCCATCGTCTCCATCGAGGTGAAGGCCGGCAGGGCGCGGCGGCCGTCGGCGGCCTCGATGACCGGGACGGCCATGTCGCTGGTCTTCTCGTGCTTGTGCCCGTGCTCGTCCACCTCCACCTCGCCGAGGACGGCAACGATCGGGACCATCAGCCGGGTCGGCGCCAGCGCCGCGAGCACCTCCGGTTCGGCCGTGCGGTCCTGCGACCAGCGCGCGAGCGCCGCGGCGAGCGCGGGGTCGGCGGTGCCGTCGTCGGCGGCGAATCCTGGGTTCGGGATGTTCTTGCGGTCCACCCGGCCGACCCTATGCCACCTCACACCCGCCGCCCGTCCCGGCAATCGGGAACGTCGCGCCCCTACCCGCCGGTAGTGGCGGTGTGGCAAGGTGCGGCCATGGCCACGCTCGAAGCTGCTGCCCGTACCGCGCCCGCCCCCTCGCCGGCGGCCGACCGCGCCCGGTACGACCGGGCCACCGCCCACCTCGACGGCCCGGTGGCCGTCGTCGACCTGGCGGCCTTCGACGCCAACGCCGCCGACCTGGTGCGCCGCGCGGCCGGCAAGCCGGTCCGGGTGGCCAGCAAGTCGGTACGCTGCCGGGCCCTGCTGGAGCGGGTGCTGGCCACGGACGGCTTCGCCGGGGTGATGAGCTACACCCTCGCCGAGTCGCTCTGGCTGGCCCGCGCCGGAGTGCGCGACGTCCTGCTCGCCTACCCCTCCGCCGACCGGGCCGGCTTCGCCGAGCTGACCGCCGACCCGGAGCTGGCCGCCACCGTCACCGTGCTGCTGGACGACCCGGCCCAGCTGGACCTGATCGACGCGGCCCGGGGCGGCTCCGCCGAGGTGCGGGTCTGCCTGGAGCTGGACACCGCGCTGCACCTGCTCGGCGGGCGGGTCCGGGTCGGCGCCCGGCGCTCGCCGCTGCGCACGCCGGAGGCCCTGGGCGCCTTCGCCGAACTGGTCCAGCACCGCCGGGGGTTCCGGGTGGTCGGGCTGATGGCCTACGAGGGACACATCGCCGGCGTCGCCGACGACGTGCCGGGCAGGCCGGTGCGGTCGCGGGTGATCCGGCTGCTGCAGGCCAAGGCCCGGACCGAGCTGGCCGAGCGCCGCGCCGAGACGGTCCGGCGGCTGCGGCGGGTCGCCGACCTGGAGTTCGTCAACGGCGGCGGCACCGGCAGCGTCGAGTCGACCGTCGCCGAGCGGGCGGTCACCGAGGTGGCGGCCGGCTCCGGGCTGTACGTGCCGCGGCTGTTCGACCACTACCGCTCGTTCCAGGGCCGGCCGGCCGCGCTGTTCGGCCAACCGGTGGTGCGCAGGCCCGGGGTCGGCGTGGTGACGGTGCTCGGCGGCGGCTACCCGGCCTCCGGGGTGGCCGGACCGGACCGCTCGCCGGTCCCGTACCTGCCGCAGGGGCTGCGCTACGACCCGATGGAGGGCGCCGGCGAGGTGCAGACCCCGCTGCTCGGCTCCGCCGCCGACGACCTGCTGATCGGCGACCGGGTCTGGTTCCGGCACGCCAAGGCGGGCGAGCTGTGCGAGCGCTTCGCCGAACTGCACCTGATCGAGGGCGACGCGGTGGTGCGGACCGTCCCGACCTACCGGGGCGAGGCGAAGACGTTCCTCTGACTCCTCCGGCCCTTCACCCGCCGGGCGTGACCTGCGCGTTCCTCCCGCACCCGGGCGACCGTTGCTCTAGCGTGGTGCCCGGCAGGATCCGGAGCGAAGCAGAGGGGGCGGCGGTGGAGGCGGAGATCGCGCAGTTGGTGACGTCGGGGGCCGGCACGCTGGTGGGGCTGATGGCCACCGAGGCCTGGACGCAGGCCCGTTCGCGCCTGGTGGCGCTGTTCGGGCGGGGCCGGGACTCCCAGGAGGTGGCCGCCGAACTGGAGGAGATCCGGATCGAGGTGGTGCGGGCCGACGGAGACGCCGAGCTGGTCGCCGACCACGCCGCCGAGCTGCGCGGTCGGATCCGCCGCCTGGTCCGCCAGGATCCCGGGGCGGCGGCCGAACTCCGGGCCATCCTGGACGAGTTCCAGCCGCAGCTGCCCGCGCAGGCGCAGGGCAACCTGCACAACGAGATCAGCGGAGGATCACATGGCAACGTGGTGCTGGGGTACACGGTGAACGCGACCATCCACCAGCACGGCCGGCCACAGGACTGACCCCTGCCCCTCCCTTTCCCGAACCTTAAGAAGGCCCGATGGGATGCCTAACTCCGGCTTCCCGTCGGGCCTTTGGGCTGCTTGGAAGGCTACAGTCCGTCAAAAAGTGGGCCACAACGGGCTATTGCCAGCTGGTCTAGTCCAATCATACGCTCTGGCCAGGGGCCTGCGCGCCGGGTCGGCGGCCCCCGGGCAGACGTGTCCATCCCCCACACGATCGACCCGGAACACGGTCAAGGAGTCCCCACCCCATGTCCATCAAGCGAAGTGCCCTGTCCGTCGGCGTGATCGGCGCCGCGGTCCTCGCCGTGTCGGCCACCGCCACCGGCACCGCCGGCGCCCACGGCACGATGACCGGACCGGTCAGCCGGGTCGCCGCCTGCTACGCCGAAGGCCCGGAGACCCCCAAGTCCCAGATCTGCAAGGACCTCGTGGCGATGAGCGGCACCCAGCCGCTGTACGACTGGAACGAGGTCAACATCGCCAACGCGGACGGCCATCACCAGGCGCTGATCCCGGACGGCAAGCTCTGCTCGGCCAACCGGGACAAGTACAAGGCGCTCGACCTGCCGCGCGCCGACTGGCCCGCCACCCCGGTGAGTTCCGGCAAGCTCGACTTCAAGTTCCGCGTCACCGCGCCGCACCTCGGCACCCAGACCGTCTACATCACCAAGCAGAGCTGGGACCCGACCCAGCCGCTGAAGTGGTCCGACCTCGACCCGGCCCCGGTCGCGGTGGTGCCGACCAGCCGGACCGCGGCGGACAGCTACTACAACTACAGCGGCACGCTGCCGCAGCGCACCGGCCGCCAGCTGCTCTACATGGTCTGGCAGCGCAGCGACAGCCCCGAGGCCTTCTACAGCTGCTCCGACGTCGACTTCGGCAAGGCCGCCGCAGGGCAGCCGGTCTCGGCCCTGGCCGCGCAGGCGCCCGCCGCGCCGAGCGAGGACCAGATCGCCGCGGGCCAGTCCAAGTCCACCGTCGCCCACCACGGGCACGGCGGCAACGCCAACGAGCCGGCCGGCGCTGTCGTTCCGACCGCCAGCGCCGCCGTCGGCGGCTCGGCCACCGGCCCGCTGCTGCTCGCCGGGGCCGCGGCGATCGGCGTCGGCTGGGCCGGCATGGTGCTCCGGCGCCGTCGCTTCGAGGCTGTTCGACGCGACTCCTGACCGCCGGAAGCCGGCCCCGGACCGCCCACCAACCCCCCTCGCGGTCCGGGGCCGGCGATCCCCCTCGGCGGTCCGCCCCGTGCGGGCTGAACACGGCGCGGACCGAACTCGGGGGCGGACCGGACACGGCCCACCCGGAGGGTCCGGGCGGGCCGCCGTGCGTGAGCGGAGCAGCGCGGTCAGGTGGTACCGGTGCCGGTCCCGTCGTCCGGGCCGGCGCCGCCGCCCGGGAAGGCGGGCATCTTGCCGGTATAGTCGGCGATGCCCTTGACGATGGTGTCCATCACAGCGACGTCCGGTGCCTTGTCGGCGATGTCGAAGCCCAGGTGGACGGAGACCAGTGACTTGCCGTCGGCCGACGGGAAGACCACGGTCTCCACGTAGCCGTCGTTGCCCTTGACCGCGTCGACCTTCCAGCGGACCAGGTAGCCGTCCCGGCCGCCGACCTTGACCGCCTCCGACTTCAGCTCCTCATGGGAGTTGAGGTCGTTGTAGGAGTCCTTGGCCGCCTTCTCGATGTCGGCCTTGGCGGCCGCCTGGACGTCGGTGCCACCGCCGCTGATCCGGCCGGTGTTGGCGCCGCCGAGCGAGCAGGTGCCGCCGCCCTCGCAGGTGTACGAGCCCACGCTCAGCGCGGCGTAGCCGTCCTTGGTGGTGCCGCCCTCCCAGCCGGCGGGGACGGGCAGGGTGACCCGGTTCACCAGGTCGGCGGCGGTGCCGCTGCCCTTGCCGTTCCCCTTGCCGCCGTTCCCGTTGTTGCCGTTCCCGTTCCCGCCGCCCTTGCCGTCCCCGCTGCCGCCGCCGTTCCCCCCGCCGTTGCCGCCGGGGCCGCCGAAGTCGGGCAGGCCGCCCCAGGGGCCGTCCTCGCCGTACGGCGCCGGCCGCGCGGTGCGGTGCGAGGCCCGCTTCTCACCGTGGTCGTCCATCGCCAGGTAGGTGATGCCGGAGCCGGCGGCCAGCCCGAGCAGCGCGGCCACGGCCGTCGCGAGCACCAGCTTGGACGGCCTGCGCAGACGCTTCGGCGCCGGCGGCACGGGCGCGCCGTAGGCGGTGCCGAAGGGGGGCGGCTCGGGGTAGCGGACCGTCGGCCCGCTCCCCAGCACCTCCCCCTCCAGCACCTGGGTCCCGGCGGTCTCGTCCGGCCCCGGAGCCTGCGCCGCCGGGGGCTCCGGCGGCGGGGCGTCCGAGGGTGCGGGCCGGGTGCTGGCCGTCCAGCCCGTGCCGTCCCACCAGCGCTGCGGCCTCGGATCGCTGGTGATGTCCTTCGGGTCCGGGTACCACCCGGCGGGGATCTGCTCACTCACGACAGAGAATCTAAAGGCAGCCGGATAAACGCGATATCAGGGCGACCGCGAATTCCCGGCATTTTCGATGAGATTCCGGTGAGAACCCCGAGAACGGTCTACAGCGGCGTGACGTACGCCCCGGAGATCCCGCCGTCGACCAGGAACTCGCTCGCCGTGATGAAGGAGGAGTCGTCGCTGGCCAGGAAGGCGACCGCGGCGGCGATCTCCTCCGGGCGGGCGAACCGGCCGAGCGGGATGTGCACCAGCCGGCGGGCCGCCCGCTCCGGGTCCTTGGCGAACAGCTCCCGCAGCAGCGGGGTGTCCACGGGCCCGGGCGAGAGCGCGTTGACCCGGATGCCCTCGCGGGCGAACTGCACGCCCAGCTCCCGCGACATCGCCAGCACCCCGCCCTTGGAGGCGGTGTAGGAGATCTGCGAGGTGGCCGCGCCCATCCGGGCCACGAAGCTGGCGGTGTTGATGATCGAGCCGCGCCCGTGCCGCCGCATGTACGGCAGCGCCGCCTTGCAGCAGAGGTAGACGGAGGTCAGGTTGACCTCCTGGACCTTGCGCCAGGCGTCCAGCCCGGTGGTCAGGATGGAGTCGTCCTCCGGCGGCGAGATGCCCGCGTTGTTGAAGGCGACGTCCACGCTGCCGTACGTCTCGTAGGCCTCGTCGAAGAGCGCCTCGACCATGTACGGGTCGGTGACGTCGGTGTGCACGAAGAGACCGCCGACGTCCTTGGCGGCCGCCTTGCCGGTCGCCTCGTCGAGGTCGGCGCAGACCACCTTCGCGCCCTCCGAGGAGAGCCGGCGGGCGGCGGCCAGGCCGATGCCGCTGCCCGCGCCGGTGACCACGGCGGTACGGCCGGCCAGGCGGCGGCAGACCGGGCCGGCCTGCTCCGGCTTCGGGGCCTTCTCGGTCATGACGGCTCCTACTCCTCGCTCCGGATGAAGACGTTCTTGGTCTCGGTGAAGTGCCTCAGCGCGTCCGGCCCCAGCTCGCGGCCGATCCCGGACTCGCCGAAGCCCCCGAACGGCGTCCAGTACCGCACCGAGGAGTGCGAGTTGACCGACAGGTTGCCCGCCGCGACGCCCCGGGCCAGCCGCAGCGCCCGGCCGAGGTCGCGGGTCCAGATGGAGCCGGAGAGGCCGTAGCGGGTGGCGTTGGCCAGGCGCAGGGCGTCCGCCTCGCCGTCGAAGGGCAGCACCACGGCGACCGGGCCGAAGATCTCCTCGGTCACGACCGGTGCGTCGGCCTCCGCGGGCGCCAGCACCGTCGGCGGGTACCAGAAGCCGGGGCCGTCGGGCACCGGGCCGCGGGCCAGCACCGGCAGGTCGGGGGTGACGTAGGAGGCGACCCGGCGGACCTGGGCGGCGGAGATCAGCGGGCCGAGCTCTGTCCGCGGATCGGCCGGATCGCCGGTGCGGACGGCCTCGACGGCGGGCAGCAGGTGAGCCAGGAAGTCGTCGTAGGCCTCGCGCTGGACCAGGATCCGGCTGCGGGCGCAGCAGTCCTGGCCGCTGTTGTCGAGGAAGGACATCGGGTCGGCGGCACCGGCGAGGTCGGCGTCGGCGAAGACGATGTTGGGGCTCTTGCCGCCGAGTTCGAGGGTGACCCGCTTGGCGCGGGCGGCGCAGCGGGCGGCCACCTCCTTGCCGACCACGGTGGAGCCGGTGAAGACGATCTTGCGGACGGCGGGGTGGTCGACCAGGGCCCGTCCGGTGGTGCCGCCGGCGCCGGGGACGACCTGGAACAGGCCCTCGGGCAGCCCTGCGGCGAGGGCGAGTTCGGCCAGCCGCAGCGCGGTGAGCGGGGTGGCCTCGGCGGGTTTGAGCAGCACCGCGTTGCCCGCGGCGAGGGCGGGGGCGAAGCCCCAGGCGGCGACCGGCATCGGGAAGTTCCACGGGGCGATCACGCCGACGACGCCGACCGGCTCGTGGAAGGTGACGTCCAGGCCGCCGGCCACCGGGATCTGCCGGCCGGTCAGCCGCTCCACTCCCCCGGCGGCGTACTCCAGCAGGTCGCGGACGTTGCCGGCCTCCCAGCGGGCGTTGCCGACGGTGTGGCCGGCCTCGGTCACCTCCAGGGCGGCGAGCTCGTGCACGTGCGCGTCGACCTGGTCGGCGAACCGCCGCAGCAGCCGGGCCCGTTCGCCCGGGGCGAGGGCGGCCCAGCCCTGCTGGGCCTTGACCGCGCGCTGGACGGCGGCGTCGAGCCGCTCGGGGGTGGTGTCGGGGACGTCGGCGATCGGCTCGCCGGTGGCGGGGTTGCGGACGGTGCTGGTGGCGGGCTCGCCGGTGCCGGTCGTGTGCACGGTGGTCACATCCGCTCGAAGGATCGGTAGCGTTCCCAGTCGGTGACGGCGCCGTCGTAGGCGGCCTGCTCGACCCGGGCCATGTGCAGGTAGTGCTCGACCACGTCGGGGCCGAAGGCCTCCCGGGCGAGCTCGCTCTCCGCCCAGAGGTCGGCGGCCTCGCGCAGCGAGCCGGGCACCCGGGCGTACTCGTCGACGGAGTAGGCGTTGCCGAGGCAGGGCGCGGGCAGGTCGAGCTTCTGCTGCAGGCCGTGCAGGCCGGCGGCGATCATGCCGGCCACCGCGAGGTACGGGTTGACGTCGCCGCCGGGCACCCGGTTCTCCATCCGCAGCCCCGGACCGCGCCCCACCACCCGGTACGCGCAGGTGCGGTTGTCCCGGCCCCAGGCGACGGCGGTCGGGGCGAACGAGCCGGGGCGGTACCGCTTGTAGGAGTTGATGTTGGGCGCGTAGAGCAGGCTGAACTCGCGCAGCGCGGTGAGCTGCCCGGCGAGGAAGTGCCGCATGGTGTCGGTCATCCGCCCGTCGCGCTCGGCGAAGGCCGGGACGCCGCCCGGGCCGGCCGAGGAGTCCCGCAGGTCGCGCAGCGAGAGGTGGATGTGGCAGCTGTTGCCCTCGCGCTCGTTGTACTTGGCCATGAAGGTGAGCGCGCAGCCCTGCTGGGCGGCGATCTCCTTGGCGCCCGTCTTGTAGACGCTGTGCTGGTCGCAGGTGGTGAGGGCGTCGGCGTAGCGGAAGGCGATCTCGTGCTGGCCGAGGTTGGCCTCGCCCTTGGCGGACTCCACGACGAGGCCGGCGCCGGCCATCTCCAGCCGGATCCGGGAGAGCAGCGGCTCGACCCGGGCCGTGCCGAGCATGGAGTAGTCGACGTTGTACTGGTTGGCCGGGGTCAGGCCGCGGTAGCCGCCCAGCCAGGCCTGTTCGTAGGTGTCGCGGAAGACCAGGAACTCCAGCTCGGTGCCGATGTCGGCGGCCAGCCCGTACTCGGCGAGCCGCTCGATCTGGCGGCGCAGCAGCTGCCGCGGCGCGGCGTCGACCGGGTGGCCGCCGTGCCGGGCGAGGTCGGCGGTGGCCTGGGCGGTGCCGGGCTGCCACGGGGTGAGCCGGAGGGTGGAGAGGTCGGGGCGCATCGCGAAGTCGCCGTAGCCGGTCTCCCAGGAGGAGAGGGCGTAACCGTCGACGGTGTTGAGGTCGACGTCGACGGCGAGCAGGTAGTCGCAGGCCTCGGCGCCCTGCTCGGCGACCTCGTCGAGGAAGAACCGGGCGGCGAAGCGTTTGCCCTGCAACCGGCCCTGCATGTCGGTGAAGGCGAGCGCGACGGTGTGGATCTCGCCGGCGTCGACCAGCGTGCGCAGCTCCTCAAGGGTGAGCGGCGCGCGCCGGGGCGCACCCGCGGCGGCGTTGTCAGGCATGCCGGAAACCTCCTGTTCGATCACTCAGCGAGAGCAAGCGGTCACAGCGAACCGTACGGCCTGCCATGGACGGGGCGAAAGAGGGCGGGCGGGTGTGGCGCGCCGAGAGAGGGCGTGTCTCGTGGGTCAGGCCGGATCCACGAGACACGCCCCTGATTGACGGGTTATCAGGAGTGACGGGAGGAGAATGCGCGCCATGGATCGCAGGCCTTTCATCGGCGTCAGCACCTATCTGGTGGACGCGAGTTGGAGCGACTGGCGGGACCGCCGGGTGGCGTTGGTGCCCGAACGGTACACCGCGTACGTACGGGATTCGGGCGGGGTCGCGGTGCTGCTGCCGCCGGACGCCTCCGAGCGCGCCCCGGAGGTGCTCGCCCGGCTGGACGCCCTCGTCATCGCGGGCGGGCCGGACATCGACCCGGGGTACTACGGGCAGCCGCGGCACCCCCTGACCGACGTGGACTCGCCGGAGCGCGACGTCTGGGAGTCGGCGCTGCTCCGGGCGGCGCTGGCGGCCGGCATGCCGCTGCTGGGGATCTGCCGGGGCATGCAGGTGCTGAACGTGGTCTGCGGCGGCACGCTGGTCCAGCACCTGCCGGACGTGGTCTGCCCGGACGTCCACGCCGGCACGCCCGGCAGGTACGGCGAGCACAGAATCCGGCCGGTGCCCGGCACGCTCCTCGGCGGGCTGCTGCCGGAGAGCGAGCTGACCGTGCCGACCTTCCACCACCAGGCCGTCGACCGGCTCGGCGACGGCCTGCGGGTGAGCGCGCACGCGCCCGACGGCACCGTGGAGGCGCTGGAGGGGCCGGGTTTCACGCTGGGTGTGCAGTGGCACCCCGAACAGGGCGAGGACCTGCGGGTGATGCAGGCCCTCGTCCGGGCGGCGACGGCGGCCCGCACGGTGCCGCTGGAGGCGGTCGGCGCGGCCGCGCTGGGCTGACGGGGCCGCGAGCTGCCCGGCGCGGCCCTCCCCCGCACGAGCCCCGTGCCTGGGGCGGGGGTGGAGCGTGCGGGCGGGCGACGGCGCCCGGTGCCGCTCAGGCGGTGACGGGGTCGGTCCGGCCCAGCCGGTGAGCCGCCGTCACCAGGCTGGGAAGCATCCGGGCGGCGTGTTCGGCATAGCCCTGCGGCGACGGGTGGACGCCGTCGGGGCCGAGGAGTTCGTCGGCGCGGTCGCGGAACCCGGCACCGGAGGACGGCGCCGGCACCGCGCCCACCCGCTCGGCGGCGCGGCTCTGCAGACGGGCCAGCCGACGCGACCTTCGGCCGCCCGCCCAGCGGGCCGGGGCCCGGAAGCCGGGCCCGTGGCCGGGGTCGGGGCAGGGCACCACGACCGGCTGCCAGCCGGACTCGCCCAGCGCCCGCAGCAGGTGTGCGAACCGGCGGGCGGAGCGGCCCAGCGGCAGCGGGAGCAGGACGTCGTTGCCGCCGACGATCAGGACCGCGATCCCGGGGCCGAGCCGCGCGGCCCGGGCCACCTGCCGCCGGACGTCCGTCGTGGTGGCGCCCACCCGGGCGAGGACACGCAGGTCCACCGGCCGGTCGAGGTGCTCGCCGAGCGCCTGGGCGAGCCGGGCGCCGAGGGTCTCCTCGCCGCGGCCGGCGCCGAGGCTCTGGGCCAGCGAGTCGCCGAGCATCAGGAGGGTGAGCGGCCGGTCGTCGGCGGGCGCGGTGGGCGCGTACCGGCCGTCGGCGGGCGGGACGGACCAGTCGGTGGGCGGGCGGTGCATCAGCAGGCGGCTGTAGAGCCGGGCGGCGGCGAGCCGGGCCCGGCCGAGCGGCCCGCCGGGGCGGCGCGGGCGGGCGGCGCCGGTGGCACGGGTTCCGGGAGGGGCGGTCGGGGCGGAGCCGGTGGGCATGGCGGTACTCCTGGTCGGGGGCGGGGCGGGGGGACAGCGGGCAGCGGGCAACGGCCGCCCCGCGGCCGGGCACGAGCCCGCGGGGCGGCCGGTCGGCCGGCGGCCGGACGGCGGTCAGGCGGCGTCAGGCGGCGGTCAGGACGACCGCCGCGTTCTGGCCGCCGAAGCCGCAGGAGACCGAGACCGCCGCCTGGAGGGCGGCCGGCCGGGGCAGCTTGGTGACCACGTCGAGGTCGATCCGCTCGTCCGGCCGGTCGAGGTTGGCGGTCGGCGGGATCAGCCCGTGCTGCAGGGCCAGGACGGTCAGCGCCGCCTCGATCGCGCCGGCCGCACCCATGGTGTGGCCGATCACGCTCTTGTTGGCGGTGACCGGCGGCGGGTGGTGGAAGACCCGCCGCAGCGCCGCCGCCTCGGCCGGGTCGTTCAGTGCGGTGCCGGTGCCGTGCGCGTTGACGTGCCCGATCTCGTACGGCGCCAGCCCGGCGTCGGCGAGCGCGGTGTCGAGCGCGCGGGCGAGACCGTCGCCCTCCGGGTGGGGGGCGGTGAAGTGGTAGGCGTCGGTGGCGGAGCCGTGACCCGCCAGGTAGGCGCGCGGGCGGACTCCGCGCGCCCGGGCGTGGTCCACGCGCTCCAGGACCAGGACGCCCGCGCCCTCGCCGAGCACGAAGCCGTCCCGGTCGGCGTCGAACGGGCGGGAGGCGCCGGCCGGGTCGTGCCGGCGCCGCGAGAGGGCGCCCAGCCGGTCGAAGGCCGTCGCCACGATCGGGAAGCGCGGGCTGTCCGTGCCGCCGGCCAGCACGAGGTCGCAGGTGCCGGCCCGGATCAGGTCGCAGGCCAGGGCGAGGGCGGTGGTCCCGGAGGCGCAGGCGGTACTGGTGACCAGGCTGGGGCCGCGCGCCCCGAGGTCCAGGCTGACCTCGCCGGCCGCCATGTTGGGGATGCTGCGCGGCACCATCAGCGGGGAGACCCGGTCGGCCCGGCCCTGCTCCAGCCGGGCGTACTCCGTCCGGTGGGTCTGCACGCTGGTGGCGCTCACCCCGAGGACGACGCCGACCCGGCCGCCGTCCCACCCGGCCGGATCGAGCCGGGCGTCGGCGACCGCCTCGCGGGCGGCTAGGACGGCCAGTTGGGCGAAACGGTCGAGCCGGCGGGCCAGCCGGCCGCCGAGCAGCCCGGAGGCGTTGTACTCGTCCACCGGGCAGGAGAAGTCGACGTTCAGCCCGGCGAGCCAGGGGTCGGGCCGGGCGGTCGGCTCGCCGCCGAGGAAGTGCTCCCAGGTGGCCGGCGCCCCGAACCCGGCCGGGGTGACCAGCCCGAGCCCGCTGACGGCCACCGCGCGTCCGCTCAACTGACCGCACCCGCCGCAAGGTTGGCGTCGGCGAAGGCGGCCAGCCCACCCAGGGTGCCGTCCGGCCGGATGTCGGTGACGGTGACGCCGATCCGCTCCTCCACCAGCAGCGACAGCTCGACCAGGGCGAGACTGTCGAGCTGGAGCTCGGCCAGGGTGGCGTCGGGGCGGACGAGGTCGGCGGGGACGTCGAACTCCTCGACCAGGCAGTCGCGGAGGGTCTCGTAGCTGGCAGACATGTGGGGAATCCTTTCGGGGCGGAACGACAGGAGGGGAGGCGACGGCCGGTCAGCCGTCCAGATCCGGCACCAGAGCCGGGACGGTGAGCGCCGCGGGCGACGCGGCGACGGCGACGGGCACGCGCCCGGGCAGCCGGAGCCAGGCCAGCAGGACGCCGAGCAGCGCGACGGCCCCGCCGGCCCAGGAGGCGTCGGCCAGCCCGTCGGTGAAGGCGGCACGTGGGTCCGGACCGGGGTGCGCGTCGCCCACCGCGGTGGCCAGGACGGAGCCGAGCACGGCCACTCCGAGCGTCGAACCGACCTGCCGGGTGGCGTCGTTGAGGGCGGAGCCGACCCCGGCCATGGCCGCCGGCACCGCGCTCATCACCAGTTCGGTGGCGACCGGCGCCAGCAGCCCGGCGCCGAGGCCGGAGACGCCCTCGAAGGCCAGCACCGGCGCGTCCGCCGCCCCGGGGCCCAGCCGGCCCAGTTGGACGAAGCCGGCGGCGATCAGCAGCAGCCCGCCGGCCACCGGGACGCGGGCGCCCAGCCGGCGGGCGACCATCGGGCCGAGCACCGCGCCCACGGCGAGGCCGAGCGAGAGCGGGACCATCCGCTGCCCGGCCTCCCAGGCGGAGAAGCCGCGCACCTGCTGGAGGTAGAGGGTGAGCAGGAACATCGCGCCGAACATGGCGAAGGACATCATCGCCAGGCAGAGCGTGGCCGGCCAGACCGGTCCGCCGCGCAGCAGCCGCACCGGCACCATCGGCGCCGCGCAGCGCAGTTGCCACACCGTGAACCCGGTGAGCAGCAGCGCCGCCACCGCGAAGGCGGCGAGCACCCCGGCGCTGGTCCAGCCGCGCCCGGGCGCCTCGATGAAGGCCCAGACCAGCGCCAGCAGCCCGCCGCAGGAGAGCAGGGCGCCGGGGCGGTCCAGCCGCCGCGGGTCGGGGTCGCGGGACTCCGGCAGCACCGGGACGGCCGCCAGGATCGCGGCCACCACCGGGACGTTGAGCCAGAACGCGGCCTGCCAGCCGTACTGCTCGACCAGCCGGCCGCCGGCGACCGGGCCGAACAGCGCGCCGACGCCGGCCACCGCCGCCCAGACGCCGATCGCCCGCCGCCGGTCGGCCCGGTCGGGCAGGACGTGCACGATGGTGGAGAGCGTGGCGGGCATGAAGAGCGCCGCGCCCAGCCCCATCACGCAGCGGGCGGCGACCAGCCGGGCGGGCCCGTCGCCGGTGGCGCCGGCCACCGAGGCGAGCGCGCAGAGCGCCAGGCCGGCGGCGAACGCCCGGCGGCGGCCGTAGCGGTCGCCGAGTGCGCCCGCGGCGAGCACGCAGCCGCCGAGCGCGAGCGCGTAGCCGTCGACGATCCACTGGGTCTCGGCCAGGGTCGGGCCGAGTTCGGCCCGCAGGCCGGGGACGGCCACGTTGAGGACGGTGAAGTCCAGTCCGAGCAGGAAGAGCGCGGCGCAGACGACGGCCACCGCCGCCCATGCCCGCCGCCTGGTCACCGGTGCGGCTTCGTGCTGCACGCGCCGGCCTCAGACCGGCAGCCGCAGCGGCTCGTCACGCCGCACGAAGCCGAACCGGTACAGGGTGGCCGCGCCGCGCAGGAACGTCACTTCGCAGGCCCGGAGGTAGCGGCGGTAGCGGCGGAAACCGTCCTCTCCGACCAGGCGCTCGGCCTCCGCCCGGGCCCGCAGCAGCCGGGCCGACCAGGCGGCGAGGGTGCGGGCGTAGTCCTCGGCCGAGGCGCGGACCACGGCGACGGAGAAGTACGGGTCACAGGCGGTGGCGATCTCGTCCAGCCTGGGCAGTACCGCGCCGGGGAAGATGTCGGCGGCCACGAAGGAGCCGACCGGGCCGTCCCCGCCGGCCACGCCGTCGTAGGCGATGGTCTGCAGCGACATCCGGGCGGCGGGGCGCAGCCAGTCATGGCAGCGCTCGAAGTAGGCGCGGTAGGCGGCGACCCGCCCGTCGCGGCTCATGCCGGCGGTGGCGAAGTGCTCGAACGCGCCGACCGAGACGATGCCGTCGTACGGCCGCTCGGGGCGGTGGCCGTCCCAGCTCTCCAGCCGGACGTCGACGCCGGGCAGGCCGAGGCCCGCGACGTGGGCGTGCTGGGCTCGGGAGAGGGTGAGCCCGGTGCCCTCGGCCACCCGCCGCTCGCCGGCCGCGTGCGCCAGCAGGCCGCCCCAGCCGCAGCCGACGTCCAGCAGGCGCAGGCCCGCGCCGGGGGCGGCGCCGGCCAGGTCGAGGTGGAGGTCGAGCTTGGCCCGCTGAGCCCGGGGCAGCGCGGTGGTGTCGGGCTCGTCGCGGTCGATGCCGTCCCAGACGGCCGCCGAGTAGCTCAGCGTCTCGTCCAGCCAGAGCGCGTAGAAGTCGTTGCCGAGGTCGTAGTGGAACTCGATGTCGGCGGCGCTGGTGCCGGTGGTGGTGAGGGTCATGCTGCTCCTGTGGTCGGCCGGTCGGGGGTGCGGCTTACGCATGCTCGGGGGCGGTGCCGGGGGCAGGGGCGGGAGCGGGTTCGGGGGTGCCCGCCGGGGTGTGCCCGGCCCGGCGGGCACGGACGGCGAGCGCCTGGGCGCGGCGTTCGACGAACCGGGCGGCGCGGGTGTCCAGCCCGGCCAGGTGGACGGCGAGCCGGTCCCGGGCCTGCTCGCCGGCGGGCCCGAGGCCGGTCAGCTCGAAGACCTTCAGCGAGCGCAGCAACGGCACCAGCACCTCGTCGTGGTGGACCCGCAGGTCGTAGACGCCGGCCACCGCGACCTCGGCCGCCATCCGGGTGAAGCCGGGCATGCCCTGGCCGGGCATCGCAAAGTCGCGGACGGCGGCGTCGAGCACGGTGAGGACGGGGTCGGGGTCGATCTCCAGGGCGGCGCGCAGCAGTTCGCGGTAGAAGACCATGTGCAGGTTCTCGTCCTGGGCGACCCGGGCGAGCAGCCGTTCGCAGACCGGGTCGCCGCTGAGCCGCCCGGTGTTGCGGTGGCTCACCCGGGTGGCCAGCTCCTGCACGGAGACGTAGGCGACCAGCTCGAGCACGCCGGCGGGCTGCGGGACGGCGCCGGTGCCGACCTGCGCCATCCTGGCGCGCTCCAGCGCGACCGGGTCGACGGCGCGGGCGGCGTGCAGGTAGGCGCGGATGGAGGCGGCGTGCCGGTCCTCCTCGGCGGTCCAGCGGTGCAGCCAGGCACCCCAGGCGCCGTCGCGGGAGGTCCGCGCGGCGATCGTCCAGTGGTAGCCGGGCAGGTTGTCCTCGGTGAGCAGGTTGACCACCAGGGCGGAGCGCACGGCGGGGCTCAGCGCGGACTGCCCGGGCCGCCACGGCTCGCCGCCGAGCGGGCCGTCGAAGTCCCGGCCGAGGCTCCACGGCACGTACTGGTGCGGGAACCACTCGCGCGCCGCATTGATGTGACGATTCATCAAGTCTTCGGCGGTCGACTCGAGTTCGGCGAGCCAGCGGACGGCTTCCGCCGTGGCGATCTTCACGGATGGTGATCATTGCGGGACCGTGAGCGATCATGCAAGCCGGCATCACCCGATCGGGGCAGGCGCACCGCCGAGCTGACGCCGACCGGCCGTATGCAGAGGGCGGCGCGCCCACGACAGGGTGCACCCACGACAGGGCGGCGCCCGGACGGCGGCGGAGCGGCGTCAGGCCGGCGGCGGAGCGACGCCCGGACGGCGGCGTCAGGCCGGCGGCAGGCCCGCCAGGGTGGCGAGCGCGCCGGCCGCGCCGGCCGCGAGCAGGGCGGGCACCACGCCCCGGCGGGCGACGGCCAGCCAGAGCAGCGCGACCGCCAGCACCCCCCACTGCCAGCCGTACCCGAGCGCGGCGGCGAGCGGCACGGCGGAGCCGGCGATGGCGCCGATCACCGCCGGCCCGGCGCCGGTGAGGAAGTCCTGCACCCGCTGGTCGGCCCGGAGCCGGTCGAAGTGCCGACCGCCGAGGATCACGAAGAGGAAGGACGGCGCGAAGGCGACGGCCGCCGCCAGCAGCCCGCCGCCGACCCCGGCGGCCGCGTAGCCGACGACCGCGACGGTCTGCACGACCGGGCCGGGGGTGACCTGGCCGAGGGCGACGGCGTTGAGGAACTGTCCGTCCGTCATCCAGTGGTAGCGGTGGACCGCGTCGTCCTGCATCAACGGGATGATCACGAAGCCGCCCCCGTAGGAGAGCGCCCCCACCTTGAACGCCACCCAGGCCAGTGCACCGAGCCCGCCGAGCGCGGGCAGGACGGGCAGCACGGCGGCCACCGGCAGCGCGGCGCGGCGGCCGTGGCGCCGGTCGCGCTCGCGGCCGCCCGTTCCGGCGCGGACGGCGATCTCGGTCAGCCCGGCGGCGACCAGCACCAGCACCAGCCACGGCCCGGTGAGGATCGCGGCGGCCGCGCCCGCCAGCGCGTACCCGGCCCAGCGGGCCCGGGCGGCCCGCCCCCGGCCGGCCCGGGTGAAGCTGCCGGGGACCAGCGAGGTGGCGGCCTGCACCGCGACCGCCGGGACGGCCGCACCGGCGCCCGCCGCCGCGCCGAGCACCCAGAGCGGCGGGTCGCCGGCCAGGAAGAGCACCGAGAGGGCGAGGATCAGCGCCAGCCCGGGCGCGATGAAGCAGGCGCCGCCGACCAGCGCGCCGGGCGTGCCGCGCAGCCGCCACGCGGTGAGGATCGCCAGCTGGGTGGAGGCCGGGCCGGGCAGCAGGTTGGTGGCCGCGATGGCGTCCTCGAACTCGTCCGGCTCCAGCCACCTGCGCTGCTCCACACAGAGCCGGCGCAGCAGCAGGATGTGCGCGGGCGGCCCGCCGAAGCCGAGCGCCCCGATCCGGCCCCACTCCCTGGCGATCGCCCCGAGGCCGACCGGTCCGGTCCGTTCCATGCTGCGTCTCCCCTGCTCAGTGGCGGCGCGACGATACCGGACGGGGGTTACCGCGCGGCAATGACAACGGCTTCCAGTGCAGCCTTTGGATCTTCGTCCGATCTGAGGTTCACTTCGGGTGCAGGGCGGTCGCACCCCTGCCCCCACCCCCGTATGTCCAGGAGAGGACTTCGATGGCCGGGCACGAGCACTCCCACGATGATCATGCGCATGACCACGGGCACTCCCACCGAGGCGGTGGCCACGGCCACGGCGGCCACTCGCACGGCGTCGCCGCCGACGCCGACCGCCGCTGGCTGGTGAGCGCGCTCGCGCTGATCGTGGTGTTCATGGCCGGCGAGGTCGTGGTCGGCTTCGCCGCCCAGTCGCTGGCGCTGATCTCCGACGCCGCGCACATGCTCACCGACGCCGCCTCGATCGTCCTCGCCCTGGTCGCGATGCGGCTGGCCGCCCGGCCCGCCCGCGGCGGATACACCTACGGGCTCAAGCGGGCCGAGATCCTCTCCGCGCAGGCCAACGGCGTCACGCTGCTGGTGCTGTCGGCCTGGCTCGGCTACGAGGCGATCGCCCGGCTGCTCGACCCGCCGGAGGTGACCGGCTCACTGGTACTGGTCACCGCGCTGGCCGGGATCGTGGTCAACCTGGCCGCCGCCTGGTGCATGTCCAAGGCCAACCGCAGCTCGCTCAACGTCGAGGGCGCCTTCCAGCACGTGGTCACCGACCTGTACGCGTTCATCGCCACCGCCGTCGCCGGTGCGATCATGCTGACCACCGGCTTCGTCCAGGCCGACGCGATCGCCTCGCTGATCGTCGTGGCGCTGATGCTGAAGGCCGGCATCGGCCTGGTCCGGGACTCCGGGCGGATCTTCCTGGAGGCCGCCCCGGCCGGCATCGACCCGGACGCGGTCGCGGACCAGCTGGTCGCCCAGCCGCTGGTCGAGGAGATCCACGACCTGCACATCTGGGAGATCACCTCGGGCCAGCCGGCCCTGTCGGCGCACATCCTGGTCACCCCCGGCGGCGACTGCCACGCCGTCCGCCGCGAGCTCCAGCGCCGGCTGGCCGACGAGTACGCGATCACCCACAGCACGCTCCAGGTCGACCACGTCGGCGAGGACGAGGCGGGTGCGCTGCTCCAGATCACCACCCCGGGCGATCTGACCCCGGAGCACTGCGCCGACGCCCACGGCCCGGTCCACCGCGCCGGTCCGCACGAGCACTGAGGCGGACGTTCCGCCCGGCTGTCGGCCCCGTACGGCATGATCGGAGGGTGACCGCACCGCGACTGATGCTGCTCGACTCCGCCAGCCTGTACTTCCGGGCCTACTACGGCGTACCGGACTCCCTGCGTTCCCCGCAGGGCGAGCCGGTCAACGCCGTCCGCGGCCTGCTGGACTTCATCGCCCGGCTGGTCCAGGACCACCGGCCCGACCAGTTGGTCGCCTGCATGGACGCCGACTGGCGCCCGCAGTGGCGGGTGGACCTCGTCCCCTCCTACAAGACGCATCGGGTCGCCGAGGCGGCCGAGGACGGCGAGGAGGAGGTGCCGGACACGCTGGCCCCGCAGGTCCCGGTGATCGAGCAGGTGCTGGACGCGCTCGGCATCGCCCGGGTCGGCTCCCCCGGCTACGAGGCGGACGACGTGATCGGCACCCTCACCGCGCGGGCGAAGGGCCCGGTGCAGATCGTCACCGGCGACCGCGACCTCTTCCAGCTGGTCGACGACGCCCGCGGGATCACCGTGCTCTACCCCGTCAAGGGCATGGGCAACCTCCAGGTCACCGACGACGCGCTGCTGCTGGAGAAGTACGGCGTGCGCGGCGCCCAGTACGCCGACATGGCCGCCCTGCGCGGGGACCCGAGCGACGGCCTGCCCGGCGTCAAGGGCATCGGCGAGAAGACCGCGGCCCAGCTGATCAACGAGTACGGGGACCTCGCGGCGATCCGGGCCGCCGCGCTCGACATCGCCTCGAAGCTCACCCCGGCCCGCCGGCGCAACATCGTCGAGGGCGCCGCCTACCTGGACGTGGCGCCGACCGTGGTGCGGGTCGCCCCCGACGCGCCGATGCCGGAGTTCGACCCGGCGCTGCCGCACGAGCCGCTGGATCCGATGACCCTGGAGGAGCTCTCCACCCGCTGGGGCCTCGGCACCTCGCTGGACCGGGTGCTCGCCGTCCTCGCCGGCTGAGACACGCGCGGAAGGGCCCGCCCGGGCGATCCCGGGCGGGCCCTTCGTCCGTACGGCTACGTCCGTACGACCACGTCCGTACGGCTAGCCGACCGAGGAGTAGGCGATGATGCCGCGGCGCAGCCCGTCCACCGCCTTGCGGGCGGTCTTGCGCAGCTCGACGTCCTCGCCGGCCGCGTCCTGGATCTGGCCGAGCACGTCGATCAGCTGCTTCGTCCAGCGGACGAAGTCACCGGCCGGCATGTCGGCGTCGCGCAGCACCTGGTCCAGGCTGTGGCCGAGCGCCCAGCGGTAGGCGGCCCAGGCGAAGCCGAGGTCGGGCTCGCGCTGGCCGACGCCCTCGGCGGTGTTGATCCGGTGCTGCTCCTCCAGGGCGTCCAGGTGGCCCCAGATCCGCACCATCTGGCCGAGCGCGTCCTTGGCGGCGCCCTCGGGCACCCGGGGGGCGGCGGCGTCGTCGGACTGCCGGGCCTCGTAGACCAGCGCCGAGGCGCAGGCGGCCAGCTCGGCGGCGGCCAGGCCGCTCCAGACGCCTTCGCGGATGCACTCGGAGGCGAGCAGGTCCAGCTCGCCGTAGAGCCGGCCGAGCCGCTTGCCGTCGGCGGTGACGGTGTCGCCGCTCAGGTAGCCGAGGTCGGTGAGCAGACCGCAGACCCGGTCGAAGGTGCGGGCGATGGTGTGGGTGCGGGAGCGCATCCGGCGCTCCAGCTGCTCGGTGTCGCGGTGCAGCCGGTGGTAGCGCTCGGCCCAGCGGGCGTGGTCCTCGCGCTCGTCGCAGCCGTGGCAGGGGTGCTGGCGCAGGGTGGCGCGCAGCCGGGTGATCTCGGGGTCGTCGGCGGCGGCCGCCCGGCCCTTGCGGAACCGCTCGGGCTCCAGGTGGCCGGCCTTGGTGCGCAGCGCGGAGGCGAGGTCGCGGCGGGACTGCGGGCTGCGCGGGTTGAAGGACTTGGGGATGCGCAGCCGCTCGATCGCGGCGACCGGGTGCGGGAAGTCGATCATCGCGAGCCGCTTGACCTGCCGCTCGGCGGTGAGCACCACCGGGCGCGGGCCGTCCTGGAAGTCCGGGTGGCGGGTGGCGCCCCGGCCGTTGCGGCTGACTGGCGGCAGGCCCGGGTCGAGGACGAGGGCGAGGCCGGCGAACTTGCCGGTGGGAACGTGGATGACGTCGCCCGGCTTGAGGTGCTCGATGGACTCGACGGCTGCGGCCCGGCGCTGGCTGGTGCCCTCGCGGGCGAGCTCGTTCTCGCGGTCCTTGAGCTCGCGGCGCAGGTTCATGTACTCGTCGAAGTCGCCGAGGTGGCAGGTCATCGACTCGCGGTAGCCCTCCAGCCCCTCTTCGTTGCGCTGGACCTGGCGGGCGATGCCGACCACCGAGCGGTCCGCCTGGAACTGCGCGAACGACGTCTCCAGCAGTTCGCGGGAGCGGTGCCGGCCGAACTGGGAGACCAGGTTGACGGCCATGTTGTAGGACGGCCGGAACGAGGACTTCAGCGGGTAGGTGCGGGTGCCGGCCAGGCCGGCCAGCGCCTCCGGGTCGAGGCCGCGCTGCCAGAGCACCACGGCGTGGCCCTCGATGTCGATGCCGCGCCGCCCGGCCCGGCCGGTGAGCTGGGTGTACTCGCCGGGGGTGATGTCGGCGTGCTGCTCGCCGTTCCACTTGACCAGCTTCTCCATGACCACCGAGCGGGCGGGCATGTTGATGCCGAGCGCCAGGGTCTCGGTCGCGAAGACGGCCTTGACGAGGCCCTTCACGAAGAGCTCCTCGACCACCTCCTTGAACCGGGGCAGCATCCCCGCGTGGTGGGCGGCGATGCCGCGCTCCAGCCCGTCCAGCCACTCGAAGTAGCCGAGGACGTGGAGGTCCTCGTCGGGGATGTCGGCGCAGCGCTCCTGGACGATGTCGCGTACCCGGGCGCGGTCCTCCTCCTTGTTGAGCCGCAGGCCGGAGGAGAGGCACTGCTGGACGGCGGCCTCGCAGCCGGCCCGGCTGAAGATGAAGGTGATCGCGGGCAGCAGGCCCTCGGAGTCGAGGCGGTCGATGACGTCGACGCGGCCCGGCGTCCAGACCCGGCCGGGGCGGCCGTTGGGCATGGAACGGCCGCGGCCGCGGCCGAACTTGTCCCGCGGGTTGCGGTCCAGCTCGGAGCGGGCGAGGCGGACCAGTTCGGGGTTGACCGCCTTGGCCGGGTTGCGCGGGGCGTCCTTGGGGCGGCCGTCGCGGTCCGGGTTGGCGAACAGGTCGTACATCCGGTTGCCGGCCATCACGTGCTGCCAGAGCGGCACGGGGCGGTTCTCGGAGACGATCACGCGGGTGCCGCCGCGCACGGTGTCCAGCCAGTCGCCGAACTCCTCGGCGTTGGAGACGGTGGCGGAGAGCGAGACCAGGGTGACGGACTCGGGGAGGTGGATGATGACCTCCTCCCAGACGGCGCCGCGGAAGCGGTCGGCGAGGTAGTGCACCTCGTCCATGACCACGTAGCCGAGGCCGTCCAGGGTGCTGGAGCCCGCGTAGAGCATGTTGCGCAGCACCTCGGTGGTCATCACCACCACGGGCGCGTCGCCGTTGACCGTGTTGTCGCCGGTGAGCAGGCCGACCTTGGCGGCGCCGTAGCGCTTGACCAGGTCCCCGTACTTCTGGTTGGAGAGCGCCTTGATCGGCGTCGTGTAGAAGCACTTCCGCCCGGCCTGGAGGGCGAGGTGGACGGCGAACTCGCCGACGATCGTCTTGCCGGAGCCGGTGGGCGCGGCGACCAGGACGCCTTCACCGGCCTCCAGGGCCTGGCAGGCCTCCAGCTGGAAGTCGTCCAGCGGGAAGTCGTAGAGCTGCTGGAAGCCGTACAGGGCCGTGGCCTGCTCCTTGGCCCGGCGGCGGAAGGCCGCGTACGCCTCGGCGGGGTTGAGCTCCCGGTCTTCGGGGTGCTCGGGCAGAGGGGTGTTCATCGCCGTCCGGGTGTGGTTGGTGTGATCTCGCATCTCAGCGAGAGGTTACCCGGGAGGACTGACATCGATAGCACCGTTTTTCCACGGGCCCGAATCAGTTCTCTCTCACATCCATAGTTGCAAATGTCTTCAAGTAGCCGCGAAGTGGTCACACAGCGTCCTGATTCGAACATCTCCGGTCATCTGCGGTGGAACCCGGCCTGGCCTCCCTACATTCGCTTCCACAGCCACCACTCACGGGAGTCCCCCGGCTACAGGAGGAGAAGACGATGGCGAACCTGGAGACCTCGCTCAAGGAGGCCATGGCCATCGACGGTGCGATCGGCATCGCCCTGGTCGACTACGGCAGCGGCATGGCGCTCGGCACCCTCGGCGACGGCGGCGAGCTGGACCTCAACGTCGCCGCCGCCGGCAACACCGACGTGGTCCGGGCCAAGATGCGGGCCATGGAGCTGCTCAACCTCCACGACAACGACATCGAGGACATCCTGGTCACCCTGACCAGCCAGTACCACCTGCTCCGGCCGCTCACCATGCCGAACGGCCGGGGGCTCTTCCTCTTTCTCGCGCTCAACCGCGGCCGCGCCAACCTGGCGATGGCCAGGCACCAGCTGAAGCGGATCGAGGTCGCGCTGGAGATCTGAACAGACCGGTACCAGAGAAGGGGGCGCTGTGGGGGTCGCGCTGTACCAGGCCAAGGCCGAGTTCTTCCGGATGCTCGGCCACCCGGTCCGGATCCGGGTCCTGGAGCTGCTGCAGGCCGGGCCGACGCCCGTCCGGGACCTGCTGGCCGAGCTGGAGATCGAACCGTCCAACCTCTCCCAACAGCTCGCCGTCCTGCGCCGGTCCGGCATCGTCACCGCCAGCCGCGAGGGCAGCACGGTGGTCTACGCACTGGCCGGCGCCGAGGTCGCCGACCTGCTCAGGACCGCCCGGCGGATCCTGACCGGGCTGATCGACGACCGGAACGTGCTCCTCGCCGAACTGCGCGCCGCCTCCGACTGACCGCGCTCACCCCCCTCGCGACAGCAGCTCCGCCAGGCCCGCCGCCAGCGTCCCGTACTCGTGCGGCCGGTTGTACACCTGCGCGCTGATCCGCAGCACCCCGCCACCCGGCCAGGGGCGCACCACCGTCCGGACGGCGTGCCGCCGCCACAGCTGCGCCATCACCGCCACCGCCGCCTCGTCGGTCTCGCCCCGACCCGGGGGCAGGCGCAGCGCGCGCATCGCCACGCCCGCGGTGGCCGGCAGCGGTTCCAGGCCGAGGCGGTCGGCCAGTACGGCCCCGCCGTGGGCGGCGAGTTCCTCGTTGTGCCGGCGCACCTGCCCGACGCCGAGCTCGCGCAGCAGCCCGAAGCCTGCCGGGGCGGCCAGCCAGGGCGTGTAGTCGTAGGTGCCGCGCCATTCGACGCCGGCCGGGAAGCCGCGGTGGTGCTCCCAGGAGAGGGCCAGCGGGCGGACCTTCCCGGTCCACTCGGGGCGGACGGCGAGGACGCCGGTGGCGCGCGGGGCGAAGGCCCACTTGTGCAGGTTGCCGAACCAGAAGTCGGCGTCCGGCTCGACCGGTGCGGGCAGCATGCCGGGGGCGTGGGCGCCGTCCACCACGGTGGTGACGCCGCGTGCGCGCAGGGCGGCGAGCAGGCCGGGCCCGGCGATCCGGCGGGCGGTCGGCGAGGTGAGCTGGTCGAGCACGGCGAGCACCGTGCGGCCGGTGGCGGCGGCGAGGACGGCGTCGCGGACGGCGGCCTCGTCCGGGGTGTCCAGCGGCAGCCGGACGGTGTGCACCTCGGCGCCGGTCTCCTCGGCGCGTCTGCGGACGGCCCGGGTGACGGCGCCGTAGCCGTGGTCGGTGACCAGGATGCGGTCGCCGGGCGCCAGCGGGACGCTCTCCAGCGCCACCGCCACCGCCTCGGTGACGTTGGCGACCAGGGCGAGCCGGGCCGGGTCGGTGCCCAGCTCGGCGGCGAGCGTGGTGCGGGCGGCGGCGACCCGCCGGGGCAGGTCGGCGAAGAAGCCGTCCGGGTCGCGTTCCTGCTCCGCCCGGAGCCGCTCCTGCTCCTGCTGCACCGGGATGGGGACCGTGCCGTAGGAGCCGTGGTTGAGGTGGGCCACGCCGGGATCCAGGGTGAACAGCCGGTCCGTACCGGGCAGCGGCGCCGGGGGCTCGACGGTCCGCGGGTCCTCGATCACTTCGCCTCCAGGGTGGGGTCCTGTTCTGCCGGGACAGCATAGTGGTGTGTGACATTTCACATGTCGTACTACTGGTCCGGGCAGCGCCGCACGGAGAACATCGGGCCGTGACCATCACCGACCCCTTCCTCTCCCTCAGCGCCCGCACGGGCCGCTTCGGCTTCGGCGCTCCGCGTGCGATCGTCCTCAGCGAGGACGGCAACCGGCTGCTGCTGCTCCGCTCCACCGGCGCCGAGGACCAGGTCGACCGGCTCCACCTGCTCGACCTGGCCACCGGCGAGGAGCGGCTCGTCGCCGACCCCGCCGCGCTCGCCCCCGGCCGCACCGGCGACCCGGCGGACCTCCCGGCCGTCGAACGCCGGCTGCGCGAGCGGATCCGGCTCACCGCCGCCGGCATCGGCTCCTACGCCGCCACCGCCGACCTCGCCGTCGCCGTCCTCACCCTGGACGGGCGGCTCTTCCGCGCCGACACCACCGCCGGCACCTGCGCCGAACTCCCCACCGCCGGGCCCGCCTTCGACCCGCGCCCCGACCCGGCCGGCCACCGCGTCGCCTACGTCGCCGACGACGCCCTGTACGTCACGCCCGGCCTCACGCCGCTCAGCCCCGCCGACGGCGCCCGCTGGGGCGTCAGCGAGTTCGCCGCCGCCGAGGAGCTCGGCCGCGCCCGCGGCCACTGGTGGCGCCCGGACGGCAGCGCCCTGCTCGCCGCCCGGGTGGACGAATCCTCCCTGCCCCGGCGGTACTTCGCCGACCCGGCCCGCCCGGACGAGCAGCCGGAGGACTTCGCCTACCCGCAGGCCGGCGGCCCCAACGCGGACGTCCAGCTCTGGGTACTCGGCCTGGACGGCGGCCGCGTGCGGCTCCGCTGGGACGACACCGCGTTCCCGTACCTCTGCGCCGTCGAGTGGGCGGGCAGCGGCGAGGTGCTGCTCACCGTCGCCGACCGGCTCCAGCAGCACGTCCTGCTGCTCACCGCCGACCCGGCCACCGGCGCCACCACCGAACTCTCCCGCACCAGCGACGCGTTCTGGGTCGACGACCTGCCCGGCACGCCCGCCCGGCTGCCCGACGGGCGGCTGCTCACCGTCCACGACACCCCCGAGGCGCGCGGCCTGGCCCTGGACGGCAAGCCGCTGGACACCACCGGGCTGCAGATCCGCCGCGTGGTCGGCCGGCTGCGCGGGCGGCTGCTCTGCGAGAGTGGCGAGGGCGACCCGTTCGACCAGCACGTCCACCTGGTCGACCCGGACGGCGGCCGGCCCGAGCGGCTCAGCGCCGGCCCCGGCGTCCACGCCGCGCTCGCCGCCGACGAGACCCTGCTGCTCACCTCCGCCGGGCCGGACGGCGTCCGCCGGACGGTGCGCCACGCCGACGGCGAAGTCGAACTCGCCGACCTCTCCGCCGCACTGCCCTACCGTGTCCTGCCGCAGCGCGCCCGGGTCACCGAACTCGCCCTGCCCACCGCCGTGGTGTACCCGCGCGACCACGTGCCCGGCCGGCGGCTGCCCGTCCTGCTGGACGTCTACGGCGGTCCCGGCTTCCAGGCGGTGGCCAACGAGCCGCGCCGCTGGCAGCTCCGCCAGTGGTGGGCCGACCAGGGCTTCGCCGTGGTCACCACCGACAACCGGGGCACCCCGTTCGTGACACCCGCCTTCACCCGGGCGATCTTCCGCCGGTTCTCGCAGGTCGCCCTGGACGACCAGGTGGCCGCCCTGCACGCGCTCGCCGCCGACCACCCCGACCTCGACCTCGACCGGGTCGGCGTCCGCGGCTGGTCCTACGGCGGCTACTTCGCGGCGCTGGCCGTACTGCGCCGCCCGGACGTCTTCCACGCCGCCTGCGCGGGCGCCCCGCCCACCGACTTCCGCCGGTACGACACCGCCTACACCGAGCGCTACCTGGGCCTGCCGCAGCAGAACCCCGAGGGGTACGCCGCCGACGACCTGATCCCCGACGCACCGTCACTCACCAGGCCGCTGCTGCTGATCCACGGCCTGGCCGACGACAACGTGCACCCCTCGCACACCCTGCGGCTCTCCCAGGCGCTCACCCGGGCCGGCCGGCCGCACAGCGTGCTGCCGCTGCCCGGCGTCACCCACATGACCCCGGGCGGCGTGCAGGAGCAGATCACCCAGGCCGAACTCGCCTTCCTGCGCGCCTCCTTGTCGGGGTGATCCGTTGTGGCGGGCGCCGGTGCCTGCCAGACTCCCGCCGGGACCGGCGTCCACCCGGGCGCCGGACCGGACGGGGAGGATCAGACGGATGAGAATCAGCAGACCGGGCCCGGTCTCGCAGCGGCAGTGGACCCCGGTGACCGTGGTCAACGGCGGGCTCGCCTTCGCGCTGGAACTGGGGCTGCTCGCGGCGCTCTGCTACTGGGGCTTCAGGACCGGCTCCGGCCCGCTCACCCGGGCCCTGCTCGGGCTGGGCGCGCCGGCCCTCGCGGCGGTCACCTGGGGGCTGTTCCTGGCCGCGGGCGACCCGACCGTACGGCTGCCGCTGGCCGCGGAGATCGCCCTCAAGCTGGCGGTCTTCGCGGTCGGCGCGCTGGCGCTGAACGCCGCCGGCCGCCCCACCCTGGGGCTGGTGTTCGGGGTCCTGGCACTGATCAGCGTGGCCGTGGAGTACACCACGGGCTGACCGGCCGCCAACCCACCGGCGCCGCACGACCGCTCGGGTCGTGCGGCGCTCTGCGTTCCGCCCCCGTCCGGCGTCTTCCGTGTGACCCATGACATGTGAAATATTACCTGCGCTCCACGACCGTCGGCCTTCCCCCCGACCGTTGCCCCCGACCACCCACCGTCCGGAAAGGACCGGTCAGTTGCGCAGACTGTCCGCGGCACTCGCGGCCGCGCTCACCACGAGCGCGATAGCGGCCACCCTCCTCGGCACCCCCGCCCAGGCCGCACCCCCCTCCCCCGCCACCACCGCCGCCGTCGCCGCCCAGGCCGCCGAAGAGGGCGGCGCCGAGGCCCCGCCCGGCCCGCTCGCCCCGCAGGAGCGCGAGCGCCAGTCGCTGCGCACCAAGGCGCTGGAGCAGCTCAACAAGGGCTCCGTGGCCAAGACTTCGGAGAAGCGCGCGCCCGCCAAGGTGAAGATCGGCAACGACTACGTCCAGCTCGCGCAGCAGCGCAAGGACAAGGTCTTCGTCATCCTCGCCCAGTTCGGCGACCAGGTGGACAACACCACCCAGCACAACGGCCAGCCCCGTTACGGCGGAACGCCCGGCCCGCGGCACAACACCATCCCGCAGCCCGGCAGGAGCGACAACCACACGCTCTGGAACGCCGACTTCGGCCGCGACTACTACCAGCAGATGTTCTTCGACGACACGCCCGGCGCGGTCTCGATGCGCAACTACTACCGCACCCAGTCCTCCGGCCGGTACGACGTCGACGGCACCGTCAGCGACTGGGTCACCGTGCCGTACAACGAGGCCCGTTACGGCAGCAACAAGGGCCCGCAGGGGTCCGGCGCCTGGACCCAGGCCCAGGAGTTCGTCCGGGACGCCGTCAAGGCCTGGTACGACGGCGAGATCGCCAAGGGCCGGACGGCCGCGGACGTGAAGGCCGAGCTGGCCCAGTACGACGTCTACGACCGCTACGACCACGACAAGGACGGCGAGTTCAGCCAGCCCGACGGCTACCTCGACAACGTCGTCGTGGTGCACGCGGGCGTCGACGAGACCTGGGGCGGCGGCGCCCAGGGCGCCGACGCGCTGTGGGCGCACCGCAGTTGGGCGTTCCCGGACCCGGCCGGCCAGACCGGCCCGGCGGGCAACAAGATCGGCGGCGCGCCGGTCGGCGACACCGGCCTGTACGTCTACGACTACGTGCAGGGCGGCGAGAACAGCGGAGTCGGCCTGTTCTCCCACGAGTTCGGCCACAACCTCGGCCTGCCCGACCTGTACAGCACCAGCGGCGGCGACAACAGCGTCAACTTCTGGTCACTGATGTCCTCCGGCTCCTACCTGGGCAAGGGCAAGAACACCACCGGCGGCTACCCCGGCGACCTCGACGCCTGGAGCAAGCTGCAGTTCGGCTGGCTCAACTACGACGAGGCGCAGGCCGCCACCCGCTCCAGCCACGCCCTCGGGGTCAGCGGCTACAACACCGACCAGGCCCAGGCCGTACTGGTGCACCTGCCGGACGGCACCACCGACACCGACCTGGCCGACCCGTACCAGGGCGGCAGGCACTGGTGGAGCGACACCGGCGACAACCTGGACAACGCACTGGCCCGCGACGTCGACCTGCGCACGGTGAGCGGCCCGGTCACGCTGACCGCCGCCACCTGGTACGACATCGAGCAGGACTACGACTTCCTGACCGTCGAGGCCTCCACCGACGCGGGCCGGACGTGGAAGGCGCTCAACGGCACCGTCGACGGCGCGCCGATCGGCAACACCACCGCCAACACGCCGGGCCTGACCGGCACTTCGGGCGCCTACCGGCAGCTGTCGATCCCGCTGGACGGGTACGCCGGGCAGCAGGTGCGGCTGCGCTTCCACGTCACCTCCGACAACAACACGCACGGCCGGGGCGTCCTGGTCGACGCCGTCCGGATCGCCGCCGGCGCCACCGAGCTGTTCGCCGACGGCGCCGAGGACGGCACCGCCGGCTGGACGGCCACCGGTTTCACCGTCGTCACCGGCCGCACCGCCGTCAAGCAGCACCCGCGCGCCTACCTGGTGGAGAACCGCCGGTACGCCGGCTACGGCGCCTTCCTGAAGACCGGGCCGTACAACTTCGGGTACACCGGCGTCGACAACAAGAAGGACATCGTCGACAACTACCCGTACCAGGAGGGCGTGCTGGTCTGGCTCTGGGACACCGGGTACGGCGACAACAACACCAAGGACCACCCGGGCGGCGGTCTGATCCTGCCGGTCGACGCGCACCCGACGCCGATCCGGTTCGCCGACGGCTCGCTGGTCAACGGCCGCGCGCAGACCTACGACGCGACCTTCTCGCTGAAGCCGACCACCGCGTTCACCCTGCACAAGGGCGGCGTCCCGGTGCGGATCGGCGCCGAGCCGGCCGTCCCGGCGTTCAACGACCACACCGGCGTCTACTCCGACCCGGCCACCCCGCAGCTCACGGTGAAGGTGCCGGACACCAACACGAAGATCGAGGTGGTCCGCGAGGCCCAGGGCGGCCGGATCACCACCGTCCGGGTGGGCCCGGCCTCCTGAGCAAGGCCCCCGGCAGCGCGAAGGCCGTGGCCCCCGGATCCGTCCGGGGGCCACGGCCTTCGGTCTTCCCCCACGGGACGGGGCGTGCGGGGCCCCGCGCCCCCGACCCGTCAGGCCCGTACCCTCCCCGCCCCACCAGCCCCCACCAGCCCGCACCAGGACCCCGGACCTGCACTGCAGACCCCGGACCACGGACCACGGACCCTGAAACCACGGCCCCCGCACCACAGGCCCCGGACCGCGGAAGGCCCGTACCCTCGCTCGGGTACGGGCCTTCGAAGTGCTGGAACCCGGTCGGGCGCGGCCCTCAAGAGGTTCCCCGCCGCGCCCGACCGGGGGTCGGAGAGGGGCCCGTCGACGGGCCCCGGGATGGAGCCGTACCGCCCGGCGTGGGGGAGACGGGGCGGTACGGCGACTGGTGCGTCAGGCCTCAGGGAAGTGGCAGGCCGCCTGCCTGGCACCCGGCCCGGCGATCTGCAGCAGCGGCCGTTCCGTCCGGCAGACCTCCTGCGCCTTCGGGCAGCGCGGGTGGAAGGTGCAGCCCGACGGCGGATTGGCGGGGCTCGGCGGGTCGCCGAGCAGCACGATCCGCTCGCGCGCCCGCTCGGCCGCCGGGTCCGGCAGCGGCACGGCGGAGAGCAGGGCCCGGGTGTACGGGTGGGCCGGGTTGCCGTACACCTCCTCCTTGGCGCCGATCTCGACGATCCGGCCGAGGTACATCACCGCGACCCGGTCGCAGACCCGCTTGACCACCGAGAGGTCGTGCGCGATGAACACGTACGCCAGGCCCAGCTCGTCCTGGAGCCGCTCCATCAGGTTGACCACCTGGGCCTGGATCGAGACGTCCAGCGCGGAGACCGGCTCGTCGGCGATCACCAGCCGGGGCGAGGTGGCCAGCGAGCGGGCGATGCCGATCCGCTGCGCCTGGCCGCCGGAGAACTCGTGCGGGTAGCGGTCGAGGTGTTCGGGGATCAGCCCGACCAGCTCCATCAGCTCGGCGGCCCGCTTCCGTGCCTCGGCGGCGCCCGAGCCCTGGACCAGCAGCGGTTCGGAGATGATCCGGGACACCGTCTGGCGGGGGTTGAGCGAGGAGTACGGGTCCTGGAAGACCATCTGAAGGTGCCGCCGGTGCGGCCGCAACTGGGTCTGCGACAGGCCGCCGATCTCGGTGCCGTCGAAGGTGACGGTGCCCGAGGTCGGGTCGAGCAGGCGGACGATCATGCGCCCGGTGGTGGACTTGCCGCAGCCGGACTCGCCGACCAGGCCGAGCGTCTCGCCCTTGCCGACGTCGAAGCTGACCCCGTCCACGGCCCGGACCGGGGCGCCGGCCCGGCCGGCGCGGCCGCGCTTGCCGGCGAAGGTCTTCACCAAGTCCCGTACCGACAGCAGTGGTTCGGACGGCTTGGCGGCGGCCGGGGACGGCTGGGCGGTCATGAACGGGCTCCTTGCGGCACCAGCGGCAGGTGGCAGGCGGCCTGGTGGCCGGGGGCGAGCGGGCCGAGTGCGGGGCGCTCGGCCCGGCAGCGGGCGTGCTCCTCGGCGGTGGCCGCGGTGGTGCGGGCGCAGCGCGGGGCGAAGGAGCAGCCGGGGGCGGGGGCGATCAGCGACGGCGGGCTGCCGGGGATGGCCCGCAGCGGGGCGTCGTCGGTGTCGTCGAGGCGGGGCAGCGAGTCGAGCAGCCCGCGGGTGTACGGGTGCGCGGGGGCGCCGAACAGCCTGTCCACGGGGGCCTGTTCGGCGGCCCGCCCGCCGTACATCACCAGGACCTCGTGGGCGACCCGGGCGACCACGCCGAGGTCGTGGGTGATCATGACGACGCCGAGGCCGCGGTCCTGCTGGATCCGGGCGATCAGGTCGAGGATCTGGGCCTGGACGGTGACGTCGAGGGCGGTGGTGGGTTCGTCGGCGATGAGCATGTCGGGTTCGCAGGCGAGTGCCATGGCGATCATCACGCGCTGGCGCATGCCGCCGGAGAACTGGTGCGGGTACTCGTCGACCCGGCGGGCGGGTTCGGGGATGCCGACCTCGCCGAGCATCTGGACGGCGCGCTCGCGGCCGGCCTTGCGGGAGGCCTTGAAGTGCACCCGGTAGTGCTCGGCGATCTGCTCGCCGACGGTGTAGAAGGGGTGCAGGCTGGAGAGCGGGTCCTGGAAGATCATGGCGATCCGCCGGCCCCGGACGGTGCCCAACTGCCGCTCCCCCAGCCCGTTCAGCTCCTGACCGGCGAGCCGGATCGAGCCGGTGACGGTGGCGCCGCGGTGCAGGCCCATCACGGCGAGCGAGGTGACGGACTTGCCGCTGCCGGACTCGCCGACCAGGCCGAGGGTCTGCCCGGCCGCGACGGTGAAGGAGATGCCGTCGACGGCCCGGACGGTGCCGCGCGGGGTGTCGAAGGTGACGCCGAGGTCCTCGACCTCCAGCAGGGCTCCGGCGCCCGGCCCGCCCCGCCCGGCCGGTGCTTCGCGGGACGCGCCCCCGACATTGATGAGCTCGCTTCGCTCACTCATGTGTCAGTACCTCACTCTCGGGTCGACGTAGGCGTAGAGCAGGTCGACCAGCAGGTTCGCCGCGACGATGAAGAAGGCCGCGAGCAGGGTGACGCCGAGGATGACGGGCTGGTCGGACCGGCTCAGCGCGTCGTAGAAGAGCCGGCCGACGCCGGGCAGGCCGAAGATGGACTCGGTGATGACGGCGCCGGCCAGCAGGCCGCCGAGGTCGATGCCGAAGATGGTGAGGATCGGCGTCATCCCGGCGCGCAGCCCGTGTTTGACGGTGACGGTGCGGGCGGGCAGGCCCTTGGCGCGGGCGGTGCGGATGTACGGCTCGGCCATGGTCTCGATCATCGAGTTGCGGCTCTGCCGGGCGTACATGGCCGCGTACAGCAGGGCCAGCGCGGTCCAGGGCAGCAGCAGGTTGGAGGCCCAGTCGACCGGGCCCTCGGTGAACTGGTGGTACGCCGGGTAGGGCAGCAGTCCGGCGGTCCGGACGACGCCCCAGATCAGCATGATCGAGGTGAAGTAGACCGGCAGCGAGGCGGTGCCGACCGAGAGCACCATCAGGGTCCGGTCGGTGATGCCGCCCTTGCGCAGCGCCGAGGTGACGCCGGCGCCGAGGCCGAGGACCAGCCAGAGCACGGCTGCGCCGAGGGCGAGCGAGACGGAGACCGGCAGGCGGTCGGTCAGGAGGTCCCAGACCGGCAGCCCGTACTCGTACGAGTAGCCGAGGCACGGGAATCCGCAGTGCAGGGCGCTGGGGCCGCTGCCGTAGTCGCGGCCGGCGAAGATGCCGGCCAGGTAGCTGCCGAACTGTTGCCAGACCGGCGCGTCCAGGCCCATCGCCGCCTTGACGTCGGCGAGCCGCTCGGGGCTGCAGGTCTTGCCGCAGGCGGCCGCTGCCGGGTCGTTGGGCAGCAGGTAGAAGATGGTGAAGGTGATGGCGCAGATGGCGAGCAGGATGCCCGCCACGCCGAGCAGCCGGCGGCCGAGGTAGAGGATCACGACCGGCCTCCCCGGGGGTCGAGGATGTCGCGCAGCGCGTCGCCGAGCAGGGTGAAGGCGAGCACGGCGAGGAACAGGAAGACCGTCGGGATGAGGAAGTACGTCGGGTCGGTCTCGTAGTGGAGGATGCTCTCGGCGATCATCTGCCCCCAGGACGCGGTGGGCGGGCGGACGCCCACGCCGAGGTAGCTGAGCGCGGCCTCGGTGGCGATCATGCCGGGGATGAGCAGGGTGGTGTAGGCGATGACCGGGCCGGAGACGTTCGGCAGGATCTCCCGGGTGAGGATCCGCCAGGACCGGGCGCCGCCGACCTTGGCGGCCTCGACGTACTCGCGGTGTTTGAGCGAGAGGGTCTGGCCGCGGACGACCCGGGCGATGCCGGGCCAGGTGAACAGGCCGATGACCAGGGTGATCAGCAGGATCCGGTTGACGTCCTTGGCCACCGACATCATCGCGATCATGAAGATCAGCGAGGGGAAGGACATGGTGAGGTCCATCAGCCGGGACAGCACCGCGTCGGTCCGGCCGCCGAAGTAGCCGGCGGCGATGCCGGCCAGGGTGCCGGTGATCACGACGACGGCGGTCGCGGTGAACGCGATCAGCAGCGAGACCTGCCCGCCGTGCAGGACGCGGGCGAACAGGTCGCGCCCGGTGATCGGTTCGACGCCCAGCCAGTGCCGGGCGCTGATACCGCCGAAGTCGCCCTTGGGCAGCCCGCCCAGGTACGGGTCGATGGCGCGCTTGTCGAACTCCTCGGGGGACCAGCCGCCGAGCGAGCTCAGCGGGCCGGCCAGGGCGGCCGCCAGCACCAGCACGGCGACCGTGATCAGGCCGAACCGGGCCGGGCCCTTGGCCCACAGCTGGTCCCAGACCAGCCGCCAGGGCCCGCGCCCGGTGGCCTTCGCGGGGCCCGCCGCCGTGGCCTCCACGGCGGCGGGCTCAGTGGTTGCACTCATCGGTGGCGGTCCCTCAGCCCTGGCTCTTCGAGGGGTCCTTGAGGCCGACCACGGCCATGTCGATCATGCCGGCGTAGCCGGAGTTGCCGAACACGCCGGCCACGTTGGTGCCGGCCAGCAGCGGGCGGCGCTGCCACATCAGCGGAACGGCCGGGGCCTTCTTCACGAGGTCCTCGTCGAGCTGCTTCCAGGCGGCGTTGGCCTCGGCCAGGTCCGTCATGGCCGCGATCTGGTCCATCCGGTCCATCGTGGCCTGGTCCCGGAACTGGCTGTAGTTGCCCTGGTTGCCCTTCTCCTTGATGGTGCGGCCGTCGAAGAGGAACGGCAGGAAGGTGGCGCCGGACGGGTAGTCCGGGCACCAGCCGTTGATCGTCAGCTCGGGGGCGTTCTTGGTGTCGCCGACGGTGTCGGCGAAGGCGGACGCGTCGACGGTGTTGACGGTGACCTGGACGCCGGCCTTGGCCAGCGACTGCTGGATCGCCTCGCCGCGGGTCTTGTCACCGAGGGAGACGGTCAGCGAGACCTTGAGGTCGGTCTTCCCGGCCGCCTTGAGCAGGTCCTTGGCCTTCGCCTGGTCGCCGGCGGCCGGGATCTTCAGCGGGTCGGCCTTGGCGCCGCCGGTCAGCGCGGGCGGCAGGAAGGAGGTGGCGACGTCGGCCATCGCCGGGCCGCCGAACGCGGTGACCTGGGCTTCGCGGTCGACGGCGTACATCATCGCCTCGCGCACCTTCGGGTCGTCGAAGGGCGCCTTGGCCGTGTTCAGGTACAGCATGTCCGTACAGCCGGTCTGCTCGGCCACCATGCGGGACTTGACGTCCGCCTTGGGCAGCACCTTGGCGACGGACTCGTGCTGCATCCACGGCATCTCGACGGTGGAGGCGTCGGCGCCCTCGCTGGCGATGATCCGGTCGTCGGCCTGGCCGCCCTTGAGGCCCTGGGTGACGACGATCCTGTCCGGGTACGCCTTGCGGACCGTGTCGGTGGCCTGGTCCCAGTTGGTGTTGCGGACCAGGACGAGCTGCTTGCCGCGATCGTAGGTGTCGATCTTGTACGGCCCGGAGGAGAACGGCCGCGAGTCGTACTGGGTGCCCTTCTCCTGGGTCTGCGGCACCGGGGAGAAGGTCGGCAGGGTGGCGGTGTAGGAGAACTCGGCGACCGGGCGCTTCAGGTGGAAGACGATGGTCTTGTCGTCCGGGGTCTCGATGCTGGGCAGGTGCTCACCCGTCAGCGGGCCCTTGTAGTTCTCGCCGCCGGCCAGGTACTGGACCGCGTAGTCGGGGCCGCCGGTGAGGTCCGGGGAGAAGGACCGCTCGACGTTGTACTTGATGTCGGCGGACTTGATCGGGCTGCCGTCCTCGTACTTCAACCCGTCGCGCAGGGTGAAGGTCCAGGTCTTGCCGCCGTCGGAGGCCTTGCCGAGGTCGGTGGCGAGGTCCGGGACGATCTCGCTGCCGGCGGCGCCCGGCTCGGCCTTGAAGGTGACCAGGGTGCGGTAGATCAGGCGGGTGCCGAAGTCCATGTGCGGCAGGACCCAGTTGCGGGCGGGGTCGAGGTGGGCGAAGTCCTGGTTGGTGAGGACGGTGAGCGTGCCGCCCTTGACCGGGGTGCCGCCGATGATCGAACCGGACTCCGCGCCCGGGCCCTTGGTGCTCGTGGCCGTGCTGTCGCCGCCGGTGTCGCTCTTGTCGTTCTTGCAGGCCCCGAGGCCGAGGGTGAGTGTGGCTGCGAGGGCCGCCGCGAGGGCGGCGTGGGTGCGCCTGGTCATGTGCAACTCCGCAGTGGGGGGCCCGCCGTAGGCCCGTGGTCCGGCCCCGGGGCTGGTCCGGGGCCCGGCCGGGGAGGGCGACCTCAGGGGGTCTAGCCGCTCCGCGGTGTGACCCGTAACATAGTAATGTGAAATTGCACTGCACAAGAGGTGGCGCGCCCCGTTACCGAGCTGTGTCCGTGCAACCCCCCGGCCCCGCTTAGGAGAACACCCGGTGACCCTCCGTCAGACCGGCCTCAACACCGGCAGCCACGACCTGCCCGTCTCCCCCGCCCTCGACGCCTTCATGGGCACCTCCTGGGCCCCCAGTCCGCTCCCCGCCGACCAGCGCGTCCCCGGATACGCCGCGCTCCCCGGCCGCCACGCCCGCCTCTCCGCCGCCTTCCCCGGCGAACGGCTGATCGTCCCCGCCGGCGAACTCAAGGTCCGCAGCAACGACACCGACTACCGGTTCCGCCCGCACAGCGCCTACGCCTGGCTCACCGGCCTCACCGGCGAGGACCAGGTCGGCCACGTCCTCGTCCTCGAACCGGCCGGCCCCGAGGGCCACGAGCCCGTCCTCTACCTGCGCCCGCGCTCCCCCCGCGGCGGCGACCCCGTCCGCGGCGCCGAGTTCTACCGCGACCGCCGCTACGGCGAGTTCTGGGTCGGCCGCCGCCCCGACCTCGCCGAGGCCTCCCGGCTCACCGGCCTCGCCACCGGGCACCTCGACGACCTCGACAAGCTGCTCACCGGCCCGCAGCCCGCCGGCACCCGGGTCCTCGCCGGCATCGCCCCCTCCCTCGACGCCGCCACCGGCCGCCCCGGCTCCCCGCAGCTCGCCGAGGGCGACGCCGCACTCGCCGCGGTGCTCTCCGAACTCCGCCTCGTCAAGGACGCCTGGGAGGTCGAACAGCTCCAACTCTCCGTCGACCACACCGTCCTGGGCTTCCAGGACGTCGTCCGCGCCCTGCCCGACGCCTTGCGCCACCACCGCGGCGAGCGCTGGATCGAGGGCATCTTCAACCTCCGCGCCCGCGCCGAGGGCAACGGCACCGGCTACGAGACCATCGCCGCCTCCGGTGCCCACGCCTGCGTCCTGCACTGGATCCGCAACGACGGCCCGCTCGACCCCGACGCCCTGCTGCTGCTCGACGCCGGCGTCGAGACCGACACCCTCTACACCGCCGACATCACCCGCACCCTCCCGCTCTCCGGCACCTTCACCGCCGTCCAGCGACAGGCCTACGAACTGGTCCTCGCCGCCCAGGACGCCGGCATCGCCGCCCTGCGCCCCGGCGCCCGCTTCCGCGACTTCCACCACGCCGCCATGCGCGTCATCGCCGAAGGCCTGGCCGACTGGGGCATCCTGCGCGTCCCCGCCGAACAGGCGCTCGCCGAGGACAGCGGCCTCTACCGCCGCTACACCCTCTGCGGCACCGGCCACATGCTCGGCCTCGACGTCCACGACTGCGCCAAGGCCCGCGCCGAGACCTACCTCGACGGCGTCCTCGAAGAGGGCCACGTCCTCACCGTCGAGCCCGGTCTCTACCTCCAGCCCGACGACGAGACCCTCCCGCTCGAACTCCGCGGCCTCGGCATCCGCATCGAGGACGACCTCGTCATCACCGCCGACGGCGCCCGCCTCATGTCCGGCGCCCTCCCCCGCACCGTCCCCGCCCTCGAATCCTGGATGTCCGCCCTCCTCGCCTGAGGCCCGCCGACACCGGGTGCGGAGGCACCGGGCGCGGGGGCGCCGGCTGGGGGCTCGGATTCAGGCGACCTTGATCGTCCGGCCCCCCGCCGCACGGTGACCTCCACCTCGCCGCCGATCGCGGCGGCGTAGGCGCCCGAGGTGTGCGCTCCGGGCGATGGGATGATCATCGGCATGAGTGCATCCGGAGTCGAGTTGATGACGCCCGCGGAGGCGGTCGAACGGTCCGGGTTCAGCCTGGACACGCTGCGGTACTACGAGAAGATCGGGCTGTTGGACGCGGTGCGGCGGGCGCGGACCGGCCACCGGCGGTTCAGCGAGGACGACCTGGCCTGGCTCGCGATGCTGCGGTGCCTGCGGGACACCGGGATGCCGATCGCGGGCATGCTGCGCTTCACCGAACTGGCGCGCGGCGGGGACGGGACGGTGGCGGAGCGGCTCGCCGTGCTGGAGGAGCACGACGCGCAGGTGGAGGAGCAGATCGCCCACCTGCGGCGGCAGCAGCACCACATCCGGGCGAAGATCGGTTACTACCGGTCCGTGCTCAGCGACGAGCCCGCTCCCACAGCTCCTTGACGATCTCCGCGGCCGGCCCTGGGCGAGCCGCCCGGTGCCCGGTGCCGGCCCACAGGTGCATCGCCGCGGTGTCCGCCCGCGCGGTCGCTGCTGCGCGCAGCGGCTGGGTGAGGTGGTGCACCTCGGGGTAGGCGGCCGGCGCGTACGGCTCGAACCGGTCGATGAACGCGTTGCGCAGGCCGCGGGCGGGCCGGCCGGTGAAGGCACGGGTCACCACCGTGCCGGGCAGTTCGGCCAGCGCCGCGCGGTGCGGCGCCGACGCGCCGGACTCGTCGGCCCGCAGCAATGCCGTCCCCAGCTGGACGGCCACCGCCCCGGCCCGCAGCGCGGCCGCGATCGCCGCCCCGTCGGCCAGTCCGCCCGCCGCGATCAGCGGCAGCGCCGTCACCGCCCGCACGGCGGCCAGCAGTTCGAGCAGCGGGACGTCCCCCGGCCGGTCCGCCACCCGGTGGGTGGCCCGGTGGCCGCCCGCCTCCGGGCCCTGCACGCAGAGCGCGTCCATCCCGGCCGCCTCGGCGCGCCGGGCCTCCTCGGGCGTGGTGACGGTGCCGACCTGGCAGGTACCGGCCGCCCGCAGGGCCCGCGCCTCCTCGGGCGCCGGCAGGCCGAAGGTGTACGACACCACGGGGACGGGCACCGGCCGGGCCAGCAGCGCGGCGATCTTGGCGTCCCAGTCGTCGCGGTCCGGCGCGATCGCCCCGGGCAGCCGGACACCCCAGCGCTCGGCCTCCGGCAGCAGGCGCTCCCGGTACGCGGCGACGGCCCGCGGGTCGCCGGGCTCGGCGGGCTCGGCGGGCACGAAGAGGTTCACGCCGAACGGGCGGTCCGTCAACTCCCGGACGCGCTCGATCTGTCCGGCCATCGCGTCGGCGCTCCGGTACCCGGCCGCGAGGAACCCGAGCCCGCCGGCCCCGTTCACCGCGGCCACCAGCTCCGGCGTGGACGCCCCGCCCGCCATGGGCGCGGCGATGACGGGAACGGCGAGCTCGTCGAGGCGGACGGCGGCCATGCGGGGTTCCTCCACTCCACGCAACGGTTCGGGCCCGTCCAACCCTACGCCCGCCCGCTCCTCACACCCCCCGGCGGATCAGCCCCCGCCCGCGCGCCTCCCGCACCGCCGCCGTACGCGAGTCCACGCCCAACTTCGTGTAGATGTGCACCAGGTGCGACTTCACCGTCGCCTGGCTCAGGTGCAGCCGCTGGCTGACCTGCTGGTTGGTCAGCCCGTCCGCGACCAGCCCCAGCACCTCCGTCTCCCGTGCGCTGAGCGCCGCCGACGGCGTCCGCATCCGCTCCAGCAGCCGGTCCGCCACCGTCGCGGCGAGCGCCGTGCGCCCCGCCGCCGCCGAGCGGACGGCCCGGGCCAGCTCCTCGGGCGGCGCGTCCTTCAGCAGGTACCCGGTGGCCCCGGCCTCCAGCGCGGGGAGGGTGTCGGCGTCGGTGTCGTACGTGGTGACGACGAGCACCCGCGGCGCCCCGGCCCCCCGGGCGGTGATCGCGGCGGTGGCCTGGGCACCGTTCATCGCCGAGCCGGGCCCGAACTGGAGGTCCATCAGCACCACGTCGACCTCGGCCTCCTCGGCGAGCTGCACGGCCTGTTCGGCGGTGGCGGCCTCGGCGACGATGGCGAAGTCCGGTTCGCTCTCCAGGACGGCCCGCAGCCCGGCCCGGACCACCGGGTGGTCGTCGGCCAGCAGCAGTCGGATCACCTGATCACTCACGCACATTCCTCGGTCACGTAGGTTCCTCACTCGAAGCACTCGAAGCACTCGAAGCACCCGGGACGCCCGGGGCCGCGGGCACCGGCAGCAGCACGGCGAGGGCCGTCCCCTCCCCCGGCGCGGACTCGACCGTGAAGGTACCGCCCAGCGCCCGCGCCCTGGCCCGCATCGACGGCAGCCCGAAGCCGCCGTCCCCGCCGGCCCCGCCCGTACCCGCGCCCGCGGCGACCGCCGCCGGGTCGAACCCGGTCCCGTCGTCGAACACGTCCAGCGCCACCTCGCCCTCCATGTAGCTGAGCGTCACCTCGGCGTGCGAGGCCTGGGCGTGCCGCACCGCGTTGCCGAGTGCGGACTGCGCGATCCGCAGCAGCGCGACCTCCTGCGGCACCGGCAGCTGCACCCGGTCGCCGGAGACGTGCAGGCGGACGGAGAGGCCGCTGTGCGCCGTGGTGGTGGCGCAGAGCCGTTCCAGGGCGACCGGCAGCGAAGCGCCCTCCAGGTCCGCGGGGGTGAGCGCACGGACGAAGCGCCGCGCCTCGGCGAGGTTGTCCTGGGCTGCCTGCCGGGCCTGTTCGACGTAGCCGGCGGCGGCCTCGGTCCGCTCGGGCAGGGCCCGCTGGGCGGCGCGCAGCAGCAGCTGGATGCTGGAGAGGCTCTGCGCGAGGGTGTCGTGGATCTCCCGGGCGAGCCGTTCACGCTCGGCGAGCACGCCGGCCGCGTGGTGGGCGGCGGCGGCGTCGGCGCGGGCGGCGGTGAGCTCGTCGATGAGCCGGCGCCGCTCCTCGCTCTCCCGGTAGAGCGCCTGGTAGCCGAGGACGGTGGCGGTGGCGACGGCCGCGCCGAGCGCGGGCCCGATGGCGGCGGCCAGGCTGAACGTCTGCTGGTGCCAGGACCACGCCGCGATCGCCGTGCCCGCCGTGAGCCCGACCGCCACGAGCCCGCCCCGGCGGCCGAGCAGGTGCAGCTCCAGGAAGTACAGCGGGAAGGCCAGCCAGACCCCGTCCTGAGTGGCGACCAGCACACCCACCCAGGTGACGCCGAGCAGCGCCAGCCAGAGCGCGGCGGCCCGCCGGGACCGCCGGACGGCGCCGACCAGCGGCCCGGCCGTGTAGACGGCGGCCATCGCGACGGCCGCGGCGGTGACCGCGGCCGGGTCGCCGTCCCGGCCGGCCACGGCCCGGGCGACGGCGAGCGCGAGCAGGCCCGCCACCAGCAGGTGCAGGCAGACCTGGAGTACGCGGGCGACGGGGGTGGTGCGGAGTCGTTCGGTCGCCATCCGTCCAGCCTAGGATCCGCGACGCCCGCCGGGCATCAATCAAAAGGTTGAACTCCGCTTCTGCCCTTCGATGCCGGGGATCCAATCCCCCGGGCGATGCCCGCCCACCCCCTCCTCCGCGACCGTGGTGAGCGTCGCACAAGAAGTCGAGCAGAGAGGCCGGACCGTGTTCGTCGCCTGGAGGGACCTGGGGTTCGCCAAGGGGCGGTTCGCCCTGATGGGAACCGTGATCGTGCTGATCACCGTGCTGGTCGGCCTGCTGTCGGGCCTGACGGCCGGGCTGGGCCGGCAGAACACCTCGGCGATCACCGGCCTGCCCGCCGACCACCTGGTCTTCTCGAAGCCGGCCGACGGTCAGAAGCTCTCCTTCACCGACTCGCAGGTCACGCCCGAGCAGTGGCAGGGCTGGGCGCAGCAGCCGGGCGTCACGGCCGCGCAGCCGCTCGGCATCACCACCACCAAGGCCGCCGCCGGGCAGCGCACCGCCGCGCTCTCCGCCTTCGGCGTGCCGGACGGCTCCGGGCTGGCCCCGCAGGGCTCCCTGATCGCCCCCGGGCAGGCCGTGCTCTCCGAGACCGCCGCCGAGAACCTGGGCGGCCTGCGCCCCGGTGCGAGTTTCACCCTGGCGGGCCGCCCGCTCCGGGTGGCCGCGGTGTCCGGCGACGCCTCCTACAGCCACACCCCGGTCGTCTGGACCAGCCTCACCGACTGGCAGCGGTTCGCCCCGGGCGGCGCCGGACACGCCACCGTGATCGCCCTGTCCACGGCCTCCGGCGCCGGCCTCGCCGCCGGCGACGCCCGCTTCGGCACCGAGACCCGCGGCCGCGACGACGCGCTCGCCGCGATCGGCTCCTACACCTCGGAGAACGGCTCGCTGCAGCTGATGCGCGGCTTCCTGTTCGCCATCTCGGCGCTGGTGATCGGCGCCTTCTTCACCGTCTGGACGATCCAGCGCAGCGGTGACATCGCCGTCCTGAAGGCGCTCGGCGCCTCCACCCGCTACCTGCTGCGGGACGCGCTCGGCCAGGCCGTGCTGCTGCTGGTCCTCGGGACCGCCGTGGGCACCGCGATCGCGGCCGGCGCCGGGGCGCTGATCGGCTCCGCGGTGCCGTTCGTGCTGGACGCGCCGACCGTCCTCCTCCCGGCCGCCGTGATGATCGCGCTCGGCGCGGTCGGCGCCGCCCTGTCCATCCGCCGGATCACCTCCGTCGACCCGCTGACCGCCCTGGGGAGCGCCCGATGACCTTGCACCTCGACCGCATCACCCTCACCTATCAGGACGGCGACGGCCGGCTGACCGCCCTGGACGAGGTCTCGCTCACCGTCCCCGAGGGCTCGATCACCGCGGTGGTCGGACCGTCCGGCTCCGGCAAGTCCAGCCTGCTCGCGGTCGCCGCGACCCTGATCACCCCGGACAGCGGCCGGGTGGTGGTGGACGGCGTCGAGACCACCGGGCTGAACCGCGCCGAGCTCACCGCCCTGCGCCGGCACCGGATCGGCATCGTCTTCCAGCAGGCCAACCTGCTGCCCTCGCTCACCGCCGCCGAACAGCTCCAGGTGATGGCCCACCTCGACGGCCGCTCCCCGCGCGCGGCCCTCCCCCGGGCCCTCGAACTCCTGGACGCCGTGGGCCTGCGCGAGCAGGCCGACCGCCGCCCGCACCAGCTCTCCGGCGGTCAGCGCCAGCGCGTCAACATCGCCCGTGCCCTGATGAACGACCCCACCGTCCTGCTGATCGACGAGCCCACCAGCGCCCTCGACCACGACCGCGGCGCCGCCGTCATCGACCTCATCACCGAGCTCACCCACCGCCGCGCCACCGCCACCGTCCTGGTCACCCACGACCGCACCCACCTGACGGCGGTGGACCAGGTCGCCGAGGTCCACGACGGAAGGCTGACCGTCCCGGCAGCGGCGTGACCTACATCTTCACGTTGAGCACGTCGTCCACCGAGAGCGTCACCGACGCCCCGATCGACTCCGGCAGCGTGAACGACTGGCCGGGGTGGTGGACGGCGTGCACCCGGTACTCGCCGTCCTGCGGCTCGGTGAGCACCATGACCCGCTGGTCGTCCGGTCCACGATCACGTAGACGGGGAGTCCGGCGGAGGCGTAGGCGGTGGGCTTCCGCTTGAGGTCGTCGCTGGGTTGGAGGAGGTCACCTCCAACACGAGACGGAAGACCGCAGGGTCGTAGCAGTTGGACTCGATCCGGTGATCTTCGATGTCAGCGTCGGCGATCACCAGGTCGGGAACGGCGTAGTCCGATGGCCCGTCCGGTAGCCAGATGCCGACGTTCTGCAGAACCTCGTAGAACCGAGCCGCCTTCAGGCGCCCGATCTTCGGCCTTCACCCGAACGTGTGCCGGTGCCCTACCGCGCCCGCAGCCTCAGCGCCGGGCGGGCCTCGTCCTCCGTCTCCTCCTGCCCGGCCGCCCAGAGCGAGCGGACGTGGCCGAGGTGGCGGGACATGCAGGCCTCGGCGGCCTCGGCGTCGCCGGAGAGCATGAGGTCGAGCAGTTCGACGTGCTCCTCGGCGGAGGAGACGAGTTCGCCGCGCTGGTCGAGGCGGTTGAGGCCGTAGAGGCGGGAGCGCTTGCGCAGGTCGCCGACGACCTCGACCAGGTGGGCGTTGCCGGCGAGGCCGAGAAGGTCGAGGTGGAACTGGCGGTCGGCCTCCAGGTAGCCGATCAGGTCGTGCTTGCGGGCGGCGGCGACGATGGCCTCGGCCTGCGGGCGCAGCGCCTCCAGTTGCTCGGCGGTGGCGGTGCGGGTGACCCGCCCGATGGTGGGGATCTCGATGAGGGCGCGGATCTCGGTGTACTCGTCGAGGTCGCGCTCGGTCAGCTCGGTGACCCGGAAGCCCTTGTTGCGGACGGCCTCGACCAGGCCCTCACGAGCGAGGTCGAGCATGGCCTCGCGGACGGGGGTGGCGGAGACGCCGAAGTCGGCGGCGAGGGCGGGCGCGGAGTAGACCACGCCGGGGCGCAGCTCGCCGGAGATCAGGGCGGCGCGGAGGGCGTGGGCGACCTGGTCGCGCAGCCGCTCCTGGACGGAGATCAGGGTGCGGGGTTTCAGGTCGGACATGGTGTTCCTCCGGGTGGTTGCAGAACACCAGCGTACAATGTCACGTTACGTTGAGTGTGCAACATTCCGTGATTCGGACGATCCGTCAGCAGACCACGATCTCGACGGAGCCCATCGTGACAGCGGCCGCCGGCCGTGACAACGGCCGGCGGCACACTCCACGGCAACGATCCCGCTACGCCTTCCGGAGCAGCCCGATCAGGCTGGTGGCGCTGGACGCCCCGTGCCCGGCGGCCACCCCGCGCCGAAAGATGTCGGCCAGCAGCGCGGGGAGCGCGCCGTCCACCCCGGAGGCCTCCACCGTGTCCCGGACGTGCTCGACGCTGGCGAGCCCCATGGCGAGCCGGTCCACGTCGCCCTCGTGGTGGCCGGCCGCGATCCGGGGCGCGTAGAACGCGAGGAAGCCGGGCATCGAGGCGGCCGTCGAGGACGCGTAGGGCAGGAAATCCTCCGCCGAGATGCCGTTCGCCTCGGCGACGGCGGTGGCGTGCAGGTAGCCGGCCAGCGAGGTCCAGAAGAGGTCCATCTGGATCTGGTAGTACAGCTGGGCCAGCCCGGGGTCGTCGCCACGGTAGTCGGCGCCGGTCAGCACCTCCAGGGTGGCCCGGTGCCGCCGGAACAGCTCCACCGGCCCGCTGTAGAAGGTGGACGACTCGGCCTTGCCGATGCCCGAGGGCGGCACCTGCACCCCGCCGGTGAGGTGGCCGGCCCCCAGTGCGGCGAGCCGGCGGGCGGCCTCGCGGGCTCGTTCCGGGGTGTCCGAGCTGAGGTTGACGATCACCTTCCCGGCGAGCGCGCCCCCGGCGGCGGCGAGGACGTCGAACACCGCGTCGTAGTCGGTGAGGCTGAGCACCACCACCTCGTTGGCGGCGACGGCGGCCTCGGCGCTGGGCGCCAGGACGGCGCCGCGGGCGACCAGTGCGCCGGCCCGGGCGGCGGTCCGGTTCCAGACCGTGACGGCGTGGCCGGCGTCCAGGTAGGCGCCGGCCATCGCCTGCCCCATCGGGCCGAGGCCGATCACGGTGACGGGCTGCTTGAAGTCCTGCTGCGAGTCGGACATGGGAATTCCCCTCCGCTAGAACGAACGCTCTATCCAGGAGGAGAAGCTAACACAGCTCTGGAACGAACGCTCTATTCAGCAGGTCGGCTAGACTCACCGCGTGAAGACGACGACCACCGGCACCCGCGAGCGGATCGTCCGGGCCACCTCCCGACTGCTGCAGCGCCAGGGGTACGAGGGCACCGGAATCAAGCAGATCTCCCGCGAGGCGGAGGCCACCCTCGGCTCCGTCTACCACTTCTTCCCGGGCGGCAAGCAGGAGTTGGCGGCCGAGGCGATCCGCCACGGCGACCAGGAGTTCGCCGACCTGCTCCGCGCGGGGCTGGACACGTCGGAGGACCCGGCCGAGGCGATCACCGCCTGCACCCGGCTGCTGGCCGAGGCCCTGCGCGAGTCCGAATGGCAGGACGGCTGCCCGATCACCAGCACCGCCCTGGAGACGGTCGGCCGCGCCCCGGTGATCGAGCAGGCCGTCGTCGAGGCGTTCGCCCACTGGCGCGCCATCGTGGAGGAGAAGCTGCACACCGCCGGGCTCGGCGCCGCCGACTCGCGCGAGCTGGCAGCCACCGTCATCAGCACCCTGGAGGGCGCCGAACTGGCCGCCCAGATCGCCCGCAGCGAGGAGCCGCTGCACACCAGCGGCAAGCACCTGGCCCGCCTGATCGCGACCTACCGGTAGCCGGAAACGCCGAAAGCGGCCGGCGTGGCCGGGGATCCCTTCCCGCCACGCCGGCCGCAGCTCCGGCCACTCAGCAGCCGCGCCGGTGCATCTCCGCCGCGACCGCGAGGTCCTCCCAGGCCATGCCGACGCTCTTGAAGAACCGCGGCCGGTCACTCGGCACCGGCACCTCCCCGCGCACCAACTCGGCCAGGTTCCAGAGCACATCGGCCCCGGTGACCCCCGCCAGCAGCAGGTCCCCCGCCTCCCGCAGCGCGGCGGCCCGCGCCTCGACGTACAGCTCCGCCCGGCCGACCAGCGCCGCGTCCACCTCGCACGCGTCCGGCTCGTGCGAGCCGACCGCCGCCACGACGGCATGGCCGGGCACCAGCGCGCCGTCGAACAGCGGGGTGCGCGCGGTGGTGCAGCAGACCACCACATCGGCCCCGGCCACCGCGGCTGGCGTCCCCACCTGCGCCGACAGCCCGCGCGTACGCGCGTACGCGGCCAGCGCCCCGGCGGGCGCCGCGCTGCGGGCCACCACCGTGACCCTGGTCAGCGGCCGGACGGCGAGCAGCGCGTCCAGATGCCCGTACGCCTGCGGGCCGGCGCCGAACAGCACCAGGTGCGCGGCGTCCGGCGCGGCCAGCCGGCGCAGTGCGACGGCGGTGACAGCGGGCGTGCGCAGGGCGGTGAGCGCGGCGCCGTCCAGCAGCGCGACCGGCTGGAGCGTCGGGCCGTCCAGCAGCAGGTAGCTCCCGGTGATCCGGGGCAGGCCGGCGGCGGGGTTGGCCGGGGCCACTCCGGCGATCTTCACCCCGGCGTACTCGGCGGAGGCGGCCGGCATCAGCAGCAGTTCCCCGGCCGGCACCGGCACCGCCGACCGCGCGGGCGCGGCCTCCGGGTCCAGCCCCTCCAGCAGCACCCGCTCGATCGCATCGGCCGCCTGTGCCACCGTCAGGGCGGGCACCGGCCCGGCAGCGCCCGGCCGGCCCTCCGCCCCCGGCAGAGCCTCGGCACCCGGTACGCGGACGGCCGGCGAGCAGGCCTCACGCGGATGAGCGCCCGGCGCGACGCGCTGGAGCGGCGCAGCGGCCGCGCCGGGCAGCGTGAGGGCGGGCGTTCTCGCGGCCTCGCTCCGGTCGCCGGTCACAGCAGGAACCCCGTCCCCAGTGCGTCGTCCGCCTCCAGCACGAAGCTGTGCTCGCCGGTGCGGTGGGCGGTGCCGGTGACCTCGGTGACCACGCCCCCGTCGGTCGGGTCGCCGCCCGGGAGCACCCGGCCGCCGAACACCGTTCCGACCACCGACTCGTGCCGCAACTCCTCGCCCGGCGCGAGCCGGCCCTCGGCGGCGAGGACGGCGAGCCGGGCCGAGGTGCCGGAGCCGCACGGCGAGCGGTCGATCTGGCCGTCGGCGAAGACGGTGACGTTGCGCTGGCTCAGCCCCCCGTCGACGGTGGGCAGTTCGTCGTACAGGATGACCCCGTAGACGCCGGAGAGCAGCCGGTCCGCCGGGTGCTCGACGGCCGGCGAGCCCGCCAGGGCGGCCCGGATCTCCCGGCCGGCGGCGGTGAGTTCGGGCAGCAGGCCGGGTTCGACGGCGAGGCCCAGCGCGGCGGCCGGCATCGAGACGTAGCAGGCGCCCGCGTGCGCGACGGCGACCTCGACGGTGCCGTACGAGGTGGACACCGGCAGCTTGAGCGCGGTGACGACGGCCGGCACGTTGCGGAAGGTCACCCCGGTGGTCCGGCCGCCCGCCCGGTGGACCAGGGCGGTGACCCGCCCGGACGGGACGTCGATCCGTACCCGGGCCACCCCGTCGTCCGGGGCGGGGACCAGCCCGGAGTCCACCGCCCAGGCGCCGAGCGCGATGGTGCCGTGGCCGCAGGCGGTCGAGTAGCCGTCCTTGTGCCAGAAGAGCACGCCGAGGTGCGCCTCGTCGTCGTCCGGCGGCACCAGGAACCCGCCGTACATCCCGGCGTGCCCGCGCGGCTCCCGGGTGAGCAGCTGCCGCACCCGGTCGAGGGCGCTCGGCCGGGGCGCGGTGGCGGAGCCGCCCGCGCCGAGCGCGATGGCCCGGCGCTCGGCGACGCTGTCACCGGGGATGCCGGGCGCGCCGCCGACCACGATCCGGAACGGCTCGCCGGCCGTGTGGTAGTCCACCGTCCGTACGAGCATCACGCGCCACCGGCCGGCAGCAGGGTGACGGTGCGGCCCTGGGTGTAGAAGTCCAGCGCCGCCTGGCCCTGCTCCCGGGCGCCGTGGCTGGCACCCTTGGCGCCGCCGAACGGCAGGTGGAAGTCGACGCCGCTGGACGGCGCGTTGACCCGGATCATGCCCGCGTCGAGCCGGTCGGCCGCGGCGAGCGCGACGTCCAGGCTGCGGGTGTGTACCGAGGCCGACAGCGTGTACGGGGTGTCGTTGGCGAGCGCGATCGCCTCGTCCAGGTCGGCCGCGGCGTGCAGCACGGCGATCGGGCCGAAGAACTCCTCGCGCCGCAGCGGGTGGTCGGCCGGCACCTCGGCAACCAGGGTCGGGTCGAGGTACCAGCCGGTCCGGTCCGGCACGCCGCCACCGGCCAGCACCTCGGCGCCGGCCTCCCGGGCCGAGGCGACGGCCGCGGTGATCTCGTCCCTGGTGGCGGAGTTGATGACCGGCCCGCAGGCCGTGTCGTCGACCTTCGCGAGGGCCTTGACCAGCGCCTCGCTCAGCGGCTCGTAGGCCTCGCCGACGGCGATCACCCGGCTCGTGGCGGTGCACTTCTGCCCGGCGTAGCCGGCGATCGCGGAGGCCAGGTGGGCGGCGGCCTGGTCCATGTCGGCGTCCGGGAGGACCAGCGCCGCGTTCAGCCCGCCGAGCTCGGCCTGGACCGGGATGCCGCGCTCGGTGGCGGTGCGGACCACCTGCCGGCCGACCCCGGTGGAGCCGGTGAACGAGACCACGTCCGCGGCACCGACCAGCTCCCCACCCTCCGTGCCGCCGCCCGGCAGCACGGTGAACACGTCCTCCGGCAGCCCGGCCGCGGCCACCAGCTCGGCCAGCCGCAGCGCGCAGCCGATCGCCTCCGAGGACGGCTTGAGCACCACGGAGTTGCCGACGGCCAGCGCCGGGGCGGCCTTCCACGTCGGGATCGCCAACGGGAAGTTCCAGGGCGTGATCAGCCCGGCCACCCCGTACGGGCGGCGGCGGGTGAGCAGCAGGCCCTCGCCGGCGGCCGTCTCGTGGACGGCGCCGGACGCCGCGAACGGCGCCTGCGCGTAGTAGCGCCAGATGGCGACGGTACGGGCGACCTCGCCGCGCGCCTCGGCGAGCGGCTTGCCGACCTCGCGGACGACCAGCGCGGCCAGCTCCTCGGCGTGCGCCTCGACCGCCTCGGCGATCCGGGTGAGCGCGGCGGAGCGCGCGCCGGCACCGGAGGCGAGCCAGCCGGGCTGCGCGGCCCGGGCACGGCCGACGGTTGCCCGGACGGCTTCGGCACCGGGCTTGGGAACCTCGGCGACGAGGTCCGCGGGGTCGGCGGGGTTGTACGAACGGATCGTCACGGCAAGCAGTCCTTCGGGGGGTGGTTCGGCGGGGAGCGGCGGGCTCAGAGCAGGAACCCGGCCGGGAACGGGTCGCTCGGGTCGAGGAAGTACTGGGCGGTGCCGGTGATCCAGGCCCGCCCGGTCACGGTGGGGACGACGGCGGGCCGTCCGGCCACCTCGGTCTCCTCGACCAGGCGGCCGGTGAAGGTCGTCCCGATGAAGGAGTCGTTGCGGAAGTCCCGCCCCAGCGGCAGCTCGCCGCGCGCGTGCAGCTGGGCCATCCGCGCGGAGGTGCCGGTGCCGCACGGCGAGCGGTCGAACCAGCCGGGGTGGATGGCCATCGCGTGCCGGGAGTGCTCGGCAGTGGAGCCGGGGGCGAGCAGCTGGACGTGGTGGCAGCTGTGGATGGACGGGTCCTCCGGGTGCACCGGACGGTCGGGGCCGGTGTTGATCGCGTCCATCAGGGCCAGCCCGGCGTCCAGGATCTCCTGCTTGCGCTCGCGCTCGAAGGGCAGGCCGAACTCGGCGAGCGGCAGGATGGCGTAGAAGTTGCCGCCGTAGGCGAGGTCGTAGCCGACCGTGCCGTAGCCGGGCACCTCGATCTTGCGGTCCAGGGCGACCGAGTAGGAGGGCACGTTGCGGATGGTCACCGCGGTGGCGGCGCCGTCCTCGACCCGCACCTCGGCGATGACCAGCCCTGCGGGGGTGTCCAGCCGGACGGTGGTGACCGGCTCGACCACCGTCACCATGCCGGTCTCGACCAGCACGGTGGCGACGCCGATGGTGCCGTGGCCGCACATCGGCAGCAGCCCGGACACCTCGATGTAGAGCACGCCGAAGTCGGCGTCCGGCCGGGTCGGCGGCTGGAGGATCGCCCCGCTCATGGCGGCGTGGCCGCGCGGCTCGTACATCAGCAGGGTGCGGAAGTGGTCCAGGTGCTGCTGGAAGTGCACCCGGCGCTCGGCCATGGTGGCACCGGGGATGATGCCGAACCCGCCGGTGACGACCCGGGTCGGCATGCCCTCGGTGTGCGAGTCGACGGCGTGGAACACGTGGCGGCTGCGCATGTGATTGCGGCTCCCGTCGGATGGTCGGATGGGGGGGTCGGGGCCGGGCCGGCTGCCCCCGCAGCCGGCCGTACCCGGGGCTTCTCGACGGCTACGCCAGGCCCTCGGCGAGTGCCTTCTCGGTGGCCGCGCGGACGGCCGCCTCGATCTCCGGGGTGAGCGGCAGGCGCGGCGCGCGGGTCGGGCCGCCCGGGCGGCCGGCGATGTCCATGGAGAGCTTGATCGCCTGCACGAACTCGGTCTTGGAGTCCCAGCGCAGCAGGGAGTGCAGCGCCTTGTAGAGCGGCAGCGCCGTCTCCAGCTCGTGCGCGACGGCGGCCCGGTAGAGGGCGACGCTCGCCTCCGGCAGCGCGTTCGGGTAGCCGGCGATCCAGCCGACCGCGCCGGCCAGGGCCAGCTCCAGCAGCACGTCGTCGGCGCCGATCAGCAGGTCGAGGCCGGGGGCCAGCTCGGCGATCTCGTAGGCCCGGCGGACGTCGCCGCTGAACTCCTTGACCGCCACGATCGAGCCCTCGCCGTGCAGCTCGGCGAGCAGCGCGGGGACGAGGTCGACCTTGGTGTCGTACGGGTTGTTGTAGGCGACGATCGGCACGCCCGCCTTCGCCACCTCCGCGTAGTGGCCACGGACGGCGGCGTGGTCGGCGCGGTAGGCGTTCGGCGGCAGCAGCAGGACGGAGCCGGCGCCGGCCTCGGCGGCCTGCTCGGTCCAGCGGCGGGACTCGGCGCTGCCGTACGCGGCGACGCCGGGCATCACCCGGGAGCCGTCGCCGGCGGCCTCGACGGCGACCTCGACGATCCGGGCGCGCTCCTCGTCGGTGAGGGTCTGGTACTCGCCCAGCGAGCCGTTGGGGACGACACCGTCGCAGCCCGAGGCGATCAGCCAGCGGACGTGCTCGGCGTAGGCGTCGTAGTCGACGGAGAGGTCCGGGCGCAGCGGGATCGTGGTGGCGACCATGATGCCGCGCCAGGGCCGGGTGGTGTCGTGCGGGGTGTGGGACACAGCTGACTCCTTGGTGAGGTGTGACATTTTATTAGATGGCGCGCGGTGGAGACAAGAGTCCCCGCCGTGCGGGTTCAGTCGCGCGGCGCGTCGGCGGGCAGACCCGCCGCGAGCTGCGAGAGCGGCACCGGGCAGGACAGCGGACGGCTGTCCGCCCGCACCTCGACCGGACCCGAGGCCGAGCCGGAGGCCGAATCCGAGCCCGAGCCCGAGGCCGAGCCCGCCGCCGACCCGGGGCCCGGGCCCGGGCCCGCCGCCAGGCAGGCCACCGCCGGACCGCACATCCGGCCCTGGCACCAGCCCATCCCGGCCCGGGTGAGCAGCTTGACGGTCCGCGCGTCGCCGGCGCCCAGCTCGTCCACGGCCTCCCTGATCCGGGCCACCGGGACCTCCTCGCAGCGGCACACGTCGGTGTCCGGGCGCAGCCACTGCGGCCAGCCCGGGCCCGGCCGGTGCGCCGAGGCCATCAGTTCGGCGAAGGCCCGCAGCCGGGCGCGGCGGCGCGGCAGGCCGGCGGCGACCGGAACACCGGCCACCGCGTGCGCGGCCATCTCGCCCTCGGCGATCGCCAGATCCGCACCGCCGACACCGCAGGTCTCGCCGGCCGCCCAGAGCCCGGGGACGGTGGTCCGCAGCTCGGCGTCGACCGCGAGCGCGACCGCGCCGTCGGCGGTGGTCCGGGTCCGGGCACCCAGCTCGGTGGCCAGCTCGATCTGCGGCAGCAGGCCGTGGCCGACCGCGAGCGCGTCGCAGGCGATCCGCCGCTCGCTCCCGGGCACGGGCCGCCAGTCGGCGTCCAGCCGGGCGACGGTGACGGCGGTGACCCGGTCGGTGCCGTGCGCCTCGACGACGGCACTGCGACGGCGCAGCCGGACGCCGTGGCGCAGCATCGCCGCGCCGTGGCCGGCTCCCTCGACCAGCTTGGCCGGGACGGCGGCCAGGACGCCGGGGCGCCGGGCGTAGCCGAGGTAGTTGGTGGCCTCGACCACCGCGGGCACCCGGGCCCCGGCGGTGACCAGCGAGGACGCCGCGGCGAGCAGCAGCGGCCCGCTGCCCGCGACCACGATCCGCTTGCCGGGCAGTACCAGGCCCGCCTTGAGCATGGCCTGCGCGCCGCCGGCGGTGACCACCCCGGGCAGCGTCCAGCCGGGGAACGGCAGCTGCCGCTCGTACGCACCGGTGGCGAGCACCACGGCGGCGGCCCGTACGGTCGCCCGGTCGCCGGCCTCGGGCCCGAGGGTCGCGTGCACGGCCCAGGCCGTGTCCTCCTCGCCTCTCGGGGCCCCCGAGGCCGCCGAGGCCCCGGCCACACCCTGCCGCCCGTCGACCGCACCGGACGCACCGGCCCCGCCGCCCACCCGCTCCAGCGCCCAGACCTGGTGGCCGGCCAGGTGGTCGACCCGGCCCGCCTCCCGGTGCGCGGCGAGCCGGTCGGCCCATCCGGTGTAGACGGACCAGCCGTGGTGCAGCCGGTCCGGCCGGGCGGCGCCGAGGCCGGGGGCCGGGTGCCGGTAGTACTGCCCCCCGGTCCGCGGGCCGGCGTCGACGAGGGCGCAGCGCAGCCCGAGGTCGGCGGCGGCGACCGCGGCGGCGAGCCCGGCCGGACCGGCCCCGATCACCGCGAGGTCGTACACCCCGGAGCGGTCGAAGGAATCAGACGGCGAGGTCGGCACGGCCGTTGCCCTCCTGGGTGGTGACGGTGGTGCCGGGCTCGGCCGGCACCAGACAGGTGCGCTGGTTGGGCCGCCCGTCGACGGTGGCCAGGCAGTCGAAGCAGACGCCGATCCCGCAGAACGCCCCGCGCGGCCGGCCGCCGACCCGGGTGGTGCGCCAGGCCAGGACGCCGTCGGCCCAGAGTGCGGCCGCGATCGTCTGCCCGGGCAGCGCGGGGACGGCCCGGCCGTCGAACTCGATGGTGTGGGCGGGGCCGGGTACCGCCCCGACCAGGTCGGCGGGGGTTCGGCGCATGACTGGGGTTCTCCGTTCCGGTCGTGGATCGTGGGCTGGTACGACTTGTCGGGTCGCACCGTGGCGTGCGAGCGCTTTGCAAAGCGCTTCTCGCACTTTGCAAAGATCACGCAGAGCCGTCGGCCCCGAACCGGCCGGCCCCGAACGGCGCGAGGTCCAGCTCCGGCCGCTTGCCGGTGAGCTGCTCGCTGATCAGCAGCCCGGTCGCCGGGGCGAGCCCGATGCCAGCGCCCTCGTGGCCACAGGCGTGGTAGAGCCCGGGCACCCGCGGGTCGGCGCCGATCGCGGGCAGGTGGTCCGGCAGGTACGGGCGGAAGCCGCGGTAGGCGCGCAGCACACTGACGTCCGCGAGCACCGGGAACAGCGCCGCCGCCTGCGCGGCGAGCCGCTGGAGCACCTCCACCGAGAGCGTCCGGTCGAAGCCGACCCGCTCCCGGCTGGCGCCGATCAGCACCGGCCCACCGGGCGTGCCCTCGACCACCGCCGAGGTCTGCAGCGCGGCCGAGCCGCTGGCCACGTCCGCGACGTAGTCGGCGGCGTAGACCTTGTGCCGGACGATCCTCGGCAGCGGTTCGGTGACGAGCACGAAGCCGCGCCGGGGCAGCACCGGCAGGTGCGCCCCGGCCAGTGCGGCCAGCTCGCCGCCCCAGGTGCCGGCGGCGTTGACCACCGCGGGGGCCGCGAGCCGCCGCCGGTCGGTCACCACGCCGAGCACGGCGCCGTCGGGCCCGGTGGTCACCTCCCGGACGGTCTCGCCGGTGTACAGCACGGCGCCGTCGCGGCGGGCGGCGCGCAGCAGGTGGGCGGCGGCCAGGGCGGGCTGGACCTGGGCGTCCTGCGGGTAGTGGAAGCCGCCGGCCAACCCGGCGGCGAGGTGCGGTTCGAGCTCGTGCAGCCGCTCGCCGGGGATCTCCTCGGCCGTGACGCCGACCGCCGCCTGCTCGGCGGCGAAGGCGCGCAGGGCGTCCTGCCGGGCGGGCGTCGCGGCGACGACCAGGCCGCCCTTGGGCTCGTACTCGACGGCCGCGCCGAGCTCCTCGGCGAGGTCCTGCCAGAGCCGGGTGGAGAGCAGGGCGAGGTCGAGTTCGGGCCCGGGCTCCTTGTCGGAGACCAGCAGGTTGCCCTCGCCGGCGCCGGTGGTGCCACCGGCCACGGGGCCGCGGTCGACCACGGCGACGGCGAGCCCGGCACGGGCGGCGTAGTAGGCGCAGGCGGCTCCGACGACGCCGGCGCCGACCACGACGACGTCCAGGGGAGGTCTCTGAGGCTGGGACACGTCAGTAATATGTCACATGCCATCGCGCCTGCCAAGACCGCCCCGCCGGACGGCCGGGCCAAGGAAAAAGCCCCGGCCCGCCGGGAAACGGCGGGCCGGGACTGCGAGGCGGTTCACCTCAGGAGGCGCGGTTCACCTCGTCACGTGATGTCGTCCATCTGCTCGTGGCGGGCGGCCGGCACCGGCGCACTGGCCACCGGGGCGACCGACGCCTCCACGGCCTCGGCCCCGCTCACCGGCTGCACCGAGAGGTCCAGGTGCGAGGCCTCCTCGTCGTCCAGCGCGAGGTCCGGGTTGCGGCGGGCCTTGCGCCGGTCGTTGAACAGCGTGATGCCGACGGCGAGGAAGTACAGCGCCCAGATCGGCGCGGCCAGCACCAGCATGCTGACGGGGTCGGCACTCGGCGTGGCGAAGGCGGCGAACACGGTGATGGCCATCACCATGCCGCGCCACCAGCCGAGCAGCCGCTTGCCGGTGACCATGCCGACCAGGTTGAGCATCACCAGCAGCAGCGGGAACTCGAAGGCCAGGCCGAAGACCAGCACCATCCGGGTGGCGATCTCGAAGTAGTCGTTGGGCGGCAGGATCGGGATGGTGTCGCTCGGGTTGAACGAGATCAGCACCTCGACCGTGGTCGGCATCACCAGGAAGGCGCAGGCCACGCCGGCCAGGAACAGCGGTGCGCCGCAGGCCATGAAGATCATCGTGTACTTGCGCTCGTGCCTGTGCAGACCGGGCGCCACGAAGGCCCACACCTGGTAGAGCCAGACCGGGACGGCGGCGACCACACCGGCTGTCAGTGCGACCTGCAGCATCCAGTTGAAGCCCGCGGTGAGGCCGACGGCGGAGACGTTCGCGCACCGACCGTGGAACTGCCCGGCGTTCGACTCGTCGCACCGCGGAATCGGCTTCAGCAGAAGCGACTCGAGCTGCTTGTGGTAGATCAGCGCGACGATCGTGAACAGCACGATCGCCAGGACCGACTTGACCACGCGGTTCCGCAGTTCCCGCAGGTGGTCGGCGAGGGCCATCCGCCCCTCAGGATCCTTGGGCGCCTTCGACGCCTTGGAGAGCTTGCTCAACCCCGGTCCTCAACTCGTGCGTCGAGGCCCGCCGGTCGACGGGCCTCCAGTGGTCGCGTGCGTCGCGTGCGTCGCGTGCCTCGCGTAGGTCGCACCGCTCAGCGCGGCCCGCCGCCCTCCGCCGCCGGCTGTGCCGGCTGCTGCTCGGTGACCGGCCGGGCGGTCCCGGACGCCCCCGGCGCGGCCTGGATGGTCTTCGCCGAGCCGGCGCCCGAAGCGGAGCCGACCGCGGGAGCGGCCTGCGGCGCGGGCTCGTCGGCCTCCTCCGCGCCGTCCGACTTCATCGCCTTGGCCTCGCTCTTCAGAATCCTCATCGACTGGCCGAGCGAGCGCGCCAGATCGGGCAGCCGCTTGGCCCCGAACAGCACGATGGCAAAAACCGCGATCACCAGGATCGCGGTCCCCGAGATCCGCATACTCGACCACCTTCAGTCACGGCGGCACCGGTGGGCCGCCCGCTGCGGGGGATGGTAACCGCTGCGGGTGACGCCCTGACGACGGCCGCCCGAACAGGACAGCGGCCCCGGTCGCACGATGCGAGCCACGTGCGGGAGCCATCTGAGAGCGTAACCCGCCCGCACCTGCTCGCAGCAGCCCCCGGTACCCCCGGGTGGCCGGACGTGCCGAAGGACACTCAGCGTCCGGGCACCGCCGCCGCGAGGTCACCGGCCGCCTCGGCCAGCGCGCGCGAGGCGGCGTCCACCCCCTTGGCCAGCGCCCGGACGTCCAGCCAGAGCCGGATCGCGAGGACACCGAGGACCAGCAGACCGGCGGTGACGAGCAGGACGGCGGCGACGAGCATCCAGGACATGGCCACCACCCTATCCACCCGCCCGGAGCCGCCGGCCCACCCGTCGGCCCCGCCGACTCTCCCCTCGGCCCTGGCCGCTCAGCCTTCGACGGGCACGAGCCGCATCGTCCGCACCCCGGCGCCCGTCAGGGCCGCGACGATCTTCTCCCCGGCCGCCTTGCGCACCGAGGCCCCGCAGAGCGGGCAGCCGAAGCTGTAGTGCGCCTGCGCCGGAGTCCGGCCGAGGGTCAGGCGGAACTCCTCGGCGGGCAGCTCCACCTTCTCCCGGCACTGTGAGCAGTACACCTTGAATCTGGTACCGGGCTCCACGGCTCAGACCAGCCCCTCCCCGCCGACCGCCTTCTCCTCGTAGGCGGCCAGCGCGTCGAGCGCCGCCGACCGCGCCTGCTCGGCGAGCTCCGGCGGCGAGACGATCCGGCCGTCCCGGCCGAGCCGCAGCGCCAGCGGGCGCAGCTGGGACGGGTCGGCGCTGCGCAGGGTGATCCGCAGGCCGCCGTCGGGCAGCTCCTCGGCGTGGTCGTGGGTGTAGTACTCGGCGACCCAGCGCCCGCCGGAGGTGACCTCGACGACCACCTCGGGGTCGTCGGCGGACGGGTTGACCAGCCCTCCGGAGAGGTCGCGCGGCTCGCGCCGGGGCGGGTCGGAGGGGACGTCCAGCACCTTGATCTCGGCGACCCGGTCGAGCCGGAACATCCGGTGGTCCTCGGAGGTCCGGCACCAGGCCTCGAGGTAGGTGTGGCCCTCGGTGAGCAGCCGGATCGGGTCGACCTCGCGCTCGGTCATGCCGCCGCGCCCGTGCGAGTAGTAGCGCAGCCAGAGCCGCCGGCCCTCGCTGAGGGCGCGGTCGATGTCGGCGAAGACGTGGCTCTCGGCCTCGAAGGTGACGCCGACCCGGGCGCTGCCCTCGGCACTGTCCCCGGCCGCGTTCTCGATCTTGGCGACGGCGCGGGTGAGCGCCTCCCGGTCACCGGCCCGCAGTCCGGGCAGGCCGGCCACCGCGCGGGCGGCCACCAGCAGGGCGGTCGCCTCGTCGGCGGCCAGCCGCAGGGGCTGGGCGACGTCGTCGACGTTGTGCCACCAGATCCGCTCGCCGTCGGTGTCGATGTCGAGCAGGTCGCCGCCGCGGAAGCTGGTGCCGCACATCGGCAGCACGTTGAGGTCGCCGATCAGCTCGCGCTCGGTGATGCCGAAGGCGCGGGCCACCTCGGCCACCTCGGCGCCGGGGCGCTCGCGCAGATAGGTGACCAGCGAGAGCATCCGCCGGGTCTGGTCGATCGCGTTGCTCATGCCCGCACTCCCTCAATACCGTCGACAGCACCGGCCCCGGCGACCGCGCGCAGCCGCTCGATCACGTCCGCGCGCAGTTCCTCCGGGCCGAGCACCAGCACGTCCGGCCCGAACTCCGCCAGGTCGGCGCCGAGCCCGTTGCCGTACGGGATCTCCAGCTCGTCCCAGGTCTCGTCGGACGGCCGGGTGCTCAGCGCCTTGGTGCGCAGCGGGAAGCCGGCTCCGCGGCGGACCCGCACCACGGCGGTGGCGGTGGCGCCCTCGCCGGCGAACTTGGCGACGGTGGCGCGGACGTCGACGTGCTCGGGGACGGTGCCGAGGAAGGCGCCGGAGCGGGCGCGGACCTTGCCGGTGATCCGGCTGAGCCGGAAGACGCGGGCGTCGCTGCGGTCCCGGTCCCAGCCGGCCAGGTACCAGTGGCCGCGCCAGCACTCCAGCGCCCAGGGCTCGACGGTGCGCTGCTCGACGGCGGCGGCGCCGGCCTTGCGGTACTCGAAGGTGACCGGGCGGCGGTCGCGGGCGGCGGTGAGCAGCGGTTCGAAGGCGCTCTCGCGCGCGGGGATGCGCGGTTCGAGTGCGGTGCGGCCCTCGGTCTCGCTGAACGGCACGCCGGCGGCGCGCAGCTTCTGGAGGGCCCCGCTGGCCGCGCCGGACATCTTGGCCTGCTGCCAGACCCGGGCGGCGAGGGTGAGCGCGGCGGCTTCCTCGGCGTCGAGGGCGATCTCCGGCAGGCGGTTGCGGTCGGCGCGGGCGAGGTAGCCGAGTTCGCCGTCGAGGGCGTTCTCGTCGACGTCGATGACGAGTCCGAGTTCGCGCAGGTCGTCCTTGTCCCGCTCGAACATCCGGTTGAAGGCGTCCTCGCTGCTGTTCTGCCAGGCTTCGCGGTAGGCCTCGATGGACTCCCGCAGCTCCTTCTTGGAGAGCGGACGTCTGGTGTTCATCAGGCACAGGGCGAGATTCATCAGCCGCTCTGCCTTGGCGATCGCCATCGCTGACCCTTCCGGTGTGCCGCGCCGCGCGCGGGGTGCGCCCGCCGGGCGGTCTCGACCCGGCGGGACCGACCGTACCGGTAGCGGTACTCAGTGCAAAAGCCGAGTCCGCAAACGCGTGGGGGCGCACCCCCGGACCAGGGGGGCGGGCCCCGGTCCCGAACGGGTCGGAACAGTGTTGGGCCCAGGTCCGACAGCTGTTCGACCAGGGTCGGTCCTCGATCCGTCCTCGACCAAAAAGAAGCCCAAA
>NZ_JBVJCO010000011.1:0-7043 GCF_055588525.1 Kitasatospora sp. NPDC041988
CAGACGACTCGGCGGGCCGCGAGACCCTGCGGCTTCCACTCGGCGAGGGTCGAGATCTTTACCACGTCGCCGGTGTACGGCCCCTCCCCCCCCCCCCCCCCCCCAACCAACCCCCCCCCCCCCCCCCCCCCCCCCCCCCCCCGCCCGGTAGGTTGTCATCCGTGCCGACCCCCACCCGCCCCCGCCTCGCCGGGCTAGCCGAGCGCCTGCCCGACCGCGTCCGCCAGGGTTACTGGACGAGGCTGGTGCCGGTGCTGGCCCTGGTCGCGCTCGCCACCCACATCCCCTCCTTCGTCCGGCCGGTCTGGAGCCCCGACGAGGGGTTCCTGGCCACCCAGGCCCGGATGCTGGCGGACGGCGGCGTGCTGTACGACACCGTCGTCGACCGGAAGCCCCCGCTGCTGCCCTGGCTCTACCAGGCCTGCTTCGCCGTCTTCGGCTCCGCCTCGCTCTGGCCGCTGCGGACCCTGGCGGTCGTCGCGCACCTGGGCACCGCGATCCTGCTGGCCTCGATCGCCCGCGGCCGCTGGGGCAACCGGGCGGGCGCCGGCGCCGGCCTGCTCTACCTGCTGGTCTCCATCGGGCTCTCCCCGGAGGACACCCAGGCGGCCACCTTCGAGGTCTTCATGCTGCCCGCCATGGTGGCGGCCTTCCGGTACGCCGAGCGGCGCCGCTGGCTGGCCGCGGGCATCGCGGTGGCACTCTGCTCGCTGACCAAGCAGACCGGCGGCGCGGTGCTGCTGCCGGTGCTCTGGATGCTGTTCCAGGACACCCGGCGGCGCGGTGTCCGCTGGCCGCCCGCGCTGTTCAAGATCGGCTTCGGCTTCACGCTGCCGATAGCGCTGGTCGCGGTCATCCTCACCAAGCCCAAGGGCTTCCTGTTCTGGGTGGTCACCGGCAGCGGCGACTACGCCTCGTTCGGCGGAGCCTGGCTGCAGATGACCGGCCGGGCGCTCGGCAACTCGGCGATCCTGGTCGGGGCCGGCCTGGGCTTCCTGCTGCCGGTCGGGCGCCGCCTCTGGCTGAAGTACCGCCACCGCCCGCTGCCGGTCGCGGGGGAGGAGCACGGCTCCACCGCCGACCTCTGGGTCTGGCTGCTCTCCTCGGTGGTCGCGGTCAGCGTGGGCTTCCACTTCTTCGGCCACTACTACCTCCAGCTGATGCCCCCGCTGGTCCTGCTGGGCACCGGCGCGGTCGCCACCTCGGCGATCCGCTGGAAGCCCGTCCTGGCGTACACCACGGCCGCCGCCACGGTGTTCTGGGCGCTGGCGCTGGCCTGGCCGGGCGAGCGGCTCAACCAGACCACCGAGGTGGCCACCGCCGTCGCCGCGCAGACCACGCCGAAGGACACCGTGCTGGTCTGGGGCATGCACCCGGAGCTGTACTGGCTGGCCGACCGCAAGCCGGCCACCCGCTACCTGACGGCCGGCTTCCTGACCAACTACAGCGGCGGCAAGGACAGCAGCCTCAACGTCGGCGAGCAGTACAGCGTCAGCAACGCCTGGCAGACCTTCGACAAGGAGCTGCTCGCCAACGGCCTCCCGGAGGTCGTGGTGGACGACTCAGGGCTGGCGCCGTACCAGCCGACCCAGATCCCGCGGATCGAGAACCTGCTGGACACCCACTACGAGATGGTCGGCGTCTTCGCCGACACCGTGGTCTACCGCCTCAAGCACTGAGGCCCGGCGGTCCGGGCAGACGGCCCGGCCCGTGCGGACGGCCCGACCACAGACGCCCCGGCCCGCATGTCCCGGCCCGCACGGCCCGGCGCGGCACACACCAAAGAGCCCCGGTGACCTCCAGGTCACCGGGGCTCTTCGCGTCACTGCTAGGCGGGCACCGAGGCCACACCCGGGGCGAGGAACCGCTTGCCGGTCACCCGCTCCGAGACGCCCTCACGGTCCAGGTACGGGGTGATCCCGCCCAGGTGGAAGGGCCAGCCGGCACCGGTGATCATGCAGAGGTCGATGTCCTGCGCCTCGGCGACGACACCCTCCTCCAGCATCAGGCCGATCTCCTGCGCGACGGCCTCCAGGGAGCGGTTGAGCACCTGCTCCTCGGTCAGCACGGTGTCGCCGAAGGAGAGCAGCTCCAGCACCTCGGGGTCGAGGACCTGCTTGCCGTCCACCCAGGTGTAGAAGCCGCGCTTGCCGGCCTTGACCACCTTGCCGAGGTTCTCGGAGACGGTGAACCGCTCCGGGAAGGCGCGGTGGAGGGTCTCCGAGACGTGCAGCGCGATGGCCGGGCCGACCAGCTCCAGCAGCACGATCGGGGACATCGGCAGGCCGAGCGGCTCGACGCCCTTTTCGACCGTGGCGATCGGGGTGCCCTCGTCGATGATGTCCTGGATCTCGCCCATGAAGCGGGTCAGGATCCGGTTCACCACGAACGCCGGGGCGTCCTTGACCAGCACCGAGGTCTTCTTCAGCTTCTTCGAGACGCCGAAGGCGGTGGCCAGCGAGGCGTCGTCGGTCTGCTCGCCGCGGACGATCTCCAGCAGCGGCAGGATCGCGACGGGGTTGAAGAAGTGGAAGCCGACGACCCGCTCGGGGTGCTTCAGCTTCGAGGCCATCTCGGTGACCGACAGCGAGGAGGTGTTGGTCGCCAGCACACAGGTCGGCGAGACCACGTTCTCCAGGTCGGCGAAGACGGTCTGCTTGACGCCCATCTCCTCGAACACGGCCTCGATCACGAAGTCCGCGTCGCCGAAGCCGGCCGCCTTGTCGAGCGAGCCGGTGACCAGGCCCTTGAGGCGGTTGGCCTTGTCGTTGCCGATCCGGCCCTTGCCGAGCAGCTTGTCGATCTCGGCGTGGACGTAGCCGACGCCCTTGTCGATGCGCTCCTGGTCGATGTCGGTGAGGACCACCGGCACCTCCAGCCGGCGGGCGAAGAGCAGCGCCAGCTGGGAGGCCATCAGACCGGCACCGACGATGCCGACCTTGCTGACCGGGCGGGCCAGCGACTTGTCCGGCGCACCGAACGGGCGCTTGGCGCGGCGCTGCACCAGGTTGAAGGCGTAGATGCCGCTGCGCAGCTCGCCGCTCATGATGAGGTCGGCCAGGGCCGCGTCCTCGGCGTCGAAGCCGGCCTGCAGGTCCTGGTCCTTGACCTGCTGGATGATGTCCAGCGCCTTGTAGGCGGCCGGCGCGGCGCCGTGCACCTTGGCGTCGGCGACCAGGCGGCCCCAGGCGACGGCGTCGTCCCAGGCCTTGCCGCGGTCGATCGCCTCGCGCTCGACGACGACGTCGCCCTTGAGGACCTTGGCGGCCCACAGCAGCGACTGCTCCAGGAAGTCGGCCGGCTCGAAGATCGCGTCGGCGATCCCCAGCTCGAACACGTCCTTGCCCTTGAGCTGCTTGTTCTGGCTCATCGAGTTCTCGATGATGACCTTGATCGCCTTGGAGGGGCCGATCAGGTTCGGCAGGATGGTGCAGCCACCCCAGCCGGGGACGAGGCCCAGGAAGACCTCCGGCAGCGAGAACGCCGGGACGCCCGCGCTGACGGTGCGGTAGGTGCAGTGCAGGCCGACCTCGACGCCGCCGCCCATCGCCGCGCCGTTGTAGAACGCGAAGGACGGGACGGGCAGCGCGGCGATCCGCTTGAAGACCTCGTGGCCGCCCTTGCCGATGGCCAGCGCGTCGGCGTGCTCCTTGAGCAGCTCGACGCCCTTGAGGTCGGCGCCGACCGCGAAGATGAACGGCTTGCCGGTGACGGCGACACCGACGATCTTGCCCTCGGCGGCCTCGGCCTCGACCTGGTCCAGCGCGGCGGACAGCTTCAGCAGCGAGCCCGGGCCGAAGGTGGTCGGCTTGGTGTGGTCGAAGCCGTTGTCCAGGGTGATCAGGGCCAGCTTGCCGGCCTGCAGCGGCAGGTCCAGGTGGCGGACGTGGGCCGTGGTGACGACCTCGCCCGGGAACAGCTCGGCGCCGTGCTGCAGCAGCTCAGTAGTGGTGCTCATGCTTACTTACCACCCTCGAAGTGCGGGTTCTCCCAGATGATGGTGCCGCCCATGCCGAAGCCGATGCACATCGTGGTGAGGCCGTAGCGGACGTCCGGGCGCTGCTCGAAGCGGCGCGCCAGCTGGTTCATCAGGCGCACGCCGGAGGAGGCCAGCGGGTGGCCGAAGGCGATCGCGCCGCCGAACGGGTTGACCCGCTCGTCGTCGTCCGCGATGCCGTAGTGGTCCAGGAACGCCAGCACCTGGACGGCGAAGGCCTCGTTGACCTCGAAGGCCTGGATGTCGTCGATCGTCAGACCGGCCTTGGCCAGCGCCTTCTCGGTGGCCGGCACCGGGCCGATGCCCATGACCTCGGGCTCGACGCCGGCGAAGGCGTAGGAGACCATGCGCATCTTGACCGGGAGGCCGAGCTCCTCGGCGACGTCCTCGGCGGCCAGCAGCGACGCGGTGGCGCCGTCGTTCAGGCCGGCCGAGTTGCCCGCGGTGATGTTGCCGTGCGGGCGGAACGGGGTCTTGAGGCCCGCCAGGCTCTCCATCGTGGTGCCCGGGCGCAGCGGCTCGTCCACGGTGGCCAGGCCCCAGCCGGTCTCGCCGACCTCGGGGTTGGTGTTGCGGATCGAGATCGGCACCAGGTCCGGCTGGATGTCGCCGTTGGCGTACGCCTTGGCGGCCTTCTCCTGCGAGCGCACGGCGTAGGCGTCGCAGCGCTCCTTGGTGATGTGCGGGAACCGGTCGTGCAGGTTCTCCGCGGTCATGCCCATGAACAGGGCGGACTCGTCGACGAGCTTCTCGGAGACGAAGCGCGGGTTCGGGTCGACGCCCTCGCCCATCGGGTGGCGGCCCATGTGCTCGACACCGCCGGCCACGACGATGTCGTACGCGCCGAAGGCGATGCCGCCGGCGGTCGCGGTGACGGCGGTCAGGGCGCCGGCACACATGCGGTCGATCGAGTAGCCCGGGACGGACTTCGGCAGACCGGCCAGCAGGGCGGCGGTGCGGCCGATCGTCAGACCCTGGTCGCCGATCTGCGTGGTGGCCGCGACGGCGACCTCGTCGATCCGCTCGACGGGCAGGTTCGGGTTACGGCGCACGAGTTCCCGGATGCACTTGACGACGAGGTCGTCGGCGCGCGTCTCGTGGTAGATGCCCTTCGGGCCGGCCTTGCCGAACGGGGTGCGGACGCCATCGACGAAGACGACGTCCCTCGCGGTACGAGGCACGGGGGCTCTCCTCCCAGGGACCAACAGGTTGAGGTGGGCAGGCTGCCGCCGTCCGTCGCAGAGAGGACGTGAGCGGCGCCGCTTCACCGCCATGCTACCGGTCGGTAACCAACCTGCCCAGGCCCGGCGCCCCGATCTCCGCGTGTGTCCCGCGACACGTCGCCCCGTCCGGGCACGACGAAGGGGATGCCGTCGTCGAACGGCATCCCCTTCCGTGTCCTGCAGCTCAGCCCTGCTGCCCGGTCCTGCTGCTCGGGCCGGCCGACCGCTCAGCCCTGCTGTTCGGGCCCGGCCGGGCCCGGCTCCTCCGCCGCCTTGACGAACGCGGCGGCGACCACCGGTGCCACCAGGTCGACCTGCCACTGCCGGGCACCGAGCCGGCGCAGCGCGGCGGCCACGTTGGCGGCGCTCGCGTCGGCCGGCGGCTCCCAGGAGACCCGGCGGACCAGGTCCGGGGTGATCAGGTTCTCGGCCGGCAGGTTGTGCGTCTCCGCCAGCTCGCTCACCGCGGCCCGCGCCCCGGAGAGCCGGGCGGCCGCCACCGGGTCCTTCTCGGCCCAGGCGCGCGGCGGCGGCGGGCCGTCGTGCGGCGCGGAGGCCGGCGGCAGCTGGTTCTCCGGGACCTCCCGGCCGCGCTGCACGGCCGCCAGCCACTGCTCCAGCTGACGGCGGTGCACCCGCGGCCCGAAGCCCTGGACGGCCTGCAGCGCGGCGATGTTGAGCGGCATGGCCAGCGCGGCGTTGACGATCGCCGCGTCCGGGAGCACCCGGCCCGGCGAGACGTCCCGCTCCTGCGCCAGGCGGTCCCGGGTGAGCCAGAGTTCGCGCACCACGGCCAGCTGGCGGCGCCGGCGGACCTTGTGCAGTTGCGAGGTGCGGCGCCAGGGGTCGGTGCGCGGCGCCGGGCGCGGCGCGGCGGCGATCGCGGCGAACTCCTCCAGCGCCCAGTCGAGCTTGCCCTGGGCGTCCAGCTCCTGTTCGAGTGCGTCGCGCAGCTCGACCAGCACCTCGACGTCCAGGGCGGCGTAGCGCAGCCACGGCTCGGGCAGCGGGCGGGTGGACCAGTCGACCGCCGAGTGCTCCTTGGCCAGGCTCAGCCCGAGCACGCTCTCGGTCATCGGCCCCAGGCCGACCCGCGCGAAGCCGGCGATCCGGCCGGCCAGCTCGGTGTCGAAGAGGCGCTGGGGCCGCATGCCGACCTCGGCCAGGCAGGGCAAGTCCTGGGTGGCCGCGTGGACCACCCATTCGGTGTCCGCGAGGGCCGCGCCCAGCCCGCTGAGGTCGGGGCAGGCGATCGGGTCGATCAGCGCGGTACCTGCGCCCGCGCGGCGCAGCTGGATGAGGTACGCCCGCTGGCCGTAGCGGTAGCCGGAGGCCCGCTCGGCATCGACGGCAACCGGTCCGGTACCCGCGGCGAAGGCGGCGACGGCGGCGGCCAGCGCCCGCTCGTCCGCCACGACTGGCGGGATCCCCTCCTTCGGTTCGAGGAGCGGGACCGGGGCTGCTTCTTCTGGGATGGCTGCTACGGCGTCGGTCACTCACCAAGGGTACGACGGACCTCGCGGCCGGGAGTGTTGTCGGACTGGTCAGACCGGGTCGGTGAATATGCCCGTGTGGCCGCCCGGTCGCCCTGGGCCCGCTCGGGGCGGGGCCGCCCGCTCGCCTCCGGGGCGCTCGGGGCGGGCCGGCTGCTGCTTTGGGCCCGCTCGGGGCGTCGCCGCCCGCTCGCCTCGGGGCGGCTCCGGAAGCGGCTGCGGGGGGGGGGGGGGGGGGGGGGGGGGGGGGGGGGGGGGGGGAGAGGGGGGGGGGGGGGGGGGGAGGGGGTGGGGGGGGGGGGGGGGGGGGGAGCACCAGCGTGACGTTCG
>NZ_JBVJCO010000011.1:7053-10261 GCF_055588525.1 Kitasatospora sp. NPDC041988
GTGCCCCTCCTCCCCCCCCCCCCCCCCCCCCCCCTCGCCCCCCCCCCCCCCCCCCCCCCCCCCCCCCCCCCCCCCCCCCCCCCCCCCCCCCCCGCAGCGGTCGCGCCGACAGGTCAGTGGATGATGCCGGTGCGCAGCGCGACCGCGACCATGCCGGCCCGGTCGCCGGTGCCCAGCTTGCGGGCGATCCGGGCGAGGTGGCTCTTCACGGTGAGCGCGGAGAGGCCCATCGCGACGCCGATCGCCTTGTTGGACTGGCCCTCGGCGACCAGCCGCAGCACCTCGACCTCGCGGCCGGAGAGCTCCCGGTACGCGGCCTGCTGCGTGCCCGGCGCACCGGGGGCCCCGGGGGCGCCCGGCGCACCGGCCGCACCCGGCACGCCCGGCATGCCGGGACGGCGCATCCGGCCGGCCAGGCCGCCGGCGCCGATCGGCAGGCCGGGACGGCCCGGCATTGCGACGTTGGTCCTGGTCCCGGTGACCACGTAGCCCTTGACGCCGCCGGCCAGCGCGCTGCGGACCGCGCCGATGTCGTCGGCGGCCGAGAGGGCCAGGCCGTTGGGCCAGCCCGCGGCGCGGGTCTCGGCCAGGATGGTCAGCCCGGAGCCGTCCGGGAGATGGACGTCGGCGACGCAGATGTCGCGCGGGGTGGAGACCCGGGGGCGGGCCTCGGCGATCGAGGACACCTCGATCACGTCGCGGACGCCGAGCGCCCAGAGGTGCCGGGTGACGGTGTTTCGGACACGGGGATCGGCGATGACCACCATGGCGGTGGGCTTGGTCGGGCGGTAGGCGACCACGTTTGCGGGGTGCTCAAGAAGGACCGACACCAGGCCTCCTGCGGGGAGTGGCGGACGGAACCCCGATGGGGGCGGTCGGAGTGTTCCGCGTTTGGAAAGGGTCACAGTCTGCTTCGGCAGCAACCGTGCCCGGCTTTAGCGAAAGATCACGATCTAGTGAGTAACAATACGGACAAATCGCGCAGGTGACTGATTACGACATGCCTCGAAATCGCACAAAATCGATCAGATCCGGCGCAGATCAGTCGGTTTCGACCGGTTAATTGACGCAGAGCGGATCCGAAGTCACACTCCGTCAGTCCTGGGGGTGGCGGCGGGCCCGCCGGGGCCGACCGGCCCGGACACCACTCGTCAGTGCGAACGCGGGCGTCGGCGGGCGGGCATCGGGACCACCCCACCGAGTGACGGAACGTCGGCCGCCGGCTGCGGCGCCGTGGCGGCCGGCGGCAGGCCGGCGCTGATGCAGAGCAGATCCCCCCAGGCCGCGAGGTGCCGATCGAAGCGGCCGTCGGCCGGCGTCCAGGACGCCCGGATCTCGATCTCGGTGGACGACGCGCGGTCGGCCAGCGCGCCGAAGTACTGCGAGGCGCACCTGGTCACCGTCCCGGACGGCTCCGCGTACCCGGCGCCGTGCACCTGCAGCGCGTCCAGCAGCCAGGCCCAGCCGACCTCGGAGAGCATCGGGTCGCCGGCCATCTCGGGCTCCAGCTCCGCCCGGGTCATCGTCACCACGCGGAAGTCCCCGTTCCAGGCCTCCTGCCCGGCCGGGTCGTACAGCAGCACCAGCCGGCCGTCGGCCAGCTCCTCGCCGTCCACCTCCACCGAGGCGGTCAGCGCGAAGGCGTGCGGGGCGAGCCGGCGCGGCGCCGGGGCGGGGGAGAGTTCGAGCTCGGGACGCAGCCGCGCCCCTGTCAGAGCCTCGACCGCGGCCCGGAACTCACTCGGCGCCGCCTCCCGATTCGTTCCGCCACCTGTTCCGCCACCCTGTGCGGGGTGCCCGCCGACCGCTGCCATGACCCGAAGACTAGGTCGAAAACCTGGGTAATCGCCGTAACTTCTGCCTGTGCGGCGTGCCGGGACGGCAAACCGGCCAGATCTTGGAGGAACCGACGAGCCCGCCCGGGAAGTCCGGTCCGGAGCGCGTGCGAAGATTTGAACCGTGAGCGAGACAACGGCAGACACCACGGCAGCCACCCAGGCTGGCACCACCACCGGTCAGCAGCCCCCCGCGCGCCGCGGCGCCGCGCACGACTCCGCGTTCCTGCGCGCCTGCCGGCACGAGCCGGTGCCGCACACCCCGGTGTGGTTCATGCGCCAGGCGGGCCGCTCGCTGCCCGAGTACCTGAAGGTCCGCGAGGGCATCCCCATGCTGGAGTCCTGCATGCGGCCCGAGCTGGTCAAGGAGATCACCCTCCAGCCGGTGCGCCGGCACAAGGTGGACGCGGCGATCTTCTTCAGCGACATCGTGGTGCCGCTCAAGGCCATCGGCATCGACGTCGACATCAAGCCCGGCATCGGCCCGGTGATCGCCGACCCGATCCGCACCGCCGAGGACCTCAAGCGGCTCCGCCCGCTGGAGCCCGACGACGTCCCGTACATCACCGAGGCGGTCGGCCTGCTCGTCGACGAGCTCGGCTCCACCCCGCTGATCGGCTTCGCCGGCGCCCCCTACACGCTCGCCAGCTACCTGGTCGAGGGCGGCCCGTCCAAGAACCACGAGAACACCAAGGCCATGATGTACGGGCAGCCCGAGCTCTGGGCCGCCCTCGTCGACCGCCTCGCCGACATCACCTCGGCCTTCCTCAAGGTGCAGATCGAGGCCGGCGCCTCCGCCGTCCAGCTCTTCGACTCCTGGGTCGGCTCGCTCGCCCCGGACGACTACCGCCGCTCGGTGATGCCGGCCAGCACCAAGGTCTTCGATGCCGTCGCCGGTTACGGCGTGCCGCGCATCCACTTCGGCGTCGGCACCGGTGAGCTGCTCGGCCTGATGGGCCAGGCCGGCGCGGACATCGTCGGCGTCGACTGGCGGGTGCCGCTGAACGTCGCCGCCGAGCGGGTCGGCCCCGGCAAGGGACTGCAGGGCAACCTCGACCCGGCCGTGCTCTTCGCGCCCACCAAGGCCGTCGAGACCAAGGCCCGCGAGGTGCTGCACGCCGCCCAGGCACTCGGCAGCAGCGGCCACATCTTCAACCTCGGCCACGGCGTGCTGCCCAGCATGGATCCGGACGCGCTCAGCCGGCTGGTCGCGTTCGTGCACGAGGCCAGCGCGCGCTGACCCCCGCACCGGACTTCGCGGCGGGCCCCCTTCCCGGAAGGGGGCGGCGCCCGGTTGTTTTGAGTTGCGTTGGTTTCCTTTTCGTCTTCCCTTTTCTTGTTTTGTGTGGTGGGGTGGTGGCGTCCGGTTCGGT
>NZ_JBVJCO010000011.1:10271-35263 GCF_055588525.1 Kitasatospora sp. NPDC041988
GCACGCCCGCACCCCCCCCCGCTGGTGCTTTGGGGGTGCCCCTTTTGTGGGGGGGGCCCCCCGCCGCTGTGTTCAGGAGTCCTGCTGCTCCTCTGCCGGCCGGACCTGCTGCTGGTGGGGCAGGTGGGCGGGCGCCGGCGGCGCCTCGGGTGCCGCCGGTCCTGCGGGTCCTGCCGGTGCTGCCGGGCCTGCCGGTACTGCGGGTTCCGCGGGTCCCGCGGGCTTGGGCGACCGGCGCCGGCGGACCAGCCGGAACACCAGCCCCGCCGGCCCCAGGACCAGCAGGAACGGCGCCACCGCCGCGATCGCCATCGCGATCGCCCGCACGACCGCGACCAGTACGTCCCAGCCGCCGCCCAGCGCGGAGCCGACCGACGCCCAGAAGCCCCCGTCCTTCTTCTTCGCGTCCGGCGCGTCGTGCTGCACGGGCTTCGGCTCGCGCCGCACGTCCAGCGTGACGGTGGAGAGCGACGTCCGCGCCGACAACTCCTTCAGCTGCTTCTGCAGCGACTCCAGATCCGCCTCGCGCCGGCTCAACTCGCTCTCCAGGCTGGTGATCTCGCCCAGCGACTTCGCCTGCGCCATCAACGCCCGCACCCGGTCCACGCTCGCCTGCTGGGTCTGCACCCGGCTCGACACGTCCGCCACCTGCTGGGTCAGGTCGTCCGCCTGGCTCTTGCGCGACAGCACCTCGCCGAGCGCGGCCAGCTGGTCCAGCGTCTGCGGGAAGGCCGCCGACGGCACCTTGACGGTGATCTGGCCGCTCTGCCCGGCGTTCTCGTCGCCCCCGCCGCTCACCGTCTCCGCGCCGACGTAGCCCCCGGCCGAGGCCGCCAGCTCCCGCGCCTTCGCCAGCACCCCGGCGACGTCCTTGCTCCGCAGTGACACCTGCGCCGTGTACGCGATCAGCCGGGTGTCGGCCACCGTGACGGCGCCCGGCTGCCCCGCTCCGCCGGTCGCCGGCGCACCCGGCCTCTCGGCGGCCGAGGGCTGCGCGGGGGCCGCGCCCACCGCCGGCGCACCCACCGCAGGCGCACCGGCTGCCGGGGCGGCCGCGCCCTGCTTGGCCGCCGCCGCACTGTCCACACCGCGCTCTGTGCCCCCGGCGCCGCACCCCCCGACCAGCACCACGGCGGCGACCACCGCGGCCGCCGCCACCGCTCTACGCCCTGCCCCGAGCCGTCCTCGCACCACGTCGAGCCTCCCCAAGTCCCCTGTCCGGCGCCCCGATCGGGATGCCCAGACCAATTGGACGGAGGAGCCGCCGGATCGGACCCGCCCCGGAGATCGCAACTCGATCACGGCTCGGCAGCGGCCCGGACAAGGCGCTACCCGGCCTGTCCCGCCGTCACCTCGACCCCCGCCCGCCGCAGCAGCGCCGCCGTCACCCCGTCCCCGGCACGCAGCCGCCCGCCGAAGCTGCCGTCGTAGACCTGACCGCACCCGCACGACGGACTGCGCGCCATCAGCAGTGCCCGCCGCGCCCCGGCCGCCTCGGCGGCGGCCAGCGCCTGCCGCGCCCCGTCCAGGAACGCCTCCGTGCAGTCCGTCCCCGTCGCGTCCACCACCCGCGCCCGCCCGTCCAGCACGTCCGCCCCGTCCCCGCCGACGATCTCCGCCGCCGCCCGCGGCGTCGCCAGCCCACCCGCCACCTCCGGACAGACCACCACCGCCCGCCCGTCCGCCACCAGCCCGACCGCCGCCTCCGACGTCTTCGCCCGCCCGTCGTACCGACACGGCACCCCGGCCAGACAGGCGCTCACCAGAATTCGTTCCATGCCGGGGAGCCTAAGGCGAGCACTCACCGCCTGCGGCCGGGTTCCTTCCGTCACGGAGACGGGTGAAGGCCCCTCGAAGGGGCCCTGGGCCGAACCGCACGGGCTACCGTGAGGACATGAGCGTGATGCCCGAGTGGATGTACCCGCCTCGCGAGGAGGGCTGGTTCGCCGAGGACCTCGACCATCTGCCGCAGGCACCGCGGCACACCGAGCTGATCGATGGAGCACTGGTCTTCATGATGTCCCCCCAGCGTTGGTGGCACGGGGAGCTCGTCACCGACCTGGTGGTCGCGCTGCGTGGTCAGGTCCCGCCGGGCAGCAGGGCCGGTCGGGAGATGACGATCAAGCTCGACAAACGAAACCGACCTGAGCCGGACGTGATCGTCACCACCGCCGAATTCGATCCTGGGCGCACTCAGTTCACTCCCGATGAGGTCTCGCTCGTCGTCGAGGTCGTCTCGCCGGAGTCCGCGCACCGCGACCGCACCGTCAAGCTGCGCAAGTACGCCGAGGCCGGCATCCCGCACTACTGGGTGATCGAGGAGGAGGACGGCCTGCCGGTGGTGCACGTCTATGAACTGGACGTTCCCACCACGGCGTACGTTGCCGCCGGGATCTTCCGCGGCCGGTTGCAGCGTCCGGTGCCGTTTCCGGTCGACATCGATCTCGACGCGCTCGTGCCCGCGCCGAAGGCACGGAAGCGGGCGGAGTGAGGTAAAGGTGTAAGGACCTGCGAGACTGCGGGGCATGGCGCAAGCACAGGTCGTGGTGATCGGCGGGGGTATCGCGGGGCTGGCCGCGGCCGCGTTTCTCGGTGGGGCGGCGGGGGAGCACGCGAGGGCGCGGGTGACGCTGCTGGAGGCTTCGGAGCGGCTCGGCGGGAAACTGCTGGGCGGGGAGGTCGGCGGGGTCCGGGTGGACCTCGGGGCCGAGTCGATGCTGGCCCGGCGGCCGGAGGCGGTCGAGCTGGCGCGGGCGGTCGGGTTGGGCGCGGAGCTGGAGCCGCCGACCACCGCCAAGGCCGCGATCTGGACGCGTGGCGCGCTGCGGCCGCTGCCGGGCGGGCAGGTGATGGGCGTCCCGGGTGACCTGGAGGCGCTCGCGAAGTCCGGGGTGCTCACCGCCGAGGGGTTGGAGCGGGCCCGGCACGAGGGGACCGGCGAGGGCGTCGGGGACGATGTCGCGATCGGCCGGTACGTCGCCGACCGGCTGGGCCGCGAGGTGGTGGACCGACTGGTGGAGCCGCTGCTGGGCGGCGTCTACGCCGGGCACGCGGACCGGATCTCGCTGCGCGCCGCGGTGCCGCAGCTGCTGTCGATCGCCCGTGGCGGCGGCTCGCTGGTCGAGGGAGTGCACGAGCTGGCCACCCGGCCGCAGACCGTCTCCACGCCCGTCTTCCAGGGCCTGCGCGGCGGTATCGGCACCCTGCCCGGGGCGGTTGCCGAGGCCTGCGCGAAGGCCGGTGTCGACCTGCGCACCCGCACCGCCGTGGCGGAGCTGCGCCGCACCGCCGATGGCTGGCGGGTGGTGACCGGCGACGGCGGGACTCTGCGGGCGGACGCCGTGGTGCTGGCCGTACCCGCGCCCGTCGCCGCCCGGCTGTTGCGCACCGAGGCCCCGGTGGCGGCGGCCGAGCTGGACACCGTCGAGTATGCGGGGATGGCGCTGGTGACCCTGGCGTTCCGGCGGGCGGATCTGCCGGAGCCGCCGGCCGGCAGTGGCTTCCTGGTGCCGCCGGTGGACGGCCGCCGGATCAAGGCGTCCACCTTCTCGTCCAACAAGTGGGGCTGGCTGGAGCGTTCGGCCCCGGACACGTTCGTGCTGCGGACCTCGCTGGGGCGGCTGGGCGAGGAGCAGCCGCTGGAGCTGGCGGACGAGGAGCTGGTGGCGCAGTCGCTGGCCGACCTGCGCGAGGCGATCGGCCTGACCGCCCGGCCGTACGACACGGCCGTCACCCGTTGGCGGGCCGGCCTGCCGCAGTACCCGGTGGGCCACCTCGACCGGGTGGCCCGGATCCGGGCGGCGGCCGGCCGGGTGGGCGGGCTGGCGCTCTGCGGGGCCGCGTACGACGGAGTGGGCATTCCGGCGTGCATCGCGAGCGCACGGGCGGCCGTCGCCGCGCTCGACAAAGTGTTGACCCCGCCGACCGGGGAGAACGTCACGGAGAGGACAATGGGCGCATGACTGAGACCGTTGAGCAGCAGCCGGAGCAGCAGCCCGAGAAGAAGAAGGCGCGCGACCTGAACCAGGTCATCCGCTACACCATGTGGTCGGTGTTCAAGCTCAAGGGCGCGCTGCCCGAGGACCGCACCGCCCTGGCCGCCGAGGTGGACGAGCTGTTCGCCCAGCTCGACGCGAAGGACGTCACGGTGCGCGGCACCTACGACGTGTCCGGTCTGCGCGCGGACGCCGACATCCTGGTCTGGTGGCACGCGGCGGACTCGGACGACCTCCAGGAGGCGTACAACCGCTTCCGCCGCACCGGCCTGGGCCGCGAGCTGGAGCCGGTCTGGTCGAACATGGCGCTGCACCGCCCGGCCGAGTTCAACAAGTCGCACATCCCGGCGTTCCTCGCCGACGAGCGCCCGCGTGACTACGTCTGCGTGTACCCGTTCGTCCGCTCCTACGAGTGGTACCTGCTGCCGGACGCCGAGCGGCGCGCGATGCTCGCCGAGCACGGCCAGATGGCGCGCGGCTACCCGGACGTGCGGGCCAACACGGTGGCCTCGTTCGCGCTCGGCGACTACGAGTGGCTGCTCGCCTTCGAGGCGGACGAGCTGCACCGGATCGTCGACCTGATGCGCGACCTGCGCCCGTCCCGCGCCCGGCTGCACGTCCGCGAGGAGGTGCCGTTCTTCACCGGCCGCCGCAAGCCGGTGAGCGAGCTCCTCAACGGCCTGGTCTGAGCAACGGCCCGATGTGGCCGCAGGGCCGGCTCCCCCGACGGGGAGCCGGCCCTTGTGCGTTCCGGTGGCACGGTCAGTGCCGGTGGCGCAGGGCCGCGCGGAGGCGGGCGTCGGGGAGGGCGGCGGGGCCGATCATGGCGACGGCGGTGAGGAGTTCGCGTTCGTCGTCGTCGGTGAGGCCGTGCTGGCGGGGCGGGCGGACCTCGCGGAGCACCTCCTGGCCGACCGGGGAGGCCCAGCGGGTGTAGGGGTAGACGTCAACCCGGGCCATCAGCAGCGTGCCCGAGGTGAGCACCAGCGGGAGCGAGAACCAGGCGAGCGGCGCGAGCGCGTCACCGTCCGATATGCCGCCGCCGGCGACGGCGGCGGCCATCAGGACCAGTGAGAGCAGCAGTGCCCGCCGGACCTGCCGGATCACCAGGACGGTCTGCTGCTGGACCGGCGCGGGGGTGGCCAGGCCGGCCAGGGCGAGCCGGCTGCCGATCTCCAGCACGGTGGGGTGAGCGCCCATCGCCCGGCGCAGGTCGTCCGTTCGGCACTGGCCGTCCGGGCCGGCGGCGGCGATGACGGCCCGCTCCAGCCGGCTGCGCCCCTTGGGGTCGACCACGGTGGTCCAGCCGGTGTGGGCGAGGTGCAGCCGGCCGCGGGAGGCCATCAGGACGAGGGCCAGTTCGACCACCCGGTCCGGGCCGCCCGCCAGGTACGCCGTCTCGTACAGGCCGATCCCGACCGCCTCGGGCGGCCGGGATCCCTCCTGGCCGGCGAGCGCGTCGGCGGCGGCGGTCATCCGGACCAGCCGGATGCAGGAGAGCACCGCGGCGGCGCAGGCCGGGATCAGGAAGAGCAACCACATGGGCTTGTTGTAGACCCGCCTCCGCGCTGGGCGGAACGGATTCCCGGACCGCGATACCGAACTGTGACGCGCGAGGCCGGCGGGCCTCAGGACCCGCAGGAGCTGCCGCCGCCGCAGCTGGAGGAGGAGGACGAGGAGCCGCAGCTGCTGGAGCTGGAGCCGCAGCTGGACGACGAGGACGAGCCGCAGCTGCCGGAGGAGGAGCCGCAGCTGCTGCTGCCGCAGCTCGAACCGGAGGAGCCGGCGCCGGAGTCGGAGGAGCCGCCGCACCAGATGGCCGCGGAGCCGCAGGAGGAGCCGGAGGAGGACGAGGAGGACGACGAGGACGACGAGGACGACGAGGACGCGCCGACCGCCGCCCTGGCGGCGGCCATGTCGGCCGCGGCGGCGGCGAGCATCGCCTCCTGCAGCTCCGCGTCCTCCAGCCCGGCCCCGGCCAGCCCGCCGAGCGCGATCGCGCCGAGCAGCGCGCTCCCGGTCGACCGGGGTGCCAGGCCGGTGCTGGGCTTCCACGGGCTGCCGGTGGTCATCAGGGAGAGCTGGCGGCGTCCGGCCGGGGTGATCCGGCCCTTGAGCGGCCAGGTCGCGATCAGCGAGACCAGCCCGAAGGCCAGCAGGACCACCGGGACCCAGATCGCCGGACGGTCCGCGTCCGCGTCGCCGTTGTCGAGGACGTAGGCGAGGACAGTGCTCACCACCACAGCGAGCAGGGCGAGCCAGAGCAGCCGGCGCGCGGCCTTGGCCCGGCGCAGCCGGACGGGGTTGCGCATCAGCCCGCGGTCGGCGAGCTTGTCGCCCAGCTCCTGGACGGCGGGCGAGCGCATCACGTCGCGGCGCAGCCCGAGGAGCCCCCGCTGCCTGTCGGGACCGGCGGCCTCGATGATCGCCAGGTCGACGGCGTCGTACGGCTGCTCGGTGGTCAGCGTGACCAGGCCGGCCCGGTTGACGACGGCCCGGCCCGCCTGGTGCATCCGGACGAACGCGGTGTCGAAGACCCGGCCGGGACCGCCGGAGAGGAACGCGGTGTCCAGCAGCGGCAGCCCGCGGCCGGGCAGGCCCTTGGCGTACGGGACCTTCTTGACCAGCTGCTTGGTCTGCGACGCGTAGAGCGCGGCGGCGACCAGCAGGACGGCGGGTACGAGGAAGTACGTGTTGTGCCACATGGGCGGTTTCCCCCGGTGGTGAATGAGTGGAGAGGGTCAGTGGGGCCGGCGGGCGGGCAGCAGGGCCCGGCGCAGGCGGGTGAGCGGGCCGGGCGGCTGCTCCGGGGCGGGGCCGTGGAGCCACTGCTCCAGCGACCGGCGCTCCTCGGGGCCGAGCCTGCGGCCGCTCCGGGGCGGGTCGTCGTCGAGCGCCCAGGCGGCGAAGGCGCGGGCGTCGGCGCGGTAGCCGCCGGTCTGCGGGTGGGTGCCCGCGTAGGCGAGGAAGAGCGGTCCGTACTGCCGGCCGAGCACCCGGCGCAGCTCCGGCGCCACCTTGGCGGCGGTGTCGCGGCGCTTGGCGGCCAGGCCGGCGGACTGGGCGCGGACCTGCGCCGGGTCGAAGCCGGGCGGTACCGGCCCGCCGGCCACCAGGGCGGCCAGCAGCTCCTCCTGGCGCCGGGCCAGCCGGGCGCGGGCGGCGTCGGGCTCCGCGGGTTCGGGCCGGTCAGCCATGGCGCCGGGCCCCGTCCAGTACGCGCCGGATGGCGTCCAGTTCGGCGGCCAGTTCGGCGGGTGGCGGGAAGTCGGCGTCCCGCTCCAGCAGGACGCCGGGCGGTGCGACCCGCGCGCACAGCTCGGCCAGCACCTCCAGCACCGGCTCGGTGACGGGGTGGGCGTGGGTGTCGTGCCAGACGCCGTCCACCAGCTGCCCGCCCGCCACGTGGACGTAGGCGAGGGCCTCCAGCGGCAGGCGGTCCAGCTCGGCGGCCGGGTCCACGCCGAGGTTGACCCGGTTGGTGTGCAGGTTGGCGACGTCGATCAGCAGCCGGACGCCGGTGCGTTCGACCAGTTCGGCGAGGAACTGCCCCTCGGTCAGCTCGTCGTCCGGCCAGGCCAGCTGGGCGGCGATGTTCTCCAGCGCCAGCGGCACCGGCAGCTGGTCCTGCGCGATCCGGACGTTCTCGGCGATCACCGAGAGGGCGTCGCGCGAGCGCGGTACGGGCAGCAGGTGTCCGGCCTCCAGGCCGCCGGCCCGGACGAACGCCAGGTGCTCGGTGACCAGTGGCGAGCCGAGCGCACCGGCGGCCTCGGCGAGCCTGCCGAGCCGGGTCGGGTCGGGCCGGTCGGCACCGCCCAGGCCGAGCGAGACGCCGTGCGGGATCACGGTGACGCCGCGCGCCCGCAGGATCCGCAGCGACTCGGGCAGGTGGCCGGCGCAGATGTTCTCCGCGACCACCTCGACCCAGTCCAGGCCGGGCTGGCGTTCGACCACGACGTCGATCTCGCTGCGCCAGCCGAGGCCCACGCCGAGCGTGGTGGCCGGGTTGTCGCTGCCCTGGGCGGCGCGGGCGCCCCGGGCGGGCGCGGGGCCCTTCGTGGGCGCTTTCAGTGCAGGGGAGGTCATCGGTGCGCCCCCTTCGGAGGGCTGGGTGGGGAGCCTTCGGTCGGCGCGGACGTCGTCGGCAGGGCCGGACCGGGCTGTGCTGCTGAGGATGTCCCCGGGTGCGGCGGCTGCCAAGCCTCACCCGGTCTTCTCAGAGCATTATTTGAGCTTGCCGGCCCGGCGGTGAGGGACTTCGGTCCCCTCCGGAGCACAGAGCCGCAGGTGGGGCGGAAATTCGGAGGCGAACCGCGCCTGCGGGGCGCTACCGTGACGCACCTATGACGCCACTGACGATCCGTGACTTCCGCCCGGCCGACGCCGAGGCCGTGGCCGCCGCCCACAGCGCGGGCCGTGAGCACCTGGTGCTCACCCCCGAGGTGTTCCGGTGGATGGACGCAAACTTCCCGCCCGACCAGCACCACCGGACGCTGGTCGCCGAGGTCGACGGCCAGGTGGCCGGCGCGCTGCGCTGCGGCCTGGTCACCGGTACGACCACCAAGGGTGTCGGCTACGCCAACGGCAGCATCCTGCCCGCGTACCGGCGGCGGGGCGCGTTCACCGCGCTGCTGGCCGCGGCCGAGGCGTACCTGGCCGAGCACGGCGTCGTCGAGGTGCACAGCTGGGTGGACGAGGAGCCGGACGCGTTGCGGTTCGCCGCGAACCGGGGCTTCACCGCCGGGCGTACGGCCCACTTCGCCGGGCGTGACCTCGCGCTGCCGCTCCCGGTCGCCCCCGCGCTGCCGGCCGGTGTCGAGCTGCGCCCGGCGAGCGAGTGGGTGGACAACCCGTACCCGATCTTCGTCGTCGAGGCGGACGCGATCCGCGACGAGCCGGGCGAGGTCGAGATGGACGCCGCGGACTACGAGGAGTTCCTCAACGGCGCCTGGGCCCGGCCGGACTTGGACCGCGAGCTGACCATGGTCGCCGTCCTCGACGGCGAGCCGGTCGCGTTCAGTGCGGTGCAGACGGACGGCGTGGACCGCTACTGGTCGGCGTTCTCGGCCTGCCGGCGGGACTTCCGGGGGAGGGGCCTGACCAAGCTCGCCAAGCTGGAGTCGCTGCGCCGGGCGCAGGCGGCCGGCTACCGGCGGGCGTACACCAGCAACGACGCGACCAACGCGCCGATGCTCGCGATCAACGAGTGGCTCGGGTACGAGCGCTGCGCGAGCGAGCGGAAGTTCATCAAGCGGCTGGACGGCTGAGAGCCGCTCGGGAGGTTGGGCCGGCGCGAGGGCACGGCGCGGCCGCACTCGAAGGAGTGGCCGCACCCGAAGGAGTGAAGAAGGCGCACTTTCCGCCTCGGGCGCCGGGTGGACTGCAGTGCCGGGAGTTCCTGGTGTTCTACGGGGCATCACCTCACGGCAGACAGTTCGTGCCCGAGTCTTCCGTGCGGGGGATGGTATGGAGATCCTGCTTCAGGTCCTGGTCGGGTTCGTTCCGGCCGTGATCGGCTTTCTCGCGGCCCGTTCCCTCGCCCGCGCCCGGCTCTTCCTGCGCTACGGCTTCCTCCGTGCGCTGCTGGCGTCGTACAGCCGGGTGCAGATCATCACTCCCAGCATCGAGGTGGCGGAGTTCGCCTTCGCCAAGGACGGCCGCCGGCTGACCAGCCGGGGCCCGAAGAACGTCCTCTTCATGCCGATGGCCGAGGCGCGGGCGATCGCCCAACTCATCGACCTGCTGCGGAAGGTCAACCGGAAGGCGACGATAGAACTGGTCGCGGCCGGCTCGCAGGACCCGAGGATGCCGACGTTCTCGATCGGCGGCCCGAGCGTCAACCCGTACTCGGCGACCGTGCTCGGCGCCGCATTCCCGGACTTCTGCATCGAGTACCCGGAGGCGGCCCGGGCCCGGTGGGGCGGGATGACCTTCGAGGCGCAGTACAACGCCGCGGACGAGCTGATCCGGGACCACGGCTTCGTCTTCGTGACCCGTACCTCCCGGCACGCCCCCTGCATCGTGGTGTGCGGGGTCTTCGCCTTCGGCTCGGCGATGGCGGTGGAGGCACTGGCGGCCGCGGGCCGGAAGTCGCCGTTGGCGGCGCTGTTCCGCAGCGGGGAGAAAGGATTCGCCGCGGTGGAGGGGCGGGTCATCGGCCTCGACACGGTCGACGTGACGGTGGAGGTCTGCCGGATCCTGCCGGCGGTGTGAGGGCGGGCCGTGCGGCGTCCTGCTCCGCCGGCCGACCCCGTCCCGCATTGAGACGAAGCGGCCCGCAGCGTGCCGGTGCGAAGCGGGACAGGTCGGGACGGTCTGGGGCAGGAAATGGCTTGAATCACAAGGGTTTTGCTCCACACCTGTCACATCATCGGCATAATCGCGCATATGACGATCAGCCGCGCGAACGTGAGCGCGATTGCCGAGGACCTGTACGTGTGGCTTCCGCCCAAGCGCGGCTGGGGGCTGGCCAACTGCGGGCTGCTGGCCTCGCCGAGGACCGCGCTCTGGATCGACACGCCCTACGACCCGTCCCTCGCGGCGGAGTTCCTCGCGGAGAGCCGGCAGCGGCTGGCCGACGGCGTGACCGTCGACCGGGTCGTCGTCACCCACGCCAACGGGGACCACCTCTGGGGCGCGGGCGTGCTCCCGGACGCCGAGGTGATCGCCACCCGTGAGGCGCTGGGCCACATCCACTACGAGCCGACGCCGAAGCAGCAGCACGCGCTGGTCGCGGGCGGCGACCCGGGATCGCTGCTCGGCGGCTACCTCCGGCGCCACTTCGGCCAGTTCGACTGGTCGGCGACCGAGCCCGTCCACCCGCACACCGTCTTCAGCGGTGAGCTGGAGCTCCGGGTGGGGGAGTACCCCGTGCAGATCACCGCGCTGCCGTCCGCGCACACCGGCGGCGACCTGATCGTCCACCTGCCGCACCAGCGCGCGGTGTTCACCGGTGACGTGATCTTCGGCTCGACGCCCGAGCAGCCCGGCGACCACCCCTCGCACTGGGCCGGCCCGCTGGAGAACATCGTCGGCGCCTGCGAGCAGGCCCTGGCCACCGGCGCCGAGATCTTCGTCCCCGGCCACGGCCCGGTGCTGGACCGCGCCGGGGTCCGGGCCCACATCGCCTACCTCGCCTACGTCCGCGAGCGCGCGCACGCGCTGCACACCGCCGGGATACCCGCGCTGGACGCCGCCCGGCGGATCATCGCCGAGCAGCGCCACCCCGAACTCGGCCTGCCCGAGCGCCTGGTGCTCACCGTCGCCGCCGAGTACCGGCACCTGGACGGCGGCGAGGTGCCGAACGTCCTGGAGGCGATGAGCCAGGTCGCCCTCGTGGCCAAGGAGCTGGACGAGGACGCCGGCCGCCCGCCGCGGCCCCGGCAGGACGCCCCCGCCTGACCCGGCGCCCCGCCGGCGCCGACCCGCCCCCCAGCCCCTTCGTTGAGGACGTCCGAGGACTTCGATGATGCAGATCGCGCTGCTCGCCCTGGCAGTGCTCGCGGTCGCCGCGCTCGCGGCGGCCGGTGTCCTGGCCCGCTTACGGACCCGTGCGCTCGCCCGGGCCACCGCCGCCGAGACGGCCGCCGCCCACGGCGAGGAACGTGCCCGGGCCGCCGACGGCCGGCTGGCCCGCGGCGAACAGCAGCTGCGCGAGGCGCAGGCGGTCACCCGCCGGGCCACCGAGGAGGTGCAGCGCACCGAGACCAGGGCGCTGGCCGCGGAGGGCCGGGTCCGCGAGGCGGACCAGCGCACCGCCGAGGCGGAGCACCGCGCGGCCGAGGCCGACCTGCACGCCCGCGCGGCCGAGAACCGCACCGCCGAGGCCGTCCGGCGGGCCGCGGAGGCCGACGAGCGGGCCCGCGCCCTGCTCGCCGAGGTCGGCCACCTCGCCGCCGAGCGGGTGAGCGCCGCCGCGCTGCGGCTCATCCACCCCAACGCGCCCGCCGACGGCGCGCTCGACCCGCAGGCCGTCGGCCCCGAGGCCGTGCGGGTGCTCCAGGCCGTCCTGGACGCCGCCACCACCGCCGTCACCGACGAGCGCGAGCGGGTCGACGCCGCCGCCCGGGCCGCGATGCGCGGGGCCACCTCCAAGATCCAGACACTGCTGTACCAGATCCAGAGCCTGGTCCAGCAGCTCCAGCACGACAACGACGACCCCCGGCTGCTGGAGCTCGACTTCCGCAACGAGGTCGCGCTGCGCCGGATCCAGACCATCGCTGTGCTCTGCGAGGCCTGGCCGGGCCTGGCCCGGACCGACTCGCCGCTGGCCGAGGTGGTGCTCGGCGCGCTCTCCCGGGTGCCCGGCTACGCCCGGATCAAGGTGGCCAACCACCTGCGGGAGAACCGGCTTGCGGTGGTCGCCCGGGCCGCCGAGCCGCTCGCCATCACCATCGCCGAGCTGCTCGCCAACGCCACCGCGTACTCGCACCCGGAGACCGACGTCCCGGTCACCGTCCAGCAGGGCGGCCGCGGAGCGCTGGTGATCATCGACGACAGCGGCATCGGCATGGAGGAGGACCAGCTGCGCCGGGCCCGCCGGTTGCTGGCCGGCCCGCCCGAGGTGCTGCTCACCGAGCTGGGCAACCCGCCGAAGACCGGCTTCGCGGTGGCCGGCAAGCTGGCCCGGCAGTACGGCTTCGCCTGCCACATCGAGCCCTCGCCGTACGGGGGCATGCGGACCATCGTGCGGATCCCGGCCGGGCTGCTGACCGTGGTGGACGAGGAGCAGCCGCTCTCGGTGCTCACCCCGCTGCCGCTGCGCGCCGGGACGGGGCCAGCCCCCGCGCCGACCGTCCAGGTGGTGCCGGCGCCGCGCGCCGAGCCCGGTGAGCAGAACCGGCACGACGTGCCGGACGGGCACGATCTGCCGCCTCGGCACACCGTGCCGGCCATGCACGTCGTGCCGCCGGTGCACGAGGTGCCGTCCGACGGCAGCGGCCTGCCCAGCCGGCGCAGGCGCCAGCCGCTCGCCCAGCCGCCGGCCGGCACCGGGGCCGCCGGGGCCGTTGAGGGCGCGCCGGCCGGTGCGCCGGACGACACGCTCACCGGCCCGGCCGGTCGGACCCCCGAAGAGGCCGCCGCCCGCTGGCAGGCGCTGCAACAGGGCACCGGCTCCGGCCGGGCCGCCGTCGCCAAGGCGGCGGCCACCGACGCCGGGCGCCCGGACGCCGGGTACCCGGACACCCGGTACCCGGACGCCGTCGGCGCTGACGGCCCGGCCCCCGCCGCCGGCACCGCCGACCACACCGGCCCCGAGGCCGCCCGCCAGGGCCCGACCGGCCACCGCCCCGCCCAGCACTCCGAAGGAGCCGAGCAGTGAGCAGCACGCCCAGCCTTACCGCCACCGACGAGATCTCGTGGGTGCTGACCCCGTTACTCGAGCTGCCGGGCGTCCTGCACGCGGTCATCGCGACCGGTGACGGCCTCGTGGAGGGCGCCTCCGACGGCCTCGGCCGCGCCTCCGCCGAGCGGGTCGCCGCGATGACGGCCACCGTGCACGCCGCCGCCCGCGCGTTCACCACCGCGTTCACCGACACCGAGCAGCCCCGGCTGGCGCAGACCGTGGTCGAGTCCGACCTCGGCTTCGCCATCGTCGTCCCGGCCGGCGAGAACACCTCGTTGGCGGTGTTCACCACCCCGGAGGCCCAACTCGGCAATGTGGCCTACCAGATGCAGGTCCAGGTCGCCGCCCTGGGCCACGCCCTGGCGAGCCCGGCCAGGCGGCAGGACGCCAGCGCCCGGTCATGACCGCCGTACCCCGCAGGCGGATGGTCCCCGCCTACCTGGCCACCGGAGGCCGGACCCGCCCCGGCACCGAGGGCTTCGAGCGGCTCACCGTGCTGCACGCCACCGGCGCCGAACCGCCACCGGCGTTGCAGGACCTGGAGGGTGAGCACCGGCGGCTCTGGGAGCTGCTGCAACCCGGCGCGCTGACCGTGGTGGAGGCCGCCGCCCACCTGCGGCTCCCGGTCAGCGCCACCGTATTCCTCGCGGCCGACCTGGTCGAGGCGGGCTGTCTCCGCGCCCGCGCCCCGATCCCCCGCGCCCAGCAGACCGACCGCTCCATCGTCGAGAGGCTCCTCGTTGGACTCCGCACTCTCCGGTAGCGCCGGCAGCCCCGCCGGCCCGGTCGGCGGCTCCGGCAGCCCGGCCGGCGGCCCCGGCGGCCCCGCCGATCACGCCGGCAGCCAGGCAGGCAGCCGGCCCGGGACCGGCCGGCCGGGCCGCGTGGGCTACCTGCCCGACCGCGACCAGACGCTGATGAAGCTGGTCGTCGCCGGCCCGTTCGGCGTCGGCAAGACGACGCTCATCCGCACCCTCTCGGAGATCCCGACCCTCCACACGGAGGAGGCGATGACCGAGACCGGGGCCCCCGTCGACAACACCGCGCTGCCGCCCGGCAAGGCCACCACCACGGTGGCGGTGGACTTCGGCCGCCTCACCCTGCCCGGCCAGGTGGTGCTCTACATGTTCGGCACCCCCGGCCAGCGCCGCTTCTTCCCGCTCTGGCAGGACATCGCCCGTGGCGCGGTCGGCGCCCTGGTCCTGGCCGACACCCGCCGGCTGGCCGACTCCTTCGAGATCATGGACATGGTCGAGGAACAGGGCCTGCCGTACGCGGTCGCCGTCAACCGCTTCCCCGACGCGCCCGCACACCCGGTCGAGGTGCTCCGGGCGCACCTCGACCTGCACGCCGACACCCCGCTGGTGCTCTGCGACGCCCGCGACCGCGGCGCCAGCCTGGACGCGCTGATCGCGCTGGCCGAGCACGTCCTGCACGGCCTGCCCGCAGCACCCGACGCCGCCCCGGAGCAGCCGTGACCAGCACCGACACCACCAGCAGCACCGACACCACCGGCACAGACGTCGACGCCACCGGCACCGACCCCGTGCGCGCCGCAACCGCGCCCGCCGACAGCGGCCCCGTCCCGATCCACGGCCCGGCGTTCGCCGCCGACCCGCAGCTCGTCTACGACCGGCTCCGCCGTTACGGCCCTGTCGCCCCGGTGGAGCTCGCCCCCGGCGTCGAGGCCCTGCTGGTCACCGACTACCAGGCCGCGCTGGACCTGCTGCGCGACACCGACACCTTCTCCAAGGACCCCCGGCCCTGGCAGCAGAGCGTTCCGCCGGACTCCCCGCTGCTGCCGATGCTCGGCTACCGCCCGACGGCCTTCTTCGCCGACGGCGCCGAGCACGCCCGCTACCGCCAGGTGATCACCGACGGGCTCGCCCTGCTCGAACCGCACCTGCTCCAGCGCCGCATCGCCGAGGTCGCGCACCAGCTGATCGACGCCTTCGCGGCCACCGGCTCGGCCGACCTGATCTCCGAGTACGCGCGCCGGCTGCCGGTGGCCGTCTTCAACACCTGGTACGGCGTGCCGGAGGAGCACAGCGCCCGGCTGGTGGCCGGCATCGCGGACATGATCGAGTCCACCGAGAAGTCGGTCGCCGCCTACATGCACCTCGTCTCGGTGGTCACCGAGATGGTCGCCGAGCGCCGCGCGCGGCCCCGGCACGACCTGACCTCCTGGTTCCTCACCCACCCGGCCGGGCTGGACGACGACGAGGTGGTCCGGCAGATCACCCTCACGATGATCGCCGGGCACGAGCCGACCGCCAACCTGATCGCCAACGCGCTGCTACGGCTGCTCACCGACGCCCGCTACGCCGGTTCGCTGTTCGGCGGCGCGATGACCGCGCACCAGGCGATCGACGAGGCGCTCTGGCACGAGCCGCCGCTGGCCAACCTCTCCGCCCACTACCCGCGCTACGACGTCACCTTCCACGGCCGCGAGATCCCGGCCGGCTCGCTGGTGCTGGTCTCCTACGCGGCCGCCAACTCCCAGGCCGCGCCGCCCACCGACGGCATCGGGCTGGGCAGCGGCCACTCCGCCCACCTGGCCTGGTCCGCGGGCCCGCACGCCTGCCCGGCCCGCGATCCCGCGCTGCTGATCGCGATCACCGCCATCGAGCAGCTCACCAGCCGCCTCAGCGACCTCGAACTCGGCACCCCGGCCGAGCACCTGCTCTGGCGCCCGGGCCCCTTCCACCGCGCCCTGGTCCACCTCCCGGTCCGCTTCCAGCCGGTCTCCGGGTAGCACGCGGGCCCGGGAACCGAACCGGTTCCCGCGCCCGCGCCACGCAGGTCAGCTCTCGTCGGCCGGCTTCAGCGTCAGCGAGATGCTGTTGATGCAGTACCGCTGGTCCGTCGGCGTCCCGTAGCCCTCGCCCTCGAAGACGTGCCCGAGGTGCCCTCCGCACGTCGCGCACCGCACCTCGACGCGGCGCATGCCGAGCGTGGTGTCCTCGATGTACTGGACCCGGTCCCCGGCGAGCGGCGCGTAGTAGGACGGCCAGCCGCAGTGGCTGTCGAACTTGGTCTCCGAGCTGAACAGCTCGGTGCCGCAGGCCCGGCAGCTGTAGACGCCGACCGTCTTGGTGTCGGTGTACTCACCGGTGAACGGGCGCTCGGTGCCCGCCTCGCGGAGGACGTGGTACTCCTCCGGCGTGAGCTGGGCGCGCCACTCGGCGTCGGTCTTCTCGATCTCGTAGCTCATGACAGCGCACTCCCGGAGGCGGTGGACTCAGACGTTGGTGGCAACGTTCGCGAGGTGCCCGAGGATTTCCGGCCCGAGGTTGGTGACGTCGCCCGCGCCCATCGTCAGCAGCAGGTCGCCCGGGCGGGCCAGGCCGGCCAGCAGGGCGGGGGCGGCGTCGAAGGCGTGCTCGGGGGTGACGTCGGCACCGGCCCGCTTGGCCGCGTCGATGATCAGCTCGCTGGTGACGCCGGGGATCGGGTCCTCGCGGGCCGGGTAGATGTCGAGGACGACGGAGGCGTCGGCGAGGGCGAGCGCCTGGCCCATCTCCTCGGCGAGCTGCTGGGTGCGGCTGAACAGGTGCGGCTGGAAGACCACCAGCACCCGGCCCGCGCCCTCCAGGCCCTCGCGGATCGCCTCCAGGTCGGCGGTCATCTCGGTCGGGTGGTGGGCGTAGGAGTCGATCACCTGGACGCCGCCCGCCTCGCCCTTGAGCTGGAGCCGGCGCCGCACGCCGGTGTAGGCGCCGAGCGCCTTGGCGAGGTCGGCGGCCGGGACGCCGAGGGCGACGCCGGCGGCCAGCGCGGCGACCGCGTTGTGGGCGTAGTGCCGGCCGGGCACCGAGACGGTGAAGGCCAGCTCGGCGCCGTCCAGCAGGACGGTGACCTCGCTGGTCATACCGCGGGCGACCACCGACAGGACGCGGACGTCGGCGTCCTCGGCGGCGCCGACGGTGACCACGTTCAGGCCCTCGCGGCCGGCCACCCGGGAGGTCAGCTCGCGCGCACCGGAGTGGTCGGCGGAGACGACCAGGGTGCCGCCGGGGGTGATCCGGCCGACGAAGGTCTCGAAGGACTCGTAGATCTCGTCGATCGACGCGTAGTTGGCGTGGTGGTCCAACTCCACGTTGAGCACGATCGCCACCTCGGGCGCGTACTTGTGGAAGCTGCGGTCGCTCTCGTCGGCCTCGGCGACGAAGATCTCGCCGGTGCCGTGGTGGGCGTTGGAGCCGGGCGCGTCGAGGTCGCCGCCGATCGCGTACGAGGGGTCGAGGCCCAGCTCGCCGAGGCCGACGGCGAGCATGCTGGTGGTGGTGGTCTTGCCGTGGGTGCCGGCCACGGCCAGCGCCCGGCGGCCGCCCATCAGCGCGGCCAGCGCGTCGGAGCGGTGGACGACCGGGATGCCGCGCTCGCGGGCGGCGGCCAGCTCCGGGTTGTCGGCGCGGATCGCGCTGGAGACGACGACGCTGCTGACGCCCTCCGGCAGGTTCTCGGCGGCGTGGCCGATGTGCACGACGGCGCCGAGCGCGCGCAGCGCCAGGACGGTCTCGGACTCCTTGGAGTCGCTGCCGGAGACGCCGGCGCCGCGGACCGCGAGGATCTTCGCCAGGCCGGACATCCCGGCGCCGCCGATGCCGATGAAGTGCGGGGCGTGCAGGTCGTGCGCGGCGTCGTTCAAGGCGGGGCTCCGTACGGGCGGGGGCAGGACAAGGGGACAGCGGGGTCGGACGCGCGAATCGTCCTCGCGGACGGGCCGCAAGGACGATTCTGCACCACCGGCGGTCGCCTCCTCGTGCCCGAGGGCGGGCAAGGGGGGGAGGCTCAGGAGTCGCTGGCGAACAGGCGCAGCACCGGGACACCCACCTTGTGCCGGGCCTGGGAGGCCCAGTCGCGGTGGAAGAACTCCTCCACGAAGTGCGGTGAGGTGAGCACCACCACCTCGTCGGCCCGGTGCTCCTCGACCACCGAGCGCAGCCGCTCCAGCGGCTTCTCCTCGACCAGCTCGCCGACCGCCTCGGCCCCGGCCCGGCGCAGGTGGCGCAGGCTGTGCTCCAGCGACTCGCTGGCCACCGTCGGCCCGCTGTCGGACTCGTCGTGCTCGTGCACCACCTTGTCGAGGTGGCCGAGTGCGACGTCGTCCAGCGCCCGCAGCAGCTCGTCCTGCTTGCCACGCGGCTGCATCAGGACGACGAAGGACACCTTCTCGTCGCTGTGGAGCGTGGTGACCAGCTCCACATCGGCGTCGGAGAGCGCCTTTTCGATCATCAGTACCGTCTTGAACACGTGAGTCCCTTCCAGTGGCCGGCCCCCGGGCCCCGGCATCGCATCCCATACTGCCCGGCGGAAGCTTTCCGCACGCTGCTCACCCGTCACACGGGCCACGCCGACGAAAGCTCCCGAACGGGGTCGGGATCACGCTCCGGGGATCACGGGGTCGGCGAGGCCGAGTGCGGGTGAAGACGCAGGTAGCGGGTGAAGAGGAATCCTTTCTGCTCGATCAATGAGACCAGTCGCATCCGCTGCACGTCAGGCATTTCCGCATCGTGGATGATGCGCGGCGCGTCGCCGGCCGTGATCAACGGCGCCAGCGACAGGCACAACTCGTCGAGCAGGCCCTGGGCCGCCAGCTGTCCCAGCAGCCGCGGGCCGCCCTCGCTCAGCAACCTCGTCCAGCCCCGTCCGGCCAGCGCCGCGACCGCCGCCCGCAGGTCCACCGAGCCCTTGCCGGCCACCACCACGTCGGCCACCTCGGCCACCGCGCGCCGGCTCTCCGCCGGGGCGTCCTCGGTGGTGATCACCACCGTCCGCACCAGCGGCTCGGTGAACAGCGGCGCCGCGAGGTCCAGCCCCAGGGAGCGGCTGACCACTGCGATCGCCGGGGCCGGGGCCTGCCCGGCCGCCCGGCGTGCCTCGGCGAACTCGGCCCGCGCCCGGCCGGGGCGGTAGCCCTCGGCGCGGACCGTCTCGGCGCCCACCAGCACCACGTCCGACAGTGCCCGCAGCACACCGAAGATCCGCTTGTCGGCGTCGCCGGAGAGCCCCTCCGAGAGCCCGTCCAGCCCGGCCCCGCCGTCCAGGCCGGCCACCATGTTGGCGCGCAGCCACGGCCGGCCGTGATTCACCTGGTCGGGGTACGCGTAGACGGCGGCGAGCGACTCCAGCGAGGCCGGATCGGCGAACGGCTGGGCCAGCGGGCTGATCAACTGTTGCATACCGCCAGTCTTCCACCGGCCTCCACCGGCGGCCCCGCCCTGAGGCGTGCACGACCAGGCGTACCCTCTACTAACGTGCCCGCAGCAGCCCCACACCCCGACGCCGCGACCGCGACCGAGTCGATAGCCACCGCCCCCGTCGCGCTCACCGACCGGCGCCCCGTCGTCCCCGCCGAGCGCCTGGTCGCCGAGATGGTCCCCCCGCCGCGCTTCTCCGACGTGAGCTTCGGGACGTACATCCCGGACCCGACCCAGCCCAGCCAGTACGAGGCCGTGCAGGTGCTGGAGCAGTTCGCCGGCACGCTCAACAGCGGCAACGGCTCCGCCCCCAGGCGCAGCTGGTTCCGCCGCAGCGCCCCCGTGCCCACCGGCCCGGCCGGCGTCTACCTGGACGGCGGCTACGGCGTCGGCAAGACCCACCTGCTCGCCTCGCTCTGGCACGCCGCGCCCGGCCCCAAGGCCTTCGGCACCTTCGTCGAGCTGACCAACCTGGTCGGCGCGCTCGGCTTCCAGCAGGCCGTGCAGACCCTCTCCGGGCACAGGCTGCTCTGCATCGACGAGTTCGAGCTGGACGACCCGGGCGACACCGTCCTGGTCTCCACCCTGCTCGGCCGCCTGGTCGAGAACGGCGTCAAGCTCTGCGCCACCTCCAACACCCTGCCCGAGAAGCTCGGCGAGGGCCGGTTCGCCGCCGCAGACTTCCTGCGCGAGATCCAGGGCCTCTCCGCACACTTCCGCCCGATGCGGATCGACGGCCAGGACTACCGCCACCGCGGCCTCCCGGACGCCCCGCCGCCGTACGCCGACGCCGAGGTGGACGCCGTCGCCGACCGCACTCCGGGCGCCTCGCTGGACGACTTCGACGCGCTGCTGGCCCACCTCTCCGCCGTCCACCCCAGCCGCTACGGCGCACTGCTGGACGACGTGCGGGCGGTCTGCCTGCGCGGGGTGCGGCAGGTCGACGACCAGTCCACCGCGCTGCGCCTGGTCGTCCTCGCCGACCGGATGTACGACCGCGAGCTGCCGATCACCGCCTCCGGCATCCCCTTCGACCAGGTCTTCCCGGAGGAGATGCTGCGCGGCGGCTACCGCAAGAAGTACCTGCGGGCCGTCTCCCGCCTGGTCGCCCTCGCCCGGGACAGCGCCAAGTAGGCATCCGTTGTCAGTGATGGGTCGTACGGTGGACACGTGCGACCCATCACGAGTATTGAGCGGTCAGAGACGCCCTTCGAGGTCGTCAGTCCCTTCCAGCCCAATGGCGACCAGCCCGCGGCCATCGCCGAGCTGGAGCGCCGGATCCGCGCGGGGGAGAAGGACGTCGTCCTGCTCGGCGCCACCGGTACCGGCAAGTCGGCCACCACGGCGTGGATGATCGAGAAGCTCCAGCGCCCCACCCTGGTGATGGCGCCGAACAAGACGCTGGCCGCCCAGCTGGCCAACGAGTTCCGCGAGCTGCTGCCGAACAACGCGGTCGAGTACTTCGTCTCGTACTACGACTACTACCAGCCCGAGGCGTACGTCCCGCAGACGGACACCTACATCGAGAAGGACTCCTCGATCAACGAGGAGGTCGAGCGGCTGCGCCACTCGGCGACCAACTCGCTGCTCACCCGCCGGGACGTGGTCGTGGTCGCCTCCGTCTCCTGCATCTACGGCCTCGGCACCCCGCAGGAGTACGTCGACCGGATGGTGCAGCTCAAGGTCGGCGAGGAGATCGACCGCGACGTCCTGCTCCGCCGTTTCGTCGACATCCAGTACACCCGCAACGACGTCGCCTTCACCCGCGGCACCTTCCGGGTCCGCGGCGACACCATCGAGATCTTCCCGGTCTACGAGGAGCTGGCCGTCCGGATCGAGATGTTCGGCGACGAGATCGAGGCGCTCTACACCCTGCACCCGCTCACCGGCGAGATCATCAGCCAGGACGACTCCGTCCACGTCTTCCCCGCCTCGCACTACGTGGCCGGCCCGGAGCGGATGGAGCGCGCGGTCAACGGCATCGAGCAGGAGCTGGAGCAGACGCTCGCCAGGATGGAGAAGCAGGGCAAGCTGCTGGAGGCCCAGCGGCTGCGCATGCGCACCACCTACGACATCGAGATGCTCCGCCAGATCGGCACCTGCTCCGGCGTGGAGAACTACTCGATGCACTTCGACGGCCGCGAGCCCGGCTCTCCGCCGAACACCCTGCTCGACTACTTCCCGGAGGACTTCCTCCTGGTCATCGACGAGTCGCACGTCACCGTCCCGCAGATCGGCGCGATGTACGAGGGCGACGCCTCGCGCAAGCGCACCCTGGTCGAGCACGGCTTCCGGCTGCCCTCCGCGATGGACAACCGCCCGCTGAAGTGGGAGGAGTTCCTGGAGCGGATCGAACAGACCGTCTACCTCTCGGCCACCCCCGGCCCGTACGAGCTGTCGCGCGGTGACGGCCAGGTCCAGCAGATCATCCGCCCGACCGGCCTGATCGACCCCGAAGTGATCGTCAAGCCGACCGAGGGCCAGATCGACGACCTGGTGCACGAGGTCCGCCAGCGGGTGGAGAAGGACGAACGCGTCCTGGTCACCACCCTCACCAAGAAGATGGCCGAGGACCTCACCGACTACATGCTCGGCCTGGACATCCGGGTCCGGTACCTGCACAGCGACGTCGACACGCTGCGCCGGGTCGAGCTGCTGCGCGAGCTGCGGGCCGGCCGGTACGACGTGCTGGTCGGCATCAACCTGCTCCGCGAGGGCCTCGACCTGCCGGAGGTCTCCCTGGTGGCGATCCTGGACGCGGACAAGGAGGGCTTCCTGCGCTCCGGGACGTCGCTGATCCAGACGATCGGCCGTGCCGCCCGTAACGTCTCCGGCCAGGTCCACATGTACGCGGACCGGATCACCCCCTCGATGGAGAAGGCGATCGAGGAGACCAACCGCCGCCGGGCCGTCCAGCAGGCCTACAACAAGAAGCACGGGATCGACCCGCAGCCGCTGCGCAAGAAGATCGGCGACATCCTGGACACCCTCGCCCGCGAGGACGTGGACACCGACGAGCTGCTCTCCTCCGGGTACCGGGGCGCGGCGTCCAAGGGCAAGGCCCCGGTGCCGGCGCTGGGTGCGGACCGCAAGCCGGCCAAGTCCCTGCCGGCCGCCGAGCTCGCCGAGCTGATCCAGTCGATGACGGACCGGATGCACGCGGCCGCGGCGGACCTCCAGTTCGAGGTCGCGGCCCGGCTGCGCGACGAGGTCAAGGAGCTGAAGAAGGAGCTGCGGCAGATGCGGGAGGCGGGCATCGCCTGATGCCACCGGGGGCGAGCCCGCGCCGGGCTTGGCCGGTTCCGGCACCGGTCAAGCCCGGCGGTGTCTCAGGCTTGCCACAAACGGGTAGACGCTGGCCGGTGCGTCCCGCCGCAGGCTCTAGGCTGGCCTGCGGTGCCGCCCCCGGGACGGGGCGGTCGCATCAGGGGGCCTCAGCCGGGGGACGGCAACGGGGTGTTCCACCGTGGAGCCGGCGCGGGGACCGACCGCGCGGCTGGGCAGAGAGGACAACGCCGTGTCGGTGAACCTTGCCAAGGGGCAGCAGGTCAGCCTGCAGAAGGGTTCGGGCGAGTCGCTGACCGTCGTCCGGATGGGACTGGGCTGGAAGGCGGCGCCCAGGCGCGGCCTCTTCGGCAGCCGCACCCGACAGATCGACCTGGACGCCTCGGCGCTGCTGTACGCCGAGCAGACCCCGTCCGACGTGGTCTTCTTCCAGCACCTGGAGAGCAACGACGGGTCCGTCCGGCACACCGGCGACAACCTGGTCGGCGGCAGCGGCGCGGGCGAGGACGACGAGTCGATCCTGGTCGACCTGGTGCACGTGCCGGCGCACATCACCCAGGTGGTGTTCACGGTCAGTTCGTACACCGGGCAGACCTTCGCCGAGGTGCAGAACGCGTACTGCCGGCTGGTGGACGAGTCCACCGGGCTGGAGCTGGCCCGGTACGAGCTGGCCGGCGGCGGCCCGCACACCGGGCAGATCATGGCCAAGGTGTTCCGTGAGGCGTCCGGCGGCTGGGGCATGCAGGCGATCGGCGCGCCCGCCCGGGGCCGGACCTTCCAGGATCTGCTCCCGGCGATCGAGCCGTTCCTGTAGACGGGCCGGAAAGCACCCCGGGAGGGGGCGTGCGGGGCGGTTCTTTACCTTCTTTACCTTTCTTTGGATTTCCTGTTACTCTCGATGGCAGCGGAGGGGAGTATTCCCCCGCAGTCGTCCCGTCATCACGGGCGCCCTCGAAGCGGCGCCCCGGGGCACTGGTCCGCGGGCGCGCCGTAGCGGGTCCGACGGGCGGAAGAGACCTCCGGCAGTGACGATGACTGTCTCGCCTACCTGCCGGAGGAGCAGTAGTGGACGTTTCCGTAAGCATGTGGGTCGGCACGATCGGTGTGCTGTTGGCGCTGATCGTGGCCGACTTCTTCATCGGTGGGCGCAAGCCGCACGAGGTGTCGGTCAAGGAAGCCGGAATCTGGACCGCGGTCTGGATCGTGCTGGCCGCGATCTTCGGCGGGTTCCTCTGGTGGCACTCCGGTTCGAAGCCGGCCGGCGAGTTCTTCGCCGGGTACATCACCGAGAAGTCGCTCAGTGTCGACAACCTGTTCGTGTTCATTCTGATCATGGGCAAGTTCGCGGTGCCGAAGATCTACCAGCAGCGCGTGCTGATGTTCGGTGTGATCATCGCGCTGGTGCTGCGCGCGGTCTTCATCGCCGGCGGCGCGGCACTGGTGGCGCAGTTCTCCTGGGTGTTCTTCATCTTCGGCGGCTTCCTGGTCTGGACCGCCTGGAAGCTGATCAAGGAGGCCCGGGCCGAGGAGGAGGACGAGGAGTTCGAGGAGAACCGCCTGCTCAAGTCGATCGAGCGGCGCTTCCCGTCCACCGACAAGTACCACGGCACCAAGCTTTTTGTGAGGGAGAACGGCCGTCGGCTGATGACGCCGATGCTGATCGTGATGCTGGCCATCGGCACCACGGACGTGCTGTTCGCGCTGGACTCGATCCCCGCGATCTTCGGCCTCACCCAGGACCCGTACATCGTCTTCACCGCCAACGCCTTCGCCCTGATGGGCCTGCGCCAGCTGTACTTCCTGATCGGCGGCCTGCTGAAGAAGCTGGTCCACCTCTCGTACGGCCTGTCGGTGATCCTCGGCTTCATCGGCGTGAAGCTGGTGCTGCACGCGCTGCACGAGCAGGGTGTGCACGTCCCCGAGATCGGCATCCCGTTCTCGCTTGGCTTCATCGTGGTGGTGCTCGCCATCACCACCGTGACCAGCCTGATGGCCTCGAAGAAGCAGGAGCGGGAAGCGGTGGAGTCGGAGAAGATCGACGCCTGACGCCTCCCCTGCACGACGGCGGGGGGGGGGGGGGGGGGGGGGGGGGGGGGGGGGGGGGTTGTGGGGGGGGGGGGGGGGGGGGGGGGGGGGGGGGGGGGGGGGGGGGGGGGGGGG
>NZ_JBVJCO010000011.1:35273-63533 GCF_055588525.1 Kitasatospora sp. NPDC041988
GCCTGAAAAGGAGGGGAGGGAGAGGGGGGGGGGTAAGAAAAAACCCCACCCCACACCCCCACCCGCAACGAAGCCGCCCACGCACAGGAGCGCGCCCCCCCCCCCGCCGTCGTTCCCGGCCGCCGGGGCGGCCGCTACCAGCCGCGCTCGCGCCACTCCTGGAGGTGCGGGCGCTCGGCGCCGAGGGTGGTGTCGTTGCCGTGGCCGGGGTAGACCCAGGCTTCGTCCGGCAGGACGTCGAAGATCTTCTCGTTGACGTCCCGGAAGAGGCTCTCGAAGGCCGCCTCGTCGCCCCAGGTGTTCCCCACGCCGCCCGGGAAGAGGCAGTCGCCGGTGAAGACGTGCTGGTGGCCCTGGGGGTCGTCGTAGACCAGCACGATCGCGCCAGGCGTGTGGCCGACCAGGTGCCGGACGGTGAGCTCCACCTGGCCGACCCGCACGGTGTCGCCGTCCGCCAGCAGCAGCTCGGTGGGGACGTCGATGCCCTCGGCGTCGTGCCGGCCGGCCGCGGTGCGGGCGCCGGTGGCCGCGACCACCTCGGCGAGCGCGCCCCAGTGGTCGTGGTGGCGGTGCGTGGTGACCACGGTGGCCAGGTCCTCGCCGACCGTCTCCAGCAGCACCGGCGCATCGGCGGCGGCGTCGATCAGCAGCTGCTCGTCGGTGGCCCGGCAGCGCAGCAGGTAGGCGTTGTTGTCGTACGGCCCGACGGCCACCTTGGTGATGATCAGATGGGCCAGCTCGCGCACGTCCGGCGGTCCGCCGACCTTGACCGCTCCGTGGTACGTCATCCGTCCGCTCCTCGAATCATGGATGGATTGCCCTGACAGCATCGTCCCGCCGTCAGGCCAGCGGGGGAAGCGGGGGCAGCGCGGCGCGGCCGTCGGTGAGCTGGACGCCGCCCCGGTGGACCTGGAGGCCGTCGCCGTCGGAACGGCCGGAGAGCCAGGCGGTGAGCGCCCGGACGGGGCCCTCGGCGGTGAGCTCCGCGGTGCCCCCGGTGCCGATCCGGGCCCGGTCCTCGGTGTCGTCGGCGATCAGCTCGATCGCGGGCAGGCCCTCGGCGCCGGCCAGCCTGTCCGCCAGGCGGCGGAACTCGGCCACCGCGAAGGCCTCGGGCCAGTGCGCGGGGGTGTAGCCGGCGTCCAGGTCGACGTGGTGGTACTCGACCTCCATCAGCCGCTTCCAGGGGAGGTCGTAGGCGGGGAAGGTGTAGCCGGTGCGGTGCCGCAGCTCGGCGGACCAGGCCTCGTCGGGCAGCAGTGCGGCGGCCGCGGTGAACCGCTCGTCCGAGGCGCGCAGGTCGTCCAGTTGGACGTCCAGCGGGCGCGGCGAGCCGGCCTCGATGTCCTGGTCGCGGGCCTCGTTGCTGGCGTACTGGGGGATGTCGGTGCCGGTGCGGGCGCCGTTCAGCAGGTTCACCAGGGAGTCGGCGTTGCGGGCGATGTGGGCCAGCACGTGGCCCCTGGTCCAGCCGGGCAGCGCGGAGGGCTCGGTGACGGCCTCCGGCTTCAGCCCGGAGACGGTGTGCAGCAGGTGCCCGGTGCTCTGAACGACCAGGCGCAGCCGCTCGTGGGCGAGCGCGGCGGCAGCGGCGACGGTCTGGGGGGTGGTCATCGGGTGCAGCCTCCGGTTGACGGTCCGGCGAGCGTGCCCGGGCAGGCCCTCGCTCGTTGACGAGGGTGACGCTATCTCCGATGTCACGGCTGAGCAGGGCTTTTCCCGAACTGCCGGGGTCCACGCCCCGTGAGCGCTTCACTCGTTCGGGTGGACCCGGCTGGACGAGCTCGATATTCGAACGCGTGAGCTAGTAGGCTGGCTGCCGCATCCTGGAAGAAGTACGCATCACTTTCACCAGCCATCTCGCCCGGAGAAAGGCGCCAGAAGCAGTGGCCGACCGCCTCATCGTCCGCGGTGCTCGCGAGCACAACCTCAAGAACGTCTCGCTCGACCTGCCCCGCGACTCCCTCATCGTCTTCACGGGCCTCTCCGGGTCCGGCAAGTCCTCGCTGGCCTTCGACACGATCTTCGCCGAGGGGCAGCGCCGGTACGTCGAGTCGCTGTCCTCCTACGCCCGCCAGTTCCTCGGGCAGATGGACAAGCCCGACGTCGACTTCATCGAGGGCCTCTCCCCGGCCGTCTCGATCGACCAGAAGTCCACCAACCGCAACCCGCGCTCGACCGTCGGCACCATCACCGAGGTCTACGACTACCTGCGCCTGCTGTTCGCCCGGATCGGCAAGCCGCACTGCCCGCACTGCGCCCGCCCGATCGCCAAGCAGTCGCCGCAGGCCATCGTGGACAAGGTGCTGGAGCTCACCGAGGGCACCCGCTTCCAGGTGCTCAGCCCGGTGGTGCGCGAGCGCAAGGGCGAGTTCGTCGACCTCTTCGCCGACCTCCAGTCCAAGGGCTACGCCCGCGCCCGGGTGGACGGCGAGACGATCCAGCTCGCCGAGCCGCCCAAGCTCAAGAAGCAGGAGAAGCACACCGTCGAGGTGGTGATCGACCGCCTCACCGTCAAGGAGAGCGCCAAGCGCCGCCTGACCGACTCGGTGGAGACGGCCCTGCGGCTGAGCGGCGGCATGGTCGTGCTCGACTTCGTCGACCTCCCGGAGGGGGATCCGGAGCGCGAGCGGATGTACTCCGAGCACCTCTACTGCCCGTACGACGACGTGTCGTTCGAGGAGCTGGAGCCGCGCTCGTTCTCCTTCAACTCGCCGTTCGGCGCTTGCCCGGACTGCTCGGGCCTGGGCAACCGGATGGAGGTGGACCCGGAGCTGGTCGTCCCCGACGACGAGAAGTCGCTGGACGAGGGCGCCATCCACCCGTGGTCCGGCGGCCACACCAAGGAGTACTTCCAGCGGCTGATCGACGCCCTCGCCGGCGAGCTGGGCTTCCGCACCGACATCCCCTGGGCCGGGCTGCCGGCCCGCGCCAAGAAGGCGCTGCTGTACGGGCACAAGCACCAGGTCGAGGTGCGCTACCGCAACCGCTACGGGCGGGACCGCTCGTACACCACGGGCTTCGAGGGCGCCGTCCCGTTCATCCAGCGCCGGCACACCGAGGCGGAGAGCGACTCCAGTCGCGAGCGCTTCGAGGGCTACATGCGCGAGGTGCCCTGCCCGACGTGCGAGGGCACCCGGCTCAAGCCGGTGGTGCTCGCCGTCACCGTCGAGGGCCGCTCGATCGCGGACGTCTCGGCGATGTCGATCAGCGACTGCTCGGACTTCCTCGGCGCGATGAAGCTCAACGCGCGGGACAAGCAGATCGCCGAGCGCGTCCTCAAGGAGGTCAACGAGCGGCTGCGCTTCCTGGTCGACGTCGGTCTGGACTACCTCTCACTCAACCGCGCGGCCGGCACCCTCTCCGGCGGCGAGGCCCAGCGGATCCGGCTCGCCACCCAGATCGGCTCCGGCCTGGTCGGCGTGCTCTACGTGCTGGACGAGCCCTCCATCGGTCTGCACCAGCGCGACAACCACCGCCTGATCGAAACGCTCGTCCGGCTGCGGGACATCGGCAACACCCTGATCGTCGTCGAGCACGACGAGGACACCATCAAGATGGCCGACTGGGTGGTCGACATCGGCCCCGGCGCCGGCGAGCACGGCGGCAAGGTGGTGCACTCCGGTTCGCTGAAGCAGCTGCTCGGCAACAAGGAGTCGCTGACCGGCCAGTACCTCTCCGGCAAGAGGTCCATCCCGATCCCGGCCGCCCGCCGCGACCGGGACAAGAAGCGCCAGCTGACCGTCCACGGCGCCCGCGAGCACAACCTCAAGGACGTCACGGTCGGCTTCCCGCTCGGCACCTTCACCGCGATCACCGGCGTCTCCGGCTCCGGCAAGTCGACGCTGGTCAACGACATCCTCTACACCCACCTCGCCCGGGAGCTGAACGGCGCCCGCAGCGTGCCGGGCCGGCACACCCGGATCACCGGCACCGACCTGGTGGACAAGGTGGTGCACGTCGACCAGTCGCCGATCGGCCGCACCCCGCGCTCCAACCCGGCCACCTACACCGGCGTGTTCGACCACGTCCGGCGGCTCTTCGCGGAGACGCAGGAGGCCAAGGTCCGCGGCTACCTGCCCGGCCGGTTCTCGTTCAACGTCAAGGGCGGCCGCTGCGAGAACTGCTCCGGTGACGGCACCATCAAGATCGAGATGAACTTCCTGCCCGACGTCTACGTGCCGTGCGAGGTCTGCCACGGCGCCCGATACAACCGGGAGACGCTGGAGGTCCACTACAAGGGCAAGTCCATCGCCGAGGTGCTGGACATGCCGATCGAGGAGGCGCTGCACTTCTTCGAGGCCGTCCCGGCGATCGCCCGCCACCTGAGGACGCTCAACGACGTCGGCCTCGGCTACGTCCGGCTCGGCCAGTCCGCGCCGACGCTCTCCGGCGGCGAGGCCCAGCGCGTCAAGCTCGCCTCCGAGCTGCAGAAGCGCTCCACCGGGCGGACGGTCTACGTGCTGGACGAGCCCACCACCGGTCTGCACTTCGAGGACATCAGCAAGCTGATCAAGGTGCTCTCCGGTCTGGTGGAGAAGGGCAACACGGTGATCGTCATCGAGCACAACCTCGATGTGATCAAGACCGCCGACTGGATCGTCGACATGGGCCCCGAGGGCGGCTCCGGCGGCGGCATGGTGGTCGCCGAGGGCACCCCGGAGCAGATCGCCGCCGTCCCGGAGAGCCACACCGGCAAGTTCCTGCGGGACATCCTCCCGGGCGAGTTCAACGACGCCCCGGTCGCGGTCAAGGCCCCGCGCAAGCGGGCCGCCGCGAAGAAGTAGCCCCGCGGGCAGCACCGAGCGTCACCCCTCATCGGCCGCCCCCACCCCCGGGGGCGGCCGATGAGGGCCGCATAGAATCCCGCTGACGCAGGACCGCCCAACTCACCAGGAGCAGCCACCGATGTCCGAGGCCCCCGAGAACCCCGCCGCCTCCCGTCGCACCGTGCTCTGCGGTGCCGCCGCCGTGCTCGCCGCCGGCGGCACGGTCGCCCTGTCCGGCTGCGCCTCTGCCGGCTCCTCGGCGCCGAAGTCCTCTGCCCCGGCGACGCCCAAGGAGCCGGTGGTCGTCGGCCCGGCGTCGGACGTGCCGGTGGGCGGCGGGAAGGTGTACCGGGAGAAGAAGATCGTCGTCACCCAGCCGACCGAGGGGACGTACGAGGCGTTCAGCGCGGTCTGCACCCACGCCGGCTGCGTGGTCGACAAGGTCGAGGACCAGCTGATCAAGTGCCCTTGCCACGGCAGCAACTTCAACATGTCCACCGGCGCGCGCGTCGAGGGCCCGGCGACCAAGCCGCTGCCCGAGTACCAGGTCGCGGTCGAGGGCGGCAACCTCAAGGTGACCCCGAGCTGAAGCAGTTGATCTCCGCCCAGTTGATCTCCCCTCCGCACGCCCGGCCCGACTCGGTACGGTGGACCCATGGCTGACCCGTCCACCTACCGCCCGGCGCCGGGCGCGATCCCGACCTCGCCGGGTGTCTACAAGTTCCGCGACGCCCACGGCCGGGTCATCTACGTCGGCAAGGCCAAGAGCCTGCGCCCCCGGCTGTCGTCCTACTTCCAGGACCTCGCCGGGCTGCACCCGCGGACCGCGACGATGGTCACCACCGCGGCCTCCGTGGAGTGGACGGTGGTCGCCACCGAGGTCGAGGCGCTCCAGCTGGAGTACTCCTGGATCAAGGAGTTCGACCCCCGCTTCAACGTCAAGTACCGCGACGACAAGAGCTATCCGGAGCTGGCGGTCACCCTCGACGAGGAGTACCCGCGGGTCCAGGTGATGCGCGGGGCGCACAAGAAGGGCGTGCGCTACTTCGGCCCGTACGGGCACGCCTGGGCGATCCGCGAGACGGTCGACCTGCTGCTGCGCGTCTTCCCCGTCCGCACCTGCTCCAACGGGGTCTTCAAGCGCGCCCGCCAGGTCGGCCGGCCCTGCCTGCTCGGCTACATCGGCAAGTGCGCCGCGCCCTGCGTCGGCAAGGTCTCGGCCGACGAACACCGGGCGCTCGCCGAGGACTTCTGCGACTTCATGGCCGGGCGCACCGGCAACTACCTGCGCCGGCTGGAAGAGCAGATGCAGGAGGCCGCCGCGGAGATGGAGTACGAGAAGGCGGCCCGGCTGCGCGACGACATCGGGGCGCTCAAGCGCGCGATGGAGAAGAACGCCATCGTGCTCGCCGACGCCACCGACGCCGACCTGCTCGCCCTCGCCGAGGACGAGCTGGAGGCCGCCGTCCAGATCTTCCACGTCCGAGGCGGCCGGGTCCGCGGCCAGCGCGGCTGGGTCACCGACAAGGTCGAGGACGTGGACACCGCGGGCCTGGTCGAGCACGCCCTCCAGCAGCTCTACGGCAGTGCCGGGGCGGACGAGCGGAGTGAGTCCGTCCCGCGCGAGGTGCTGGTCCCCGCGCTGCCCGAGCCGGTCGGTCCGGTGAAGGAGTGGCTGAGCGGTCTGCGGGGCTCCCAGGTCGATCTGCGCATCCCGCAACGCGGTGACAAGAAGGACCTGATGGCCACCGTGCAGCGCAACGCCCAGCAGGCGCTGGCGCTGCACAAGACCAAGCGCGCCTCCGACCTCACCACCCGCAGCCGCGCCCTCCAGGAGATCGCCGACGCGCTGGAGCTGGACTCCGTCCCGCTGCGCATCGAGTGCTTCGACATCTCGCACCTCCAGGGCGAGGACGTGGTCGCCTCGATGGTGGTCTTCGAGGACGGCCTGGCCCGCAAGAGCGAGTACCGCCGCTTCCAGATCAAGGGATTCGAGGGCCAGGACGACGTCCGCTCGATGCACGAGGTGATCAGCCGCCGGTTCCGCCGCTACCTCCAGGAGCGCGAGGAGACGGGGGAGTGGGCCGTCCCCGAGGCCGACGACCCGGGCGCCGCGCCCGCCGACGGGGACGCCTCCGGGACCCCCGCCGGGCCGGTCGACCCGGAGACGGGCCGCCCCCGCCGCTTCGCCTACCCGCCGCAGCTCCTGGTCGTCGACGGCGGCCAGCCGCAGGTCGCCGCCGCCAGGCGCGCCCTGGACGAGCTGGGCATCGACGACGTCGCCCTCTGCGGCCTGGCCAAGCGCCTGGAGGAGGTCTGGCTGCCCGGCGAGGAGGACCCGGTGGTCCTGCCGCGCAGCAGTGAGGGCCTCTACCTGCTCCAGCGGGTCCGCGACGAGGCGCACCGCTTCGCCATCACCTACCAGCGCAGCAAGCGTTCCAAGCGACTCACCGCCGGGGAGCTGGACTCCGTCCCCGGCCTCGGCGAGACTCGCCGCCAGGCGCTGCTCAAGCACTTCGGCTCGCTGAAGAAGCTCCGCGCGGCCACCGTCGACGAGCTCTGCGCCGTCCCCGGCATCGGACGCCGGACGGCGGAGACTGTTGCGGCAGCGTTGTCGTCCCGTACACCTGCTGCACCGGCTGTGAACACCGCCACCGGCGAGATCATCGATGACAGCGCCGACGCGGCCGGCCCAGCGGCCGCCGCAGCGCCCCAGACCGCACCGTCCCAGGAGACGCCATGACGGCCGACGCCGCCCGTCAGCCGGCGCGCCCCGCGCTCACTCGCCCGAGTGAGTCGGGGAAGCGTGCCCGCGCGACGCGCGTTCTCCTCAGCAGAACCATTGAGAGCGGGGAACCGAAGTGACGATGTCCGACCATGGGGGTACCACCCGGCCGGAGGCTGGGGGAGAGAACGCCCCGGAGCTGGTGATCATCTCCGGCATGTCCGGAGCAGGCCGTTCCACCGCGGCCAAGTGCCTGGAGGACCTCGGCTGGTTCGTGGTGGACAACCTGCCGCCGGCCCTCATCCCGACCATGGTCGACCTCGGCGCCCGCTCCCAGGGCAATGTGGCGCGGATCGGTGCCGTGGTGGACGTCCGCGGCCGCCAGTTCTTCGACGACCTGCTCACCTCGCTGGACGAGCTGGAGAAGCGCGGCGTGCGGCTGCGCGTCGTCTTCCTGGACTCCTCCGACGACGCCCTGGTCCGCCGCTTCGAGAGCGTGCGCCGCCCGCACCCGCTCCAGGCCGACGGCCGGATCGTCGACGGCATCGCCCAGGAGCGCGACCTGCTGCGCGAGCTGCGCGGCGAGGCCGACCTGGTGATCGACACCTCCAACCTCAACGTGCACCAGCTGCGCGCCAAGCTCGACGCCCAGTTCGCCGACCACGACGAGCCCGAGCTGCGCGCCACCGTGATGTCCTTCGGCTTCAAGTACGGCCTGCCGGTCGACGCCGACCTCGTGGTGGACTGTCGCTTCCTGCCCAACCCGCACTGGGTCCCCGAGTTGCGCGCCCGCACCGGCACCGACGCCGACGTCGCCGACTACGTGTTCCAGCAGCCCGGGGCCAACGAGTTCCTCAACGGCTACGCCGAGCTGCTGCGCATCGTGACCGAGGGGTACCGCCGCGAGGGGAAGCGCTACATGACGCTTGCCGTAGGCTGCACCGGTGGCAAGCACCGCAGCGTCGCGATGTCCGAGCGCCTGACGAAGCGTCTCATCGCGGACGGCGTGGAAACCGTGCTCGTCCACCGTGACATGGGACGGGAGTAGCCGCCGCGCCCCTGCCGGGCCGCCGGCGGAGGGCCGGCGGCGGGCAAGAGGAACGCGAGGTAGGTGTGACGGGATACGTGCCCGGGCGGCAGCTCCAGAACAAGACCGCCGACCGGACGGGGGTCCCGGCACGCGCCGCGACCCCCGGGAGGTCCCGGACCGGGCAGGCCCGGACCAACCCGGCCCGCCCCGGCCCCGCCCGCACCAGTCAGGCCCCCCGGTCCAATCAGGCGCCCAGGATCACCGCCCTCGGCGGCGGCCAGGGGCTCTCGGCCTCGCTCTCCGCCCTGCGCCGGCTCACCAGCGACCTCACCGCCGTGGTCACGGTGGCCGACGACGGCGGCTCCAGCGGCCGGCTGCGCGAGGAGCTCGGGGTGCTGCCCCCGGGGGACCTCCGCAAGGCGCTGGCCGCGCTCTGCGGCGACGACGACTGGGGCCGCACCTGGTCCGAGGTGATCCAGCAGCGCTTCACCGGCACCGGGGAGCTGGGCGGCCACGCTGTCGGCAACCTGCTGATCGTCGCGCTCTGGGAGAAGCTCGGGGACCCTGTGGCCGCCCTGGACTGGGTGGGCCGGCTGCTGAACGTCCAGGGCCGGGTGCTGCCGATGTCGGCGGTGCCGCTGGACATCGAGGCGATAGTCCGCGGCCACGACCCGGCCCACCCCGGCGCGGTCTCCGCCGTCCGTGGCCAGGCCAGCGTGGCCGTGACGCCGGGCACCGTGGAGTCGGTCCGGCTGCTGCCGGACGAGCCGCCGGCCGTCCCGGAGGCCGTCACCGCCGTCCGCGAGGCGGACTGGGTGGTGCTCGGCCCCGGCTCCTGGTTCACCAGCGTGCTGCCTCACCTGCTGGTGCCCGAGCTGGCCAAGGCGCTCACCGAGACCCGCGCGCGCCGTCTGCTCACGCTGAACCTCGCCCCGCAGCCCGGCGAGACGGAGGGCTTCACCCCGCAGCGTCACCTGGAGGTCATCGCCGACCACGCACCCACCCTTGCGGTGGATGCGATCCTGGTGGACGAGCGCGCCGTCACCGGCGGCGCCTTCGGCCAGGCGGACCTGGCCGGCCTGGAGAAGGCCGCCGAGCGGATGGGCGCAGCCCTGGTGCTCGGGCGGGTCGCCCGTACCGACGGCACGCCGCGACACGACCCGGAGCTCTTGGCAGCCGCGTACGACCGGATTTTCCGGACACATGGAAGGATCGGGCCATGGCGATGACTCCAGCGGTGAAGGACGAAATCAGCCGGCTCCCGGTCACCCGGGCCTGCTGCCGCAAGGCGGAGGTTTCGGCGATCCTGCGATTCGCGGGCGGGCTGCACATCGTGAGCGGCCGCATCGTGATCGAGGCGGAGCTGGACACCGGCGCGGCGGCGCGCCGTCTGCGCAAGGACCTGCTGGAGATCTTCGGACACTCCTCGGACCTGGTCGTGATGGCGCCCGGCGGCCTGCGCCGCGGCAGCCGCTACGTGGTCCGGGTCGTCAAGGACGGCGAGCTTCTGGCCCGCCAGACCGGTCTCGTGGACGGCCGGGGTCGGCCGATCCGGGGCCTGCCCCCGGCCGTCGTCTCCGGCGCCACCTGCGACGCCGAGGCGGCCTGGCGCGGGGCGTTCCTGGCGCACGGTTCGCTGACCGAGCCCGGCCGGTCCTCCTCTCTGGAGATCACCTGCCCCGGCTCCGAGGCCGCCCTCGCCCTGGTCGGCGCCGCCCGCCGGCTCGGCATCCCGGCCAAGGCCCGCGAGGTGCGCGGCGTGGACCGGGTGGTGATCCGCGACGGCGACGCCATCGGCGCGCTGCTGACCCGGCTCGGCGCCCACGAGTCGGTGCTGGCCTGGGAGGAGCGCCGGATGCGGCGTGAGGTGCGGGCCACCGCCAACCGCCTGGCCAACTTCGACGACGCCAACCTGCGCCGCTCGGCCCGCGCCGCGGTGGCGGCCGGCGCCCGGGTGCAGCGCGCGCTGGAGATCCTCGGCGACGAGGTGCCCGAGCACCTGGCCGCCGCCGGGCAGCTGCGGATGCAGCACAAGCAGGCCTCGCTGGAGGAGCTGGGCGCGCTGGCCGAGCCGCCGTTGACCAAGGACGCGGTGGCCGGCCGGATCCGCCGCCTGCTGGCGATGGCCGACAAGCGCGCCTCGGAGCTCGGTCTGCCGAGCACCGAGGCCAATCTGACCGACGAGATGGCGCTCAACTAGCGATCACGGTCCGTGAGTACGAGCGGCCGGTGTCCGGATTCCGGACACCGGCCGCTCTGTGTCCGGACGCCTGGGGACAGGGGTTGACAGCACGCTCCGAAGGCCTGGACCAACTCCCCACGAAGGCAAGGGGAGAAGGCCTGTTCGTGGCCTCTTGACACGCCACGCCAAGGCGTCCGACCCGGCGTGATGTGCCCTCTCAGGCCTCGGAGGGGTAGGGTCATAGGCGGTCGGGGACATCCCAAATTCCACCCCGTCGGCATAGTTCCGGCGTACCTAACGAGGAGATCGGTTCGTGACGATCCGGGTAGGCATCAACGGATTCGGCCGCATCGGCCGCAACTTCTTCCGTGCGGTTAAGGCCCAAGGCGCGGACATCGAGATCGTCGGTGTCAATGACCTGACCGACACCAAGACCCTGGCGCACCTTCTCAAGTACGACTCCATCCTGGGCACTTTCCCGGGCGAGGTCTCGCACACCGAGAACAGCATCACCGTCGACGGCAAGACCTTCAAGGTCATCGCCGAGCGTGACCCGGCCAACCTGCCCTGGGGCGAGCTGGGTGTGGACATCGTCATCGAGTCCACCGGCATCTTCACCAAGGCCGAGGCGGCCAAGAAGCACGTCACCGCCGGCGCCAAGAAGGTCATCATCTCGGCGCCCGCCACCGACGAGGACGTCACCATCGTGATGGGCGTCAACGACGACAAGTACGACGCCGCCAAGCACACCGTCATCTCCAACGCCTCCTGCACCACCAACTGCGTGGCGCCGCTGGCCAAGGTGCTGAACGAGAACTTCGGCATCGTCAAGGGTCTGATGACCACGGTGCACGCGTACACCAACGACCAGGTCACGCTGGACTTCCCGCACAAGGACCTGCGTCGCGCCCGCGCCGCCGCCCTCAACATCATCCCGACGTCCACCGGTGCCGCCAAGGCCACCGCGCTGGTGCTGCCGGAGCTCAAGGGCAAGCTGGACGGCACCTCGCTGCGCGTCCCGGTCCCGACCGGCTCGATCACCGACCTGGTCGTCACCCTGGAGCGCGACGTCACCGTCGAGGAGGTCAACGCGGCCTTCCAGAAGGCCTCCGAGGGCTCGCTCAAGGGCATCCTGCAGTACACCGAGGACCCGATCGTCTCCTCCGACATCGTGAACTCGCCGTTCTCCACGATCTTCGACTCGCTGATGACCATGGTCCAGGGCAACCAGGTCAAGGTCTTCGGCTGGTACGACAACGAGTGGGGCTACTCGAACCGCCTCGTCAACCTGACCACCCTCGTCGGTGAGCAGCTCTGACGCAGCGGGAGCTGACGTGAAGTAAGGGGGAGGGCCCGGAAGGCTTCGACGCCATCCGGGCCCTCGTCTGCGCACCCTCAACTCCCCTTTGACGGCCCGCCGTTGTGCCGTCCTTGCTCCACCCCCCAGGAGACGGAAGACCGTGAAGACCATCGAAGACCTCGACGTCGCCGGCAAGCGCGTGTTCGTCCGCGCGGACCTGAACGTGCCGCTGTCCGGCGCCACGATCACCGACGACGGCCGGATCCGTGCTGTCGCCCCGACCATCGCCAAGCTCGTCGAGCGCGGCGCGAAGGTCGTCGTCGCCTCCCACCTCGGCCGCCCCAAGGGCGAGCCGGATCCGCAGTTCTCCCTCGCGCCGGTGGCCGTCCGCCTCGGCGAGATCCTCGGCAAGCCGGTCGCGTTCGCGACCGACACCGTGGGCGAGAGCGCGAAGGCCACCGTCGCCGCCCTGGCCGACGGCGAGGTCACGCTGCTCGAGAACCTGCGCTTCAACGCCGGCGAGACCAGCAAGGACGACGCCGAGCGCGGCGCCTTCGCCGACGAGCTGGCGCAGTTGGCCGACCTGTACGTGGGCGACGGCTTCGGTGCGGTGCACCGCAAGCACGCCTCCGTCTACGACCTGCCGGCCCGCCTGCCGAACGCCGTCGGCGACCTCATCGCCACCGAGGTGGGCGTGCTCAAGCGCCTGACCGAGGAGGTCGAGCGCCCGTACGTGGTCGTGCTCGGCGGCTCCAAGGTGTCCGACAAGGTCGGCGTGATCGACAACCTGCTCGGCAAGGCCGACCGCATCCTGATCGGCGGCGGCATGGCGTACACCTTCCTCAAGGCCCTGGGCCACGAGGTCGGCATCTCGCTGCTGCAGGAGGACCAGATCCCGGTCGTCCTGGAGTACCTGGAGCGCGCGAAGGAGAACGGCGTCGAGTTCGTGCTCCCGGTCGACGTCGCGGTCTCCGCGAGCTTCCCCGACACCAAGACCCACAAGCCGGTCGAGGACTACGAGGTCGTGGACGCGGACAAGATCCCCGCGGACAAGGAAGGACTGGACATCGGCCCGAAGACCCGCGAGCTGTTCGCGGCGAAGCTGGCCGACGCCAAGACGGTGTTCTGGAACGGTCCGGTGGGCGTCTTCGAGCACCCGACCTTCGCCGAGGGCACCAAGGCGGTCGCGCAGGCGCTGCTCGACAGCGACGCGTTCACCGTGGTCGGTGGCGGCGACTCCGCCGCGGCCGTCCGCATCCTGGGCTTCGACGAGACGAAGTTCGGGCACATCTCGACCGGCGGTGGCGCCAGCCTTGAGTACCTGGAGGGCAAGACCCTCCCCGGTCTCGCCGCCCTGGAAGGCTGAGGCAATGACTGAGCGTCTCCCGCTGATGGCGGGCAACTGGAAGATGAACCTCAACCACCTTGAGGCCATCCAGCACACCCAGAAGCTGGCCTTCGCGCTGGCCGACAAGGACTACGAGGCCGTCGAGGTCGCCGTCCTGGTGCCGTTCACCGACCTGCGGTCGGTGCAGACCCTGGTCGACGGTGACAAGCTGAAGATCAAGTACGGCTCGCAGGACATCTCGCAGCACGACTCCGGTGCCTACACCGGCGAGATCTCCGGCCCGATGCTGTCCAAGCTGAAGTGCACCTACGCGGTCATCGGTCACTCCGAGCGCCGCCAGTACCACGGCGAGAACGAGGAGATCGTCAACGCCAAGGTCAAGGCCGCCTACCGCAGCGGGGTCACCCCGATCCTCTGCATCGGTGAGCCGCTGGACATCCGCAAGGCCGGCACCCACGTCGAGTACACGCTGGCCCAGCTCGACGGCGCCCTGCGGGACGTCCCGGCCGCGCAGGCCGAGTCCATCGTCGTCGCGTACGAGCCGGTCTGGGCGATCGGCACCGGCGAGGTGGCGACCCCCGAGGACGCCCAGGAGGTCTGCGCCGCGATCCGCAGGCGGATCGCCGAGCTGTACGACGCCGCGCTGGCCGAGAAGGTCCGTGTCCTGTACGGCGGTTCGGTCAAGTCGTCGAGCGCGGCCGGCCTGATGGCCAAGCCCGACATCGACGGCGGCCTGATCGGCGGTGCCTCCCTGGACGCCGAGGAGTTCGTCAAGATCGTGCGGTACCGTGAGCAGGCAGTAGGCTAACGCCGCCGCAGCAACGTAGGCTTTGGGGCCGGACCGCTCAGTGCGGCCCGGCCCCTTCGCCGAAGATACGAGAGAGTTGGTCCCGTCGTGGTTATCGGGTTCTCGATTGCCCTGATCATCTTCAGCCTGCTGATGATCCTCCTGGTGCTGCTGCACAAGGGGAAGGGCGGCGGCCTGTCCGACATGTTCGGTGGCGGCGCGATGTCCACCGGCGGCGGCTCGGCGGTGGCCGAGCGCAACCTGGACCGCATCACGATCATCGTCGGTGTCGCCTGGTTCGCGTGCATCATCGTGCTCAGCCTGGTGCTCAAGTACCAGAGCTGACGTATCTCTGACGCCCCGTCGCCCCGCGGCCTATGCTGGAACGGTCCGGGGCGGAGCCGGTGATGGTGGATCCTTAACTCCTGCTTACACTAGGACGACTTTTCGCCACCGACGCGCACCGCGGCGGGTCGGCGCACCAGCACGCAGGGAGTCAGACCGTGGCAAGTGGCAACGCCATCCGTGGCAGCAGGGTCGGAGCCGGCCCGATGGGGGAGGCGGAGCGCGGCGAGTCCGCCCCGCGCAACCGGATCTCCTTCTGGTGTGCCAACAAGCACGAGACCCGCCCCAGCTTCGCCGCGGAGGCGGTCATCCCGGACACCTGGGACTGCCCGCGCTGCGGTTTCCCGGCCGGCCAGGACGAGCACAACCCGCCGGCCCCCTCGCGCAACGAGCCCTACAAGACCCACCTCGCCTACGTGCGCGAGCGGCGCACCGACGCCGACGGCGAGGCGATCCTCGCCGAGGCGCTGGCCAAGCTGCGTGGCGAGATCTGAGAGCCGACAACACGAAGGGCGCCACCGTTCTCCGACGGTGGCGCCCTTTCGCGTAGTCGGCGGCTAGGCCGAGGCCGGCGGGTAGAGCTGCGGCGGGAGCTGCGCCGCCGCAGCCCGGTCCAGCAGCCAGAGCGTGCGGCTGCGGCCGTACGCGCCGGAGGCGGGCGCCTGGAGCTCGCCCGGGCCGGAGAGGGCCACCGCGACCGCGCCGGCCTTGTCCTCGCCCGCCGCCAGCAGCCAGACCTCGCGGGCCGCCCGGATCGCCGGGAGGGTCAGCGAGACGCGGGTCGGCGGGGGCTTGGGCGCCCCGCGCACGCCGACCACCGTCAGCTCGGTCTCCCGGACGCCCGGGTGCTCGGGGAAGAGCGAGGCGACATGGGTGTCCGGGCCGACGCCGAGCAGCAGCACGTCGAAGGCGGGCACGCCGAGCCGGTCGCCCGGCCCGGCCGCCTTGGCCAGCTCCTCGGCGTAGCGGGCCGCGGCGGCCTCCACGTCCGAGCCGTCCACGCCGTCCGAGGCGGGCATCTCGTGCACCCGCGCCGGGTCGAGCGAGACGGCGTCGAGCAGCTCCGCCCGAGCCTGGACGGCGTTGCGCTCCGGATCGGCGGCGGGCACGAAGCGCTCGTCGCCCCACCAGAGGTCCAGCCGGGCCCAGTCGACCGCGTCCCGGGCCGGGGAGGCGGCGATGGCGGCCAGCAGCGCGTTGCCGTTGCGCCCGCCGGTGAGCACCACCGAGGCGGTGCCGCGGGCGGCCTGGGCGTCCACGATCCGGGTGATCAGCCGGGCCGCGGCCGCCTGGGCCATCAGCTCCTTGTCCCGGTGGACGACCAGTTGCGGGGTCGCCGCCGTCACGAGTCCGCCTTCTTGTCGGCGCGCTTGGCCGGGGCCTTCTTCGCGGTGGCCTTCTTCGGCGCGGTGGCCGGCACCTTGGCGGTCACCCGGGCCGGGTTGGCCACCGCGGCCTCGGAGACCGCCTTCGCGACCTGCTCGGCCGCCACCGTCTCGGCGTTGACCGGCTCACGCAGCCGCTCGACGGGCGTGCGCACGGCCGACGCGTAGATGTCGTCCGGGTCGAGCCGGCGCAGCTCCTCCGCGATCAGCTCGGACGTCTCGCGCCGCTTGAGCGCCACCTGGCGGTCCGGCGAGCCGGGCATGGAGAGCGTGCCCATCAGGCCGTCCGGGCGGTCCAGGGTGATGTCCCCGTCCGTGGTGCGCAGGTGCACCGCGGTGATGCCCGGGCCGCCGGTGACGACCCGCTCGACCGGCACGTGCAGCCGGTTGTGCAGCCAGAGGCCGAGCAGCTCGACGCTGGGGTTGTACGACTCGCCCTCGACCACCGCGGAGGTGATCGTGGACGGCCGCTGGTCCAGCGCGGCGGCCAGCATGGAGCGCCAGCCGGTGATCCTGGTCCAGGCCAGGTCGGTGTCGCCCGGGGTGTAGCTCTGGGCCCGCTGGGCGAGCTGGCCGACCGGGGACTCCGCGGTGACGGCGTCGGTGATCCGGCGCTGGGCGATCGAACCCAGCGGGTCCTGCGCCGGGTGCAGCGGCGCGTTCTCGGGCCACCAGACGACCACCGGGGCGTCCGGGAGCAGCAGCGGCAGGACGACCGACTGGGCGTGCGCGGCGAGCTCGCCGTGCATGCGCAGCACGACCGTCTCGCCGGAGCCGGCGTCGCTCCCGACCAGGATCTCGGCGTCCAGGCGGGTCTCGGCGCGGGCCCGGGGCGAGCGCCCGGCACGCTTGATGACCGCCAGGGTGCGCGAGGGGTGCTCACGGGAGGCGTCGTTCGCGGCCTTGAGGGCGTCGTACGCGCTGCCCTCGTCGGTCACGATCACCAGGGTGAGCACCATGCCGGCGGCGGTGGCGCCACTGCCCCGGCGCGCCTCCATGAGCGCTGCGTTGATCTTGCTGGACGTGGTGTTCGTGAGGTCGATCTTCATGGCCGGCGCCAGCTCCTGCCGTCTCGTGCGAGCATCTCGTCAGCCTCGACCGGGCCCCAGGTGCCGGCCGGGTACTGGGCGGGCTTGCCGTGGGTGTCCCAGTACTTCTCGATCGGGTCGAGGATCTGCCAGGAGAGCTCGACCTCCTGGTGACGCGGGAAGAGGTTGGCGTCGCCGAGCAGCACGTCGAGGATGAGCCGCTCGTACGCCTCCGGGCTGGACTCCGTGAAGGACTCGCCGTAGGCGAAGTCCATCGTGACGTCCCGGACCTCGAAGGAGGTGCCCGGCACCTTGGAGCCGAACCGCACCGTCACGCCCTCGTCCGGCTGGACTCGGATGACCAGGGCGTTCTGCCCCAGCTCCTCGGTCGCGTAGGAGTCGAACGGCAGGTACGGGGCGCGCTGGAAGACCACCGCGATCTCGGTGACCCGGCGGCCGAGCCGCTTGCCGGTGCGCAGGTAGAACGGCACGCCCGCCCAGCGGCGGTTGTTGATCTCCAGCTTGATGGCCGCGTAGGTGTCGGTCTTGGAGTCCGGGTTGATGCCGTCCTCGTCGAGGTAGCCGCCGACCTCCTCGCCGCCCTGCCAGCCGGCCGCGTACTGGCCGCGCACGGTGTGCTTGCCGAGGTCGGCCGGGAGCTTGACGGCGCTGAGCACCTTGAGCTTCTCGGCGACCAGCGCCTTGGGGTGGAAGGACGCCGGCTCCTCGATGGCGGTGAGCGCCATCAGCTGGAGGAGGTGGTTCTGGATGACGTCCCGGGCCGAGCCGATGCCGTCGTAGTAGCCGGCGCGGCCGCCGATGCCGATGTCCTCGGCCATGGTGATCTGCACGTGGTCGACGTACGACCGGTTCCAGATCGGTTCGAACATCTGGTTGGCGAAGCGGAGCGCCAGGATGTTCTGGACGGTCTCCTTGCCCAGGTAGTGGTCGATCCGGAAGACCTCGTCCCGGGGGAAGACCTCGTGGACGATCCGGTTCAGCTCCTGGGCGCTCTCCAGGTCGTGGCCGAAGGGCTTCTCGATGACGGCGCGCCGCCAGGAGCCCTGGGGCGGGTCGGCCAGGCCGTGCTTCTTCAGCTGCTGCACGACGGTCGGGAAGAACTTCGGCGGCACCGAGAGGTAGAAGGCGAAGTTGCCGCCGGTGCCCTGCGCCTTGTCGAGCTCCTCGATGGTCGCGCGGAGCTTGTCGAAGGCGTCGTCGTCGTCGAAGGTGCCGTGGACGAAGCGCATGCCCTTGGCGAGCTGCTGCCACACCTCCTCGCGGAAGGGCGTCCTGGCGTGCTCCTTGACGGCGTCGTGGACTTCCTTCGCGAAGTCCTCGTCCTTCCACTCGCGGCGGGCGAAGCCGACGAGCGAGAAGCCCGGCGGCAGCAGACCGCGGTTGGCCAGGTCGTAGATGGCCGGCATCAGCTTCTTACGGGACAGGTCGCCGGTGACCCCGAAGATGACCAGGCCGGACGGCCCCGCGATGCGCGGGAGCCGCCGGTCTGCCGGGTCACGAAGCGGGTTGACGGGAGCCGGCGGGGTGTCGGCCGCGTCCGAGTCCGACGTCAACTCAGGGAAATCAGTGCTCACTTGATGGGCTCCGCTTTCGTGCGCTGGCTGTGAGCAGGAATCACTTCTCGCCGGCGAAGGAGGCGAGCGAGGCGGTGACGGTGTCGAGCAGCTCGTTCCAGGACTGCTCGAACTTCTCCACGCCCTCGTCCTCCAGCACCTGGACCACGTCGTCGTAGTCCACGCCGGCGGCGGCGATGGCGTCCATCACGGCCTTGGCGTCGGCGTAGTTCGGGACGATGGTGCCGCCGGTGATCACGCCGTGGTCGCCGGTGGCGTCCAGGGTGGCCTCGGGCATGGTGTTGACGGTGCCCGGGGCGACCAGCTCGGTGACGTACAGGGTGTCCGGCAGGGCCGGGTCCTTGACACCGGTGGAGGCCCAGAGCGGACGCTGCGGCTTGGCGCCGGCGGCCTCCAGGGCCTTCCAGCGGTCGCTGCCGGCGGCCTTGCCGTCGACGCTGCCGAAGACCTCCTCGTACGCCTGGTAGGCGAGGCGGGCGTTGGCCAGGGCCGCCTTGGAGCGCAGGTTCTTGGCGTCGCCGCCGACCTTGTCCAGGCGCTTGTCGATCTCGGTGTCCACGCGGGAGACGAAGAACGAGGCGACCGACTCGATCTGGGAGAGGTCCAGGCCCTTGCCCTTGGCGGCCTCCAGGCCGGTCAGGTAGGCGTCGATGACGGCGCGGTAGCGCTCCAGCGAGAAGATCAGCGTGACGTTGACGCTGATGCCCTTGCCGATGACCTCGCTGATCGCGGGCAGGCCGGCCTTGGTGGCGGGGATCTTGATGAAGACGTTCGGGCGGTCGACCAGCCACCACAGCTGCTTGGCCTCGGCGATGGTGGCGGCGGTCTCGTGGGCCAGACGCGGGTCGACCTCGATGGAGACCCGGCCGTCGCGGCCGTTGGAGGCGTCGTAGACCGGGCGCAGCACGTCGGCGGCGTCGCGCACGTCCGAGGTGGTGATCATGCGGACGGCCTCGTCGGTGGTGACCTTGCGGACGGCGAGGTCACGCAGCTGGCCGTCGTACGAGCTGTGCCCGCCGCCGATGGCCTTCTGGAAGATGGTGGGGTTGGTGGTGACACCCACCACGTGCTTGTTCTGCACCAGCTCGGCGAGGTTGCCGGTGTTCAGCCGCTCGCGGCTGAGGTCGTCCAGCCAGATCGCCACGCCTTCGTCGCTGAGGCGCTTCAGTGCGTCAGTCATGGTGCTTCAGTCCTTTTTTCTTCTGTCTTCGTGGGGTCGTCAGAGGGGCCGCGTACTCGCGTGCGGGCGAGTACGCGGCCCAAGGGGCTAGCGGTTGACGGCTTCGAGCGAGCGCAGTGCGTTGTGGGCCTCGGCGACGACCCGCTCGGAGGTCAGGCCGAACTCCTCGAACAGCACCTTGTAGTCGGCGGAGGCGCCGAAGTGCTCCAGGGAGACGATCCGGCCGTGGTCGCCGACCAGCTCGCGCCAGCCCTGGCCGATGCCGGCCTCGACCGAGACGCGGGCCTTGACCGACGGCGGCAGCACGCTGTCGCGGTAGGCCTGGTCCTGCTCCTGGAACCACTCGAAGGACGGGAGCGAGACCACGCGGGTCGCGACGCCCTCGGCCTCCAGGACCTCGCGGGCCTTGACGGCCAGCTGGACCTCGGAGCCGGTGCCGAGCAGGATCAGCTGCGGGTCACCGTTGGACGCCTCGGCCAGGATGTAGCCGCCCTTCGCGGTGCCCTCGGCGGAGCCGAAGACCTCGCGGTCGAAGGTCGGGACGTTCTGGCGGGTGAGCGCCAGGCCGACCGGGCCGGGGTGCGTGGTCTGCCGCTCGATCACGGTGCGCCAGGCGACGGCCGTCTCGTTGGCGTCGGCCGGGCGGACCATGGCCAGGCCCGGGATGGCGCGCAGCGAGGCCAGGTGCTCGACCGGCTGGTGGGTCGGGCCGTCCTCGCCGAGGCCGATCGAGTCGTGCGTCCAGACGTAGGTGACCGGCAGCTTCATCAGCGCGGCCAGGCGGACGGCCGGACGCATGTAGTCGGCGAAGACCAGGAAGGTGCCGCCGAAGACGCGGGTCTTGCCGTGCAGTGCGATGCCGTTCATGGTCGAGCCCATGGCGTGCTCGCGGATGCCGAAGTGGATCGTCCGGCCGTAGGGGCTGGCGGACTTCAGCGGGTTGCCCTCGGGGAGGAAGGAGCTCTCCTCGTCGATGGTGGTGAGGTTGGACTCCGCGAGGTCGGCCGAGCCGCCCCACAGCTCCGGGATCACCGCGCCGATCGCCTTGAGGGTCTCGCCGGAGGCCTTGCGGGTGGCGACGTCCTTGCCGGCCTCGAAGACCGGGACGGTCTTCTTCCAGCCCTCGGGCAGCTCGCCGGCCTCGATGCGGTCGAACTCGGCGGCGCGGTGCGGGTGGGCGGCGCGCCAGGCGTTGAAGGACTGCAGCCACTCGTCGCGGGCGGCCTTGCCGCGCTTGATCACCTGGCGGGCGTGCTCGATCACCTTGTCGCTGACCTCGAAGGTCTTCTCCGGGTCGAAGCCCAGGACCTTCTTGGTGGCGGCGATCTCGGCGGCGCCGAGCGCGGAGCCGTGCGCCTTGGCGGTGTTCTGCGCGTCCGGGGCCGGCCAGGCGATGATGGTGCGCATCGCGATCAGCGACGGGCGGCCGGTCTCGGCCTTGGCGGCGGCCAGCGCGTCGGCCAGGGCGACCACGTCGATGTCGCCGTTGGACTTCGGGGTGACCCGCTGGACGTGCCAGCCGTACGCCTCGTAGCGCTTGAGGACGTCCTCGGAGAAGGCCGTCTCGGTATCGCCCTCGATCGAGATGTGGTTGTCGTCGTACAGGGCGACGAGGTTGCCCAGCTTCTGGTGGCCGGCCAGCGAGGAGGCCTCGGCGGAGATGCCCTCCTCCAGGTCGCCGTCGGAGACGATGGCCCAGATGGTGTGGTCGAACGGCGACCCGCCGGCCGGGGCGTCCGGGTCGAAGAGGCCGCGCTCGAAGCGGGCCGCCATCGCCATGCCCACCGCGTTGGCGATGCCCTGGCCCAGCGGGCCGGTGGTGGTCTCGACGCCCGCGGTGTGGCCGTGCTCGGGGTGGCCGGGGGTACGGCTGCCGGCGACCCGGAAGGCCTTGAGGTCGTCCAGCTCCAGACCGTAACCGGAGAAGTAGAGCTGGGTGTAAAGGGTCAGGCTGGTGTGCCCGGGGGAGAGGACGAAACGGTCGCGGCCCACCCAGGCCGGGTCGGTCGGGTCGTGGCGCAGGAAGCGCTGGAAGATCAGGTACGCCGCCGGGGCCAGCGACATGGCCGTCCCGGGGTGTCCGTTGCCGACCTTCTGGACCGCGTCCATGGCCAGGACGCGGGCCGTGTCGACAGTCCGCTCGTCCAGTTCGGACCACTCGAATGCATTCGTCGGCGTCGTGCTCACCCTGTCTCAGGGCTCCTTCCGTTGTGAAGAGTGACCCCGTGAGGGGGACCGGGTCGGCCACGTCGGTGGGGCCGGACGCTTGGGTGGTGCCGGTCACGGAGGGTAGATCCCGCTTCTCGTGGCGAGCCTACCGTCCGGGCCGAGGCTCACCCTCCGTGCTGAGACAACAGGGAATTCGATATGGCGATTCCCACGAGGGATCGCTGGGCTGTTTTGTCACAGGCTCTCCTGATTTCACGGGCTCTGCCCCTCCGGGGGGCAGGACGGGGGACCGATGCCGCACGGGCCCAGCTTCGTGGGTTCACCCAGGGGTGTGCGTTCCGCCTCGCCGGGGGACCCCGGAGCCGGTGGGGAGATATGGAGCGTCTAAGGTGGCGTGGTACGCGCAGAGCGGACGATTCGGGACCCTTCGTTCCTGTGGCCGCCTGTGAGGATTCATCTTCAGTTGGGGTGTTAGTGACCGCCGTCGAATCCCGTCCCGCCGGGGTCACCGGGGCGACGCCTGCGCACCGGCCGTTCGGGGCCCGTGTCGGCGCATTCGTCGCCCTGACCAAGCCTCGGATCATCGAGCTGCTGCTGATCACCACCGTGCCGGTGATGTTCCTGGCGCAGCGCGGTGTTCCGGATCCGCTGCTGGTGCTGAAGGTGGTCATCGGCGGCTACCTCTCGGCCGGCGGCGCCAACGCCCTGAACATGTACATCGACCGCGACATCGACGCGGTGATGTCGCGCACCGAGCGGCGGCCGATCGTCACCGGCATGGTGTCGCCGCGCGAGGCGCTGGTCTTCGGCATCGCGCTGGCGATCGGCTCGACGATCTGGCTGGGCGCCCTGGTCAACGTGCTGTCCTCGCTGCTGGCGCTCACGGCACTGCTCTTCTACGTGTTCGTCTACACGCTGGGGCTGAAGCGGCGGACCGCGCAGAACATCGTCTGGGGCGGCATCGCCGGCTGCATGCCGGTCTTCGTCGGCTGGGCGGCGGTCACCAAGTCGCTGTCCTGGTCGGCGCTGGTGCTCTTCCTGGTCATCTTCTTCTGGACGCCGCCGCACTACTGGCCGCTGTCGATGAAGGTGCGCGAGGACTACGAGCGGGCCGGCGTGCCGATGCTGCCGGTGATCAAGGGCAACCTGGCGGTCGCCAAGCAGATCGTCATCTACTCCTGGGTCATGGTGGCCGTCTCGCTGGCCCTGTGGCCGCTGGCCGACACCAGCTGGCTCTACCCCGTCTCGGCCGTCGTGCTGGGCGCCGCCTGGCTGAAGGAGGCGCACGGGCTGTACACCCGGGCCAAGGACGGGGTGGTCGGGGCCAAGCTGAAGGAGATGCGGCTGTTCCACTGGTCGATCACCTACCTGACGCTGCTGTTCGTGGTGATCGCGGTGGACCCGTTCGTGAAGTAGAGCTGGTGAGGAAGGGCCCCGGTCTTCGGACCGGGGCCCCTTTCGTTTTCGGCTCTGTCTTCGGCTCCGGCTCTGTCTCCGGCTCCGTTTTCGGCTCCGGCTTCGTCCTCAGCGGGGCGGCAGCTCGGACGGCCCGACGTGGCCCTCCAGCCAGTCCCGGAGCGGCTGGGAGGCCCGCAGGAAGCCGGTGATCCGCTCGTAGGCGGTTCGGGTGCCGAGCCAGGGCGCGGGCGGCCACTCCTGCCAGGCGATCAGGCCCTTGTGGCGGAGCAGCTCGATCCGCGGGTGGTCCTTCGGGTAGCCGCGCGGGGCGGTCTTCAGGCTGTCCCGGCCGACCACCTCCGGGCCGGCCTCGCGGACCCGGGCGGCCACCCGCTCCAGCTCGGCGCCGCTCACGTCCTCGGCGACGGCCGCGCGGTAGCGTTCCAGCTGGTCGGGGGCGAGCTGGTAGAGCCCGTTGCCGCAGGCCAGGCCGTCGGCGGAGAGCTGGACGTAGCCGCCGGCCGTCAGGTGGGCGCCGATGTGCGTCTTGTACGGGGACTTGTCGGCGCTGAACCGGACGTCGCGGTTGGGGCGGAAGATCTTGCCCGGCCCGAACTCGGGTTCCAGCTCGGCGAGCAGCTGCTCCATCGGCTCCCGTACGGCCTGTTCGTACTGGTCCTTGTGGGTCTGCCAGAAGGTCCTGGAGTTGTCGGCCTCCAGGTGCTCGTAGAAGTCGAGGGCCTCAGCCGGCCAGCCTTGGAAGGTCACCCGTCCAGTATGTGGCCCGGTGCACAGTCCGCTCCCGTCGCCAGCTCCGCTACCGATGGGTAGCATGCGGGCATGAGCAGCGCAGAGACCGCCACCCCCGCCGCGCCGGACGCCCGCGTTGAGCGCCGCGCCAAGCGCATCGCCAAGCACCTCTCGAGCTTCGCCCGACAGCACGGCGGCAGCGCCGACGGTGTCGTCCAGTACGTCGGCGCCGTGGCCACCCGGATCGTCGTGGTCGGCGCGGACGGCGCCTGGGGCGACCAGGTCGCCCCGAGCTACGCCGTGGGCCGCCGGGCTGCCGAGCTGGCCGGGGTCACCCTGCACGACGACTTCGAGGGCGAGCTGGGCCTGAAGGTGAAGACCGGCCCGTACGAGTGGAAGCGGATGGCCGGTATCCAGATCGGCGGCTGACGCCGGTCCCGGACATGCGGAAGGGCCCCGGTCCACGGACCGGGGCCCTTCACGTGCGGGTTCAGACGGCGGCGGCCTGCGGCTCGCGGGCCGGCAGCGGTGCGGCGGGTGCGTCCCCGTCGGCGCGGACCCGCAGTGCGAGCGGGATGCGCAGCACGGCGATCCAGGTGAACGTGGCGCCCAGCATGTGCAGGCCGACCAGGATCTCCGGGACGTCCGTGAAGTACTGGATGAAGCCGAGCACGCCCTGGAGCAGCAGCACCACCAGCAGCTCGCGGGCTCGGGCCCGGGCGGCCGGCGGGGCCTTCACCGCGGCGAAGACGAAGAGGACCGCGACCGCCAGGCCGACCGAGACGAACGCCAGGTCGGCGTGGACCTGCGCCAGGCGGTCGTAGTCGATCGGGATCCGCGGCACCAGCTTGTTGTCCTTCGGCGTCCCCGGGTGGTGCCCGGCGCCGGTCACCAGCGTCCCGGCCGCCACCAGCAGGCCGATCGCGGTGACCAGGACGTACGAGAGCTGCACGATCGGACGGGCCACGGCCGGCCGCGGCGGGCCGTCGCCCTCCTTGGACCGCTCCCACATCAGCAGCGCGACCCAGACCAGGCCCATCGCGGCGATCAGGTGCAGCGCGACGGTGTACGGGTTGAGGCCGGTCAGCACGGTGATGCCGCCGAGCACGGCGTTGCTCATCACCAGCCAGAACTGCACCCAGCCCAGGTTGGTGAGGCCACGCCGCCAGGGCCTGGGGGTCCCGCCGGCCGAAGGCTGGGGGCTGCAGCGGGCGGCCAGGATGGCCCAGCCGACCGCGGCGCTCAGCACGTAGGTGAGCATCCGGTTGGTGAACTCGACGATGCCGTGGAAGCCCATCTCGGGCGTCGGCGTCAGGCTCTGGTCGGTACAGCGGGGCCACGTGGTGCAGCCGAGGCCGGAGGCGGTGAGCCGGACGGCGCCGCCGGTGACCACGATGACCACGCTCATCACCAGCGCGGTGAACGCGGCGCGCCTGACCATGGCGGCGGACGGCTGCCAGCGCTCGGCGAGCAGGGAGAAGGGGGTACGCACGGGGTCAATCCTAGGCGGCCTTACAGCCGATCTTGGGGCGGGGCGGGGCGGGGCGGGGCGGGGCGGGGCGGGGCGGGGCGGCCGCGCGCCGCGTGGGCCCCGGAGGGTTGCCGCTCCGGGTGTCCCGTCGGCTGTCGCTCCGGTAAGAGTGTCGGCGCAAACGGGACTGTTGGGGCATGGCGGGCATTGGTCTTGACCAATTGCCCGGCCGGCCGAAAGAGTGCGGATTGGTCCATACCTTTTTGGGACCCCACCCACCCCCGCACCTCCAGCGGAGATCCTGCACATGCGCATACCCACACCCGCCGCCGCGCTCGCGCTCGGCGGATCCCTTGCCCTGGCCGCCCTCCTCGCCCCGGCCGCCCACGCCGCCGAGCCCGGTCAGCAGTGCCAGAGCCTGGGCGTCGCCAACCTCTACGGGGAGTTCATCGAGGGTGACGACACCCACACGCCGGACGCCGAGGGCGCGGTGGCGGTCGGCGGCAACGCCGACTTCACCGGCGGCTTCTCGGTCGGCCAGGAGCTGACTCCCGAGCAGGTGGCGGCGCTGCCCGGGGGCAACGCGCTCGTCGTGGCCGGCAGTGTGACCGGGCACAACACCCAGGTCATGAAGGGCAACGGCGTCTACGGCTCGAAGGCCGCGGGCGCCGTGATCGAGGCACACCAGGGCAAGATCGGCCAGGGCGCGTCCCCGATCGACTTCAAGGCCGAGTTCGCCAAGCTGCGCTCCGCCTCCACCGCGCTCGCCGCCGCGCCGCAGACCGCCGGCGCCACGGTCGAGGCCAAGGGCGCGAACCTCAACCTGAGCGGCGCCGACGCCAAGCTCAACAGCTTCACCGTCGGTGCCGCGACGCTGCAGGGCGCCACCGATGTCTTCCTGAAGGTGCCGGCCGGCTCGGTCACCGTGATCAACGTGACCGGCGACGCGTACGACATGGCCGCCGCGAAGACCACCGGCTTCCACCTGTGGGACGAGGCCAAGCAGGCGTACGTCCTGGACGACAAGGTGCAGAGCGCGGCGGGCGGGGCCGTCCGGGCCAAGCTGCTCTGGAACTTCCCGACCGCCACCAAGGTGGTCAAGAACGGCCAGGCCGCCTGGGCCGGTACCGTGCTGGCGCCGAACGCCGCCTTCGACCTCGGCAGCGGTGGGCCGGTCAACGGTTCGGTCATCGCCAAGTCGCTGACCGGCAAGGGCGGCGCGGAGACGCACCACTACCCGTTCACCGGCTGCCTGCCCGCCGTCGTCCCGCCGCCGACCACCGTGCCGACGGTCCCGCCGGTCCCGACGGTGGTGCCGAGCGGTTCGCCGTCGGCGTCCACCACGCCGGGCATGCCGGGCACGCCGGGCACGCCGGGCGCCTCGGGGACGCCGTCCGCCCCGGCGACCCCGGGCAGCTCCGTCCACCCGTCGATCCCCGCGAGCGGCAAGCCGAGCCAGGGCGCCTCCGCCAGTCCGTCCGCCTCCACCTCGGCGGCCGCGCCGGGCGCCTCGGCCGGTCCGACGGCCACCGCGACCGGTGGTGGCAACCTCGCGCACACCGGCTCCGGCCCGGTCGTCCCGCTGGCGATCGGCGGTGCGGTCGTGATCGCCGCCGGTGGCGCGATCGTGGTGGCCACCCGTCGCCGGGCGGCGAGGAAGGCCTGAACGTTCGTCAGTCGACCGAACCGGCGCCCTCGGTGATTGAACCCGATCACCGGGGGCGCCGTTCTTTATGGCAGTGTGACGAAGTCCATTCAAGTTTGCCGAATCCGCGTCCGCCGAGGTCGCGGGTGTGATGGGCTGGCGATGCACATCCGAGGCCGGACGGACAGACGAAATCCGGTCGTCGGCGGGGTGTGGAGAGGGACGGGAGTGCCGGTAGAGTCCCCCGGACAGTCGTAGCGGGCCACCGTCAAACCACTCAACACGCCTGCTGCACAAGACCTTTCGGAGGACAACGAAATGGCGCGACAGCAGCGGCAGCGCGGTATCAGGAGCGCGGCACTGGCCGGGGCGGCGGCAGCAGGCGTCCTGCTGCCGATGGTCCTGGCCACCAGCGCATCGGCGCACGTGCCCACGTGGCACACGACCTGCGACAAGATCGTGATCGACCTGACCAACTACAGCGACGCGTCGGGCGTGAAGAACGCCGTCAGCCTGACCGTCGACGGCGAGAAGGTGCTCGACCAGAAGCAGTTCGGCAAGGAGTTCCACGGGACGTACCCGGTCAAGGAGCACAGCAAGCCGGTCACCGCGACCTTTGTGGTCACCACCACCGAGGACCCGAAGAACCACGACTGGAACAAGACCGAGACCAAGACGATCGAGCCCTGCCAGACCCCGACTCCGACCCCGACGCCCACCAAGACGGCGACGCCGACTCCCACGCCGACGCCCACCGCCACCAAGACGGCGACGCCGACTCCCATGCCTACCCCGACCTCGACCCCGAGCGGGACGGCCTCGCCCACCGCGACCGCCAGCCCGACGGCGGCGGTCTCCACCCCGCCCAAGACGCCCACCCCGGCGCCGAGCACCGCGACCCCCGGGCCGGTGCTCGCCCAGACCGGTGGTAACGACTCCACCCCGATCATCGCGGCGGCCGGCGGCGCCGTCGTGCTGGTCGGCGGCGCGCTCGTCCTGGTCGCCCGCAAGCGCCGCGGCAGCAGCCAGAGCTGACGCCCGCGACCGGCAACCACGGCGGGGGGGCGGGTGGGTCGGGAGGGGGGGGGAAGGGGGGGGGGGGGGGGGGGGGGGGGGGGGGGGGGGGGGTGGTGGGGGGGGGGGGGGGGGGTTG
>NZ_JBVJCO010000011.1:63543-213778 GCF_055588525.1 Kitasatospora sp. NPDC041988
CGTCGTCTTTTTCTTTGCCCCCCAAGGCCCCCCCACCACACCCCACCCCCCCCCCCCACCCCCCCCCCCCCCCCCCCCCCCCCCCCCCCCCCCCCCCCCCCCCGCCGTGGTGTGTGAGGTGAGGTGGCGAAGTCGCCGGCCTGCCCTGTGCGGCGATCGTGATCGTCTAGCCCTGCGGTCGTGCCCGCTCCTGGACGGTGGCGACGTAGCGGTTGGTGAACACCATCGGGATCACGAAGCCGGCGACCTGGACCAGGGTGGCGGTGGTCGAGTGGCCCTGGTCGGCGTGGGCGAGGGCGGCCAGCACGGCGGCGGTCGCGGCGAAGGCGATGGTCCAGACGCCGGTGAGGACGCGGTTGGTGCGCACGAAGAGCGGCTGATGCCAAACCTCGCGCGGAGTGGACTGCTTGGCGATGCCGAGGGTGAACGGCTGGCCGATCGCCAGCGAGGCGCCGGCGATCAGGGCGAGAACACCGGAGGACAGCGCGGCCGAGTACGCGTGAACGGCCGAGTCCGGGTTGGCGAAGGCCACGGCGGCCAGCACGGCGAAGAAGCCCGCCGACCCGGTCTCGATGATCAGAGCGTCAAAGCCGCTTCCCGTCGAACGCCGCTTGACGATCACTCCCACGGCCACGACCAGGCCGGCCAGCGCGGCCCACTGCCAGCGGTCGGACGGCAGGACGGCGTAGACGATCCACGGCAGGAATGTGAGGACGTAGGTCATGGTGAGTCTCCCCCTGGATCGGCATGGCGACGGCCCAACGTAGAACCTCCTCTGACGACATGTCAATTATGGAAGGTAGGCTACGGGCATGAGTCTTCGACACGCCTTGTTGGGGTTGCTGGTGGACCGACCTGCCAGCGGCTACGACCTGTTGAAAGAGTTCGAGAGCTCGCTCGCCCTCGCCTGGCCGGCCACCCAGAGCCAGGTCTACACGGAACTGACCAGGCTGGACGACAGCGGTCTGATCACCGTCAGCGCCCACGGACCGCGAGGCCGCAAGGAATACGCCCTGACCGACGCGGGCCTGGCCGAACTGCAGCACTGGCTCATCGAGACGACACCCACCCAGCATGCGCGCAGCGACCTCCTGCTGCGGGTCTTCTTCCTCGGCGTGCTCACCCCCGCCCAGGGGCGCGACTACCTGCGGTGGCTGGCCCGGATCTCCGAACGCCACCAGGAACGACTGCAGGCGGCCGAAGAGGAGATCGGCCGGGGCGACGGAGGCCTCGCCGTCCACAGCAGGATCGCGCTCGAGTACGGCCTGCGGTTCAACGCGATGCGCCGCGAGTGGGCCGAGTGGGCCGAAGGGCAGATCCGGGACGGCCACTGATCGCCCGCGGACCCCTGCCGAACTCCGCGTCTCCCGGCCCCGTCCGGTCGGCGGAGATCCGGCAGCGCAGCGGCCGCTTGGAGGCGGTGGGCGAGGGGGCCTTCCTCGGCCCGGCTCGGCCGCAAGTACACCGAGACCCTGGGCGTCTCCGGGCTCGGGCGGGACGGCGAGCGCGTCGTCCCGATCGTGGGCAGCTTCGCCTCCCGAGCATCGCCCACCCGCATCCGTAGGGTGGCGGGCAGCCGTGTCGGCTCGACATGGCTGGGCCCCTGGAAGCAGGGTCTGGGGGTCGGTGTAGAGGGTCCTGCTGCTCACGAGCAGCAGGTCCGAGCCGGTGTCGTAGCGGTTGAGTGCGGCGAGGCGATCCGAGGTGCTGCGTAGCGGTCCGGGTGGCCGTTACTTCCGTTGGGTGGGAACGCCATCCGTCGAGAAGGTTCCTTGGGTGCGTGCTGGTCAGCGGCCGACAGGCGCGGATGTCCAACGGGCAGCCATCACATTGGCCAGTGCCTGCTTGTTCGCAATCCATTCGGTACCACCTGCACCAACTGCGCGCCGTACAGCCTCGAGGGCGGCCTCGTCGGCTGCGGTTGGCTGAGCAAGATGTGCTCGCATGTAGTGCTTGAAGAGGGCAGGAAGTTGGTCCGGCCGAGTCGTGGCCTTAGCCATCAGGGAGAAGATCGGGAGGAACCACGCTTCGAAGCCCTCCTTGACTACCTCAGTGGCTTGGTACGCCTCATACAGTGGTTGCAGGCTTGCCGTGTGGTCGTACGGAAGGTGGCCGTGCAGGGCGTACTGAAGCCGGATGCCGCCGTGCTCGCGGAAGTGCTGGCCATGGGCGGCGATGTGGTTGGCCGCGTTCTCGGTGATGGTCATGACGGCCGTGTCCGCTTCGCGCCGTCTGGCTGCGGCAAGGACAGTAGCGTGGATGCCGACGCGCGGGTCGAGGACGAGGCCGTTGAGGCCGAGGGGCGAGAGGTCGATGCCGTGGTCACGGGTTCGGGAGAGGATCAGCCGCTCGGCGACGTTGGCGGCGGTGTGCTGGAGGTGCTTGGGATGCTGGCGGTGGCTGGCGTGGATGTCCGAGCGGTCGAGGACGGGGCGGTCCTGCGCGAGTTCGGCGACGAGGTGGAGGCCCGTGCGGTCTTCGGTGTCCGTGCTGCCGTAGGCGTTGCAGGGGTGGCCGCCGGTGCCGGTCATGTGGCCGCAGGCCCGGCAGGTGGGGACGGGCTGGCGGCTGATGGTGAGGGTGCCGGCGCGGAGGTTGTTCTCGATCATCTCCAGCGCGAGGCCGGCGACCTCGGCGTCGGTGTCGGTCATGATGCCGCCCACCGGGGACTGTCCGGGCGGGTACTTGGCGGCTATCAGGTCGGCCTCGAACCGCTGGCGGGGGATCGTCGGGCCGTCGACCTGGCGGTGGCGGAGGTCTCCGGCGAGGGTGACGGTGTTCCAGAGGTGGGGTGGGGGCGATAAGCCGAGGATGGCGTTGAGGGCGGCGGCAAGGCGGATGCCGACGGCCTTGCCGGGGCGGGTGGCGAAGGTGAAGGGTCCGTTCTGGACGGGCCCGTTGAGGAACAGGTGTCGCACGGGCTCCTCCTAGACCGGCGGGGTGGTGGTTCCTGTCCGGGTGAACCGGCCGTCGTGCAGCTCGTAGTGGAGGATCGCGGCGTTGGGCATCTTGCCCTTCCGCTCCTCGGCAAGGATCTCGGGCAGGCCACGGAGTTCGAGCAGGGAGCGGAGCGCCACCGCGGCGGTCTGGTGGGTGAAGGCCAGAACGGTGCGAGCCTCATGGAGTTCGGCCTGGGCGAGGGCGGTGAACTCGGCGGCCCGGTTGAGCACGCCCTCGGCGAGCGACTCACCGCCGCCCGGCGCGGTCCAGACGTGCTTGCGCAGGCGGCGGTCCTCGGCGAGTGCGGGGTAGCTGTCGTACAGCTCGCGCTTGGTCATGTAGGTGGCGTCGCCGTAGTGCTGCTCGTCGAGGAGCCTGGTCCGCTGGGGCCAGCCGTCGGGGAGGGCGGGCAGGGCGATCGTCGCGGTGTCGATCGCCCTGCGGTAGGTCGAGGTGTACACGTGCGGCTCGGGGCCCGCGAGCTGCGGCAGGATCTCCGCGAGCCACTGGGCCTGCCGGAAGCCTCGCGGGGTCAGGCCGACGATGGTGCGGGAGATGGTGTGCGCGGCGGCTCCGCTGTAGGGGCGGGGGTCCTGGTAGAAGCCGTTGTACTTGTCGGCGTTCTCGATGGACTCGGCGTGCCGGATGACGAGCAGGGTCACGTGCGGGTCCTATCCGGCGAGGTTCGCGACGTAGGAGCCGCTGACGGTCCAGGGGGTGAGTTCGATGCCGAAGCCGCTGTGGTCGCCGTCCTGGGTGTGGACGAGCTTGCCGGACAGATGCACGGCGTCGCCGGACCGGAACGCTCCGGTGTAGGCGCCGAGGTACGAGCGCATGTGGGTGATCCGGCGGGCGAAGGAGTCGGCCTCGTCGATGGTCGAGCTGAGGATGTTCTTGACCTTGATCCCGTAGACGGCCGGGGTGGTGAGGCCCTCGGCATGGTCGGTGATCTCGGCGAGGAGAGAGATCTCGCCGATCTCCTTGGAGGTGATCCGGGCGAAGGTCTTGTCGCGGTCGGAGCGGACGGGTTCGCAGTTGATGTGCGCGCCGGCGTTGGCGGTGAGTCCTTGGAGCTTGCGGCGTTCCTGCTTGATGAGGGCGTCGAAGGAGCTGCCCTCCATGTACTTGGCCCTGCGGATGTACAGCCGGGTGAGGTCGTCTCCGTCGTACGGCCGGATCAGGTCGGTCTGCTGGAACAGTTCCTGTGCAGCCTGGTAGCCCTCCGGTCCGTAGCAGACGAGGTCGATGTCGGAGCGCTCGTTGAAGCAGCCGACGAGGAAGGAGCCGGTGACGCCGATCAGGTCCTGGGCGTCGTTCGCGATGATCCACTCGGTGATCGCCAGGAGGTCCTTGCCGGCCGGGTTGTCGGCGACCGCGCCGGGGTCCTCGTGGATGGCGGCGAGGGCCTGCCGGCAGGAGTAGTGGACGGCCACGTCCTCGCGCAGGATGCCGGTGATCACGCAACCGAGGGTGTCGGAGTAGACGTAGCACTCCGGCCTGCCGGCCAGGATGCCGAAGGACTTCGACACGACGCTGTTCTGTCGGTAGGTCCGGCCGAACAGCCGCCGGTCGCCCTTCTCGTCGGGGTGGTACTTGACGTAGCCGAGGTAGTGGCTGCCGGGGTGGCTGTCGCCGATGACCTTGAAGATGACTCCGTGGTGGTCCATCAGGTAGTCGCGATCGCGGACGGTGGGGACCGGCCTACCGGTGTTCAGCGGTGAACCGTTCCAGAGTGGGGAAGGTGCCGGTGTCGATCGTGTTGCCCGATTCATACTGATCAAGTCCCATCGTGAAGAGGGCGCGGCGGTACTGCCACTTGATGTGCTTGTCGTGCCGTGCGGGATCGGTGGGCCGCATGAGGGCGAGGAAGAAGAAGCACTTGACGAGCAGGAAGTCGCCCAGGTGCTCGCTCACCCGCTGCCCGATCAGGGAGGCGGTGGTCTCCTCGAGGGCGGCGGTGTAGGCCGCGCGCTGTTCCGGGGTGATGCTGTAGCCCTTGCCCCCGCCCTTGAATGCGACGATGTCGAGCGCGGGGTAGACGTCGTAGCCCAGCGGGACCGGTCCGTGGTGCTGCCAGTCGATGACCCCGGCCTGAAGGACGTTGGGCAGGCCGTAGTCCAGGTGCCCGTGCACCATCGGGAGCCGGGCCAGCCGGTCGAGGGCGTGCTTGACCACTTCGTGGACGCGCGGGGTGTCGAAGTCCGGGTTCTCCTCGAAGACCTCTGCCGCGAAAGCCGCCTTCTCGAACCACGGCGTGGCGGGAAGGGGGTGCCTCGCCTGGGCCTGCAGGAGCTTCGACGCGACGGCCGCCGCCGTGCTGATCACCTGGTAGCTGACCTGACCGTCCTGCCCGGCGTCGGCCAGCGCCTCCTCGTGCAGCGAGCTGTCACCGATCGCACGCTCGACAACGAAATAGCGCCCGTCCTCCGAGCCGCTGTCGACGATCTCCGGCACCGGGTAGCCGAGGCCCGCAACCAGCTGCTGGAACTCGGTCTCCGCCCGCAGATCCTCGCCACCGGTCCGCTTGTAGAGCAGGCCGTCGGCCGACCGCCACACCGAACCTTCGGTGGCGGTTCTGTTCTTCACGAACTCCCAGTCATTCATCCATCCATCCTTCCGTAGAGCAGAGTTGGGGCAGGTGCAGGGCTCAGAGGGCGGGACAAGAGGGCCTGGACCAGCCGATCCGCAGTACGAGGCGGTCGGGCTCCTTGCCCGGCCGTACTCTCGAGCTGGCCACTAGGAATCTTTGATCTTCCGGCGCGTCGTATGGGCTGGTGCGCACCGCCACCGATTGCCATCAGTTGTGGGTCGTAGCGGCGCATTCAGAGGTGAACCCGGAATGTGCTTCCTTGCTCCGCGAACTCCACGCGCGAGGGGCCGAGTTCGGCATCCGGTGGGGCTCCGCCACCACCCACCACAGCGCCGTCGACGGCCGCCTCCTGATCGACTTCGGCCACGCCCCGATCAGCACCCTCCTCAACCTCCTCCACCTGCTCCGCGACACCGAAAGGGACCAGCCGTGGGAGTCCTGATCCCGATGGTCCACACCGAGGCGATCCACACCGAGCGCACCACCGTCCACTACCTCGCGGTCGAGCACGTCCCCGACGCCGCCCTCCAGCTCCGCCTCGCCGTCGACCTCGACATCCACGTCGGCCCCGGCGAGCAGCTCGCCTTCCCCCTCACCCGGGACCAGGCCCACGACCTCCTCCACGGCCTCGCCGCCCACGTCGGCCACCGCGTCCTCGGGATCCGCCGATGAGATCCGGCGCCGCCGGCTTTCTCGTCGGCGCCGCGCTCATCACCCTGCTCGCGCTGGCCCTCGTCACCGTGGCCCTCGGCGTGATCGCCACGCTCAAGATGCGGCATCCCCAGAACGAGGCCCCGCCCCCGCCGCCGATCACCCGACAAGGCCGCTGGGAGCTGCGCCGACTCCCCGACGGCACCCACGAATACGCCTGGATCGCCCGCCAGGCCGGCCACTTCGGCCCCGAGATCCGTCAACCGTCCACCAAACCCGGGCGTCACCGCATACCCAGCTGAGCGCGACCACGAAGGCCCTCGCCGACCCGGGCGAGGGCCTCGCCGCACCTCGACGTCCTTCCGCGCCGTGTGCGCGGTTGAAACGCCCACGAGGCTGCTCGTGATCGCTCGGGGTCCAGCCGTGTCCTCCCCGGCGCGACAGCATCCACCGGGCTCCGGGAGTTGATCTCCCCTGCCCGGCAGGGTCGTTGGCGGGCGTGCATGACACCGAGGGAGTCGTGGGGTGCACGACTCACTTCGGGAACGAGTCCCTTCCGCCATGGGGGTTCACCGACGAGGAGCGGACCGAGCCGACCCTCTTCCTGGCGCAACGACCGGGCAGGTCCATGGCTGGCTGAGCCCTGGACGAGTGGTTCCGAAGTCGGGCGGCTTCAGCAGTTCGGCTCCGGGCATACAGGAAGGGTGTCCGGCATCGGGGTGTGACGACCGGAGATCGGTCCCGGATTCGACCGGGGCAACATGAGGGGAGAGGCGATCGTGGGGGAACTGGACGGCAGGACCGCACTGGTGACGGGCGGCTCGCGGGGGATCGGGCGCGCGGTCGCCCTGCGGCTCGCCGCCGAGGGGGCGCTGGTCGGGGTCCACTACGGCGGCAACGAGGCGGCCGCCGCGGAGACCGTGGCACTGATCGCCAAGGCCGGCGGCCGGGCGTTCGCGGTGCAGGCCCGGTTCGGCGAGAACGGTGCGGTGGACCGGTTGTTCGAAGGGCTCACCGCCGGGCTGGCGGACCGCGGCGCGGACGGCCTGGACATCCTGGTCAACAACGCGGGCATCCACTCGGTCGGTTCGATCGGGCAACTCACCGAGGAGGAGTTCGAACGGTTGCTGGCGGTCAACGTGCGCACGCCGATCTTCGTGATCCAGCGGGTGCTGCCACTGCTGCGGGACGGCGGGCGGATCGTCAACATGGCCTCGGCGGCCACCCGGATCGCGGCCTCCGTCCAGATCGGCTACACCGTCACCAAGGCGGCGCTGGCTGCCCTCGGCGCACCGCTCGCCAACGAGCTCGGCCGGCGCGGGATCACCGTGAACACGGTCAACCCCGGAGTGGTCCGGACCGACATGACCGCCGGCTGGACCACCGTTCCCGAGGCGGTGGCCGGACTCGCGTCGCTCACCGCGCTCGGACGGCTCGGCGAGCCGGAGGACATCGCGGACGTGGTGGGCTTCCTGGCGGGTCCGCAGGGTCGCTGGGTGACCGGCCAGATCATCGACGTCTCCGGCGGCACCTACCTCGGACCGATCGCGGCCGGGTGATCCACCGCCCGGGCACGTACCGGGGCGTGGACGTCGGCCTGGGCGGGGCGGAACGTCGGATCCACTCGTCCAGGTAGCCCGGCGGCGTGTCCTGGTGGTCGCTCCGGGCGACCACCAGGATCATTCCCAGCGGAAGAACCGGGCGGCCGCGGCCAGCCCGAGGACGGCCCAGCCGCCCAGGATTCCGAGGTCCGCCCAGGGCACGCCGGCGCCGGTCTGGAGCACCGAGCGCAGGCCGTCCGAGAGGGCGGCGATCGGCAGCAGCTCCAGCACCGACTGGACGGCCGACGGGAACTTGCTCAGTGGCACGATCACGCCGCCGGCCAGCAGCAGCAGGATGAAGACCAGGTTGGCGGCGGCCAGCGTGGCCTCCGCCTTGAGCGTGCCGGCCATCAGCAGGCCGAGCCCGGAGAACGCGGCGGTGCCGAGGACGAGGAGGGCAAAAACGCTGAACGGGTCGCCCTGCGGGGACCAGCCGAGCGCGAGGGCGATCACGCTCAGCAGCGCCACCTGCAACGCCTCGGTGACCAGCACGCACCCCGTCTTCGCGGTGAGCAGGGCCCAGCGCGGCAGCGGGCTGGCGCCGAGCCGCTTGAGCACGCCGTAGCGGCGCTCGAAGCCGGTGGCGATGGCCTGCCCGGTGAAGGCGGTGGACATCACGGCCAGTGCGAGCAGGCCGGGCGCCAGGAAGTCGACCCGCTTGCCGGGGCCCTCGACGGCGACGATGTCGACGGCGGAGAAGAGCACCAGCAGGACCGTCGGGATGATCACGGTCAGCAGCAGCTGCTCGCCGTTGCGCAGCAGCATCTTCGTCTCGAAGGCGGTCTGCGCGAGCAGCATCCGGCCGACGGGGGCGGCGCCCGGCTGCGGGGAGTAATCGGTGGTCGTCACGAGCGGAGGTCCCGTCCGGTCAGGTCGAGGAAGACGTCTTCGAGGCTGCGGCGCTGCACGGCGAGCCGCTCGGGGAGGATGCCGGAGGCCGCGCACCAGCCGGTGACGGTGGCCAGCAGCTGCGGGTCGACGGGCGCCTCGATGCGGTAGCTGCCGGGGGTGGGCTCGGTGGCGGCGGCGCCCTCGGGCAGCTCCTTGAGCAGGGGGCCGAGGTCCAGCCCGGGCGGGCCGTCGAAGCGCAGTGAGGACTCGGCGCCGCCGCGGCAGAGCTCCTCCGGGGTGCCCTCGGCGATGACCTTGCCGCGGTCGACGATGGCGACCCGGTCGGCGAGCTGCTCGGCTTCGTCCATGTGGTGGGTGGTGACGACCACGGTGACGCCGTCGCGGCGCAGGTCGCGGACGAGGTCCCAGGTGGCGCGGCGGGCCTGCGGGTCGAGGCCGGCGGTGGGCTCGTCGAGGAAGACCAGCTCGGGGCGGCCGACCACGGCCATGGCCAGGGCGAGCCGCTGCTGCTGCCCGCCGGAGAGCCGGCGGTAGGTGGTGCGGCCGCAGGAGCCGAGGCCGAGCCGTTCGACCAGGGCGTCGACGTCCAGCGGGTGGGCGTGCAGCTTCGCGGTGTGCCGGAGCATCTCGACGGCGCGCGCGCCCGCGTAGACGCCGCCGGACTGCAGCATCACGCCGATCCGGGGGCGCAGCTCGGCGTTCTGGGCGACGGGGTCGAGGCCGAGGACGCGGACGGTGCCGGCGTCGGGGCGGCGGTAGCCCTCGCAGGTCTCGATCGTGGTGGTCTTGCCGGCGCCGTTGGGGCCGAGTACGGCGGTGATCGCGCCGCGTGCGAGGGTGAGGTCGAGACCGTCCACCGCGGTCTTCTCGCCGTAGCGCTTGACCAGCCCGGTGATCTGGACCGCGGGTTCGGAATGCATACCGGCGAGTGTAGAAGGCGTGAACGCGGGGCCCGGAGCGGGACCCCGGGGCAGCCGGGAAACGGGCGGTCCGGGTGATCGTTCACGCAGGTCAGGTAAGCCTTACCTGCGTGACAGATGACACGAGTGAGGCCTGGATCACGGCTTGTCCTGTCGGAAGTAATTACGCAACACTGGTGTTGTGAAAAACATGCGCGAGCACACCACGCAGCAGGAGGCCGAGTCGGCCCCCGGCTGTGCCGTGCCCGCGACGGCGGCCGAGGTGCTGCTGGAGGGCCACCGGGCGACCCGGGACAGGGTCGCCCGTTCGATCCTCGACCACGGCCCCTCCTCCGCCGCCGACCTGGCGAACCGGCTCGGTCTGACCACCGCGGCCGTCCGCCGTCACCTGGACGGACTGGCCGCCGCCGGCCTGGTCGACGCCCGCGAACAGCGGGTGTACGGCAGTCGCGGCCGGGGCCGCCCCGCCAAGGTCTTCGCCCTCACCGACGGAGGCCGGGACGCCTTCTACCAGGCGTACGACCAGCTCGCGGCCGACGCCCTGCGCTGGATCTCCGACTCGGTGGGCGGCGGCAAGGCGGGCGAGGAGGCGGTCGCCGCCTTCGCCCGGGCCCGGTTCGGCAAGCAGGGCGAGCGTTACCTCGCCGCGCTGCGCCAGGCCGAGGCCGGGGAGCGCACCGAAGCGCTCGCCCAGGCGCTGAGTGCGGACGGGTACGCTGCCACCGTGCGGCGTGTTCCGTCGGCCGCGGCGAAAGCCCCGGCGGGCGCCCAGCTCTGCCAGCACCACTGCCCGGTCGCGCACATCGCCGAGCAGTTCCCGCAGCTCTGCGAGGCGGAGACCGAGGTCTTCTCCCAACTGCTGGGCACCCATGTGCAACGGCTGGCCACCATCGCCCACGGCGACGGGGTCTGCACCACCTATGTGCCGGCACCCGGTGCCGCATCGTCGCCCGCCCTGCGTGCCGCAGGCCCGGGTACCGATGCAGTGCCGACTGCCGGTACGTCCACCGAAGACTCAGCGTCCGCGCGTTAGGAAGCTCGCATGACTGACACCGTTTCGCACCCGGAGCTCGAAGGCCTGGGCACCTACGAGTACGGCTGGGCGGACCCGGACGCCGCCGGCGCCGCCGCCAAGCGCGGGCTCAGCGAGGACGTCGTCCGCGACATCTCGGCGAAGAAGAACGAGTCCGAGTGGATGCTGAACCTGCGGCTCAAGGGCCTCAAGCTGTTCGGCAAGAAGCCCATGCCGACCTGGGGCTCCGACCTCACCGGCATCGACTTCGACAACATCAAGTACTTCGTCCGCTCGACCGAGAAGCAGGCCGAGTCCTGGGAGGACCTGCCCGCGGACATCAAGGCGACGTACGACAGGCTGGGCATCCCGGAGGCGGAGAAGCAGCGCCTGGTCGCCGGTGTCGCCGCGCAGTACGAGTCCGAGGTGGTCTACCACCAGATCCGCGAGGACCTGGAGGAGCAGGGTGTCCTCTTCCTGGACACCGACACCGCTCTGAAGGAGCACCCGGAGATCTTCAAGGAGTACTTCGGCACCGTCATCCCGGCCGGTGACAACAAGTTCGCCGCGCTGAACACGGCCGTCTGGTCCGGCGGCTCCTTCATCTACGTGCCGAAGGGTGTCCACGTCGACATCCCGCTCCAGGCCTACTTCCGGATCAACACCGAGAACATGGGCCAGTTCGAGCGGACGCTGATCATCGTCGACGAGGACGCCTACGTCCACTACGTCGAGGGCTGCACCGCGCCGATCTACTCCTCGGACTCGCTGCACTCCGCGGTCGTGGAGATCATCGTCAAGAAGGGCGGCCGCTGCCGCTACACGACCATCCAGAACTGGTCGAACAACGTCTACAACCTGGTCACCAAGCGCGCCGTGGCGTACGAGGGCGCGACCATGGAGTGGATCGACGGCAACATCGGCTCCAAGGTCACCATGAAGTACCCGGCCGTCTACCTGATGGGCGAGCACGCCAAGGGCGAGACCCTGTCGATCGCCTTCGCCGGTGAGGGCCAGCACCAGGACGCCGGCGCCAAGATGGTCCACATGGCGCCGAACACCTCCTCCAACATCGTCTCCAAGTCGGTGGCGCGAGGCGGCGGCCGCACCTCCTACCGCGGTCTGATCGAGATCGGCGAGGGCTCCAAGGGCGCCAAGTCCAACGTGCTCTGCGACGCGCTGCTGGTCGACACCATCTCCCGCTCGGACACGTACCCGTACGTGGACGTCCGCGAGGACGACGTGTCCATGGGCCACGAGGCGACCGTCTCCAAGGTCAGCGAGGACCAGCTCTTCTACCTGATGAGCCGGGGCATGACCGAGTTCGAGGCGATGGCGATGATCGTCCGTGGCTTCGTCGAGCCGATCGCGCGCGAGCTGCCGATGGAGTACGCGCTGGAGCTGAACCGGCTGATCGAGCTGCAGATGGAAGGCTCCGTCGGCTGACGAGCAGCCGTACGCAGTCCAGTCCGCATCGTTAGGAAGAGAGCACCACGACAGCCATGGCTGACGTCAACACCCCCACCGGCTCCACCACCGCCGGTTCGATCGAGGTCGGCACCGCCGGGGCGGGCGCGCAGCTCGCCGGCCCCGGCACCGGCCGCGCCTCCGTCCAGCAGCCGATCGACGCCCGCGTCGCGGTCAAGCCCTCCTTCGAGGTCGGCGACTTCCCGGTGCCGACCGGCCGTGAGGAGGACTGGCGCTTCACCCCGCTCCACCGCCTGAACGGCCTGCACGACGGCACCGCTGCCGACAGCGCTGAGAAGGCCGGCGAAGGCACGGACAAGGTCGAGCTGAGCCTGCCGGACGGCGTCACCGCCGAGACCGTCGGCCGCGACGACGCCCGCCTGGGCAAGGCCGGCAAGCCGGTCGACCGGGTCGCCGCTCAGGCGTTCAGCGCCTTCGAGCAGGCGCTCGTGGTCACCGTCCCCAAGGAGACGGTGCTCACCGAGCCGGTCAAGATCGACGTGCACGGCGAGGGCGGCACCCGCTTCGCCCACGTCGTGGTCGACGTCAAGCCGTTCGCCGAGGCCGTCGTGGTGATCAACCACACCGGTACCGGCACCCGTGCCGCCAACGTCGAGCTCCTGGTCGGCGACGGTGCGAAGCTCACCTTCGTCTCCGTCCAGGACTGGGACCGCGACGCGGTGCACGTCGCCCAGCAGACCGCCCTGGTCGGCCGGGACGCCACGCTGAAGTCCGTGGTCGTCACCTTCGGCGGTGACCTGGTCCGCATCCACCCGCGGGTCTCCTACGCGGCCCCCGGTGGCGAGGCCGAGCTGTTCGGCCTCTACTTCGCCGACGCCGGGCAGCACCTGGAGCACCGTCTGGTCATCGACCACGACACCCCGCACTGCCGCTCCAACGTGGTCTACAAGGGCGCGCTGCAGGGCCAGGACGCGCACGCCGTCTGGGTCGGCGACGTGCTGATCCGCGCCGCCGCCGAGGGCACCGACACCTACGAGCACAACCGCAACCTGGTGCTCACCGACGGTGCCCGGGTCGACTCGATCCCGAACCTGGAGATCGAGACCGGCGAGATCGTCGGCGCCGGCCACGCCTCCGCGACCGGCCGCTTCGACGACGAGCAGCTGTTCTACCTGCAGGCCCGCGGCATCCCGGCCGACGAGGCCCGCCGCCTGGTGGTGCGCGGCTTCTTCGCCGAGCTGGTCCAGCAGATCGGCGTCGCCGAGATCCAGGACCAGCTGATGGAGAAGATCGAGGCCGAGCTGGAAGCGGCGGTCTGAGGCCGATGAGCTTTCTCCGCGCCTGCGCGCTCAGCGAGCTCGCCGAGGACGTGCCCAAGCGCGTCGACCTCAACGGCGTGCCGGTCTCCATCGTCCGCACCGACGAGGGGGTGTTCGCGATCAACGACATCTGCTCGCACGCGAACGTCTCGCTCTCCGAGGGCGAGGTCGAGGACTGCATGATCGAGTGCTGGCTGCACGGCTCCAGCTTCGATCTGCGCACCGGCAAGCCCTCCGGCCTGCCCGCCACCAAGTCGGTCGCTGTCTACCCCGTAAAGATCGAAGGGGACGATGTGCTCGTCTCCGTCAACCAGGAGTCCTGAGTACATATGGCAACCCTTGAAATCCGCGACCTGCACGTCTCCGTCGAGGCGGAGAACGGCCCCCGGGAGATCCTGAAGGGCGTCGACCTGACCGTGAAGCAGGGCGAGACCCACGCGATCATGGGTCCGAACGGCTCCGGCAAGTCCACCCTGGCCTACACGCTGGCCGGCCACCCGAAGTACACCGTCACCAGCGGCCAGGTGCTGCTGGACGGCGAGGACGTGCTGGCGATGACCGTCGACGAGCGTGCCCGCGCCGGTGTCTTCCTCGCCATGCAGTACCCGGTCGAGGTCCCCGGTGTCTCGGTCTCCAACTTCCTGCGCACCGCCGCCACCGCCGTCCGCGGCGAGGCCCCCAAGCTCCGGCTGTGGGTGAAGGAGGTCAAGGAGGCCATGGCGGCCCTCCAGATGGACCCGGCCTTCGCCGAGCGCAACGTCAACGAGGGCTTCTCCGGCGGCGAGAAGAAGCGCCACGAGATCCTCCAGCTGGAGCTGCTCAAGCCGAAGATCGCGATCCTCGACGAGACCGACTCCGGCCTGGACGTCGACGCGCTCCGTCAGGTCTCCGAGGGCATCAACCGGGTCCGTTCCACCGGCGAGGTCGGCACCCTGCTGGTGACCCACTACACCCGCATCCTGCGGTACATCAAGCCCGACTACGTCCACGTGTTCTCGGCCGGCCGCATCGTCGAGTCCGGCGGTGCCGAGCTGGCCGACAAGCTGGAGAACGAGGGCTACGAGTCCTACGTGAAGGGCGGCGCTTCCGAGTGACCCATACTCACCAGTCGGCGGCTCTGTCGGGCCTGCTCGACACCGATGCGATCCGCAAGGACTTCCCGGTCCTCCAGCGGCTGCTGCACGAGGACAAGCCGCTGGTCTACCTGGACAACGCGGCCACCTCGCAGAAGCCGCGCCAGGTGCTGGAGGCGCTCAACGCCTACTACGAGCGGCACAACGCCAACGTCCACCGCGGCGTGCACGTGCTCGCCGAGGAGGCCACGGCGCTGTACGAGGGCGCCCGTGACAAGGTCGCGGCGTTCGTCAACGCGCCGAGCCGCAACGAGGTGGTCTTCACCAAGAACGCCTCGGAGTCGCTCAACCTGGTCGCCAACATGCTGACCTGGGCGGACGAGCCCTACCGGGTGGACGCCGAGTCCGAGATCGTCATCACGGAGATGGAGCACCACTCCAACATCGTCCCGTGGCAGCTGCTCTCGCAGCGCACCGGCGCGAAGCTGAAGTGGTTCGGGCTGACCGACGAGGGCCGGCTCGACCTGTCCAACATCGACGAGCTGATCACCGAGAAGACCAAGGTGGTCTCGTTCACCCTGGTCTCCAACCTGCTCGGCACCGTCAACCCGGTCGAGACCATCGTGCGCAAGGCCCAGGCCGTCGGCGCCCTCGTGGTGATCGACGCCTCGCAGGCCGCGCCGCACATGGTGCTGGACGTGCAGGCGCTGGAGGCCGACTTCGTCGCCTTCACCGGCCACAAGATGCTGGCCCCGACCGGCATCGGCGTGCTCTGGGGCCGCCAGGAGCTGCTGGAGGACCTCCCGCCGTTCCTCGGTGGCGGCGAGATGATCGAGACCGTCACCATGGGCTCGTCCACCTACGCCCCGGCGCCGCACAAGTTCGAGGCCGGCACCCCGCCGATCGCCCAGGCGGTCGGGCTGGGCGCGGCCATCGACTACCTGTCGGCCATCGGCATGGAGAAGATCGCCGCGCACGAGCACGCGATCACCGAGTACGCCGTCGAGCGCCTGCTGGAGGTCCCGGACCTTCGGATCATCGGCCCGCGCACGGCCGTGGACCGCGGCGCGGCGATCTCGTTCACGCTGGGCGACATCCACCCGCACGACGTGGGCCAGGTGCTGGACGAGCAGGGCATCGCCGTGCGCGTCGGCCACCACTGCGCGCGGCCGGTCTGCCTGCGGTACGGAATTCCGGCGACCACGCGGGCGTCGTTCTATCTGTACTCGACGCCGGGCGAGGTCGACGCCCTCATCGACGGCCTGCACCACGTCCGGAACTTCTTCGGCTGACGGGACGGCCCACGACATGAAGCTCGACTCGATGTACCAGGACATCATCCTGGACCACTACCGCAACCCGCACGGCAAGGGGCTGCGGGACGGCGACGCCGAGGTGCACCACGTCAACCCCACCTGCGGGGACGAGATCACCCTGCGGGTGAGGCTCGAAGGCGCCACGGTCGCCGACGTCTCGTACGAGTCGCAGGGCTGTTCCATCAGCCAGGCCAGCGCCTCGGTGCTGAACGACCTGGTGGTCGGCAAGACCGTCGGCGAGGCGCAGGTCGTCCAGGAGGCCTTCCTGGAGCTCATGCAGAGCAAGGGCCAGGGCGAGGGCGACGAGGAGGTGCTGGAGGACGCGGTCGCGTTCGCCGGCGTCTCCAAGTACCCGGCCCGGGTCAAGTGCGCGCTGCTGAGCTGGATGGCCTGGAAGGACGCCACCGCCAAGGCGCTGGCCGAGCAGCCCGCCGTCGACGACACCACCAACTGACGCAGAAGAGGAGGACAGAACCATGAGTGACACCGCGACGCCCGCCCCTTCCGCTGAGGAGGGTCCGACCGTCATCGTCGGCACCACGGCCGGAACCGTCTCCGTCGAGGACCTGACCGAGGCCCTGATGGACGTCGTCGACCCCGAGCTGGGGATCGACGTCGTCAACCTCGGCCTGATCTACGGCATCCACATCGACGAGTCCGACGTGGCCACCATCGACATGACGCTCACCTCGGCGGCCTGCCCGCTGACCGACGTCATCGAGGACCAGGCCAAGACGGCCACCGACGGCCTCGTCCAGGACCTGCGCATCAACTGGGTCTGGATGCCGCCGTGGGGCCCCGACAAGATCACCGACGACGGCCGCGAGCAGCTCCGCGCGCTCGGCTTCAACGTCTGAGACCTGTCGACGTCTGAAGCCTGTCGACCGTCAACCCGCTGCCGCGCGAATCTCTCCTTCGGGGGAAGTATTCGCGCGGCAGTGGTATATCTGCCGATGGGTGGCGAGACTGCCGCCGCGACCACGGAGGGAGCGACGTGATGGCTGTGGAAGCTGTCGGGCACTGGACGCTGCCCGACTCGGCGTACGCCATGTGGGTCCGGGGCGAGCTCGACGAGTACCTGCGGATCCCGGACGACGGCACGCGGGTCGAGGTGATCGGAGGGGAGTTCGTCGTGTCACCGGCGCCGGTCTACGCCCACGGGGGCATTCTCTCCGACATCCAGCGAGGCTTTGAGCGTGCCTGGTTCACGGATGCCTCCTTTCCGTGGCGAGCCGTGCAGACCGTCAACCTGGATCTGGTCGAGATCGGGGACGGTTACATCCCGGACATGGTGGTCCTGCACAAGGACATCGATGCCGAGAAGCGCGCAGAAGACGCTTTGTACCTCCACCCGCGCGACCTTGAGCTCGTGGTCGAGGTGACCTCCTCGTCCAACGCGCACCACGACCGCCGTCCGGTGTTCGGCAAGCGGCTCAAGCTCACCAAGTGGAGCGGGTATGCGCGGACCGGGGTTCCGTACTACCTGCTGGTGGACCGCGATCCGCGCCAGCTCGGCGTCAGCCTGTTCGGTGCGCCGGACTGTGGCGAGGGGAGCTACGAGGTGCTCGGCGAATGGAAATTCGGTGAGTCCGTCCGGCTGCCGAAGCCCTTCGATGTCGAGATCACCACAGATACCTGGAAGCCCTGGACCGCGTAGGCCGCCCGCCGAAACGCCGCCGCCCGGTACGGAATCCGTACCGGGCGGCGGCGTTTCCGCTGTTCTCGGCCCTTCTCAGGCCCGCCCGGGCTTGCGGGCCACGGCGAGGGCCAGGCCGACGCAGAGGGCGGCGGCGAGGAGGGCGAAGCCGCTGACGGCAGGGAGCAGGCCGTAGCGCTGGACGAGGGCGCCGACCCCGACGATGGGGAGGGAGGAGCCGAGGTAGACGATGACCCAGAGGGCGCTGAGCTCCGAGCCCCGGCGTTCCGGGTTCATCGCGGCCACGGCGGAGGTGAAGAGGGAGCGGAAGGCGATGCCCTGGCAGGAGCCGCCGAGGACGCTGCCGATGAAGAGCAGCGCGGGGGTACCGGTGTAGCCGGCCGTGACCACCAGGGCCAGGCCGCTCGCGAGACCGGTCATGCCGAGGGCGATGACCAGACGGTCGGAGGTCGGCGGGACGAGCAGCTGGGCGGCGGCCGAGGAGCCGAGCAGCAGGGCGGCCACCACGGCGCCGACCAGGTGGGAGTCGGTGTGCAGCAGCTTGGCGGCGAAGGCCGGGGCCAGGCTGAGGTAGACGCCGAACACCGCGTACGAGATGAAGCCGGCGGCGGAGGCCAGCAGGAACTCGCGACGGCCGGTGACCGGCAGGGCGAGGCGCTGCGGGCGCAGGTGGGCCGGGGTGGTGATGCGCGGCGGGGAGGCCGGCGGGCGGCTGCGGCCGGGCATCCGGGGGTGGACGAGGGCGAGCGGCACGCAGAGCGCCAGCAGGGCGACGGCGTGCAGCAGGAAGGGCGTCAGCAGCGGGTCGGAGCCGCCGGCCAGCAGGGCGCCGACCACCGGGCCGAGCGCCACGCCGCCCGCGGAACAGGCCAGGGTGAGCTTGGCGGCCAGGGTCGGGTGATCGGGCAGCAGGTCGCCGAGGGCGGCCCCGGCGGCACCCGTGGACAGACCCACCGCGATGCCCTGGACGGCCCGGCCGACGGCCAGCTGCCAGAAGCTGCCGGAGGTGGCGAAGACCACGTCGCCGGCGGCGGCCAGGCCGACCGCGGGAAGGATCAGCGCGCGCCGGCCGAGGTGGTCCGACCAGTGGCCGACCACGGCCAGCACCGGGACCAGCGCGAACACGTACACCGTGAACAGCACGCTGGTGTCGAGCGCGGTCAGGGCGAGGCGGGTCTGGAGCAGCGGGTAGATCGGGGTCGCCAGGTTGGCACCGATCAGCATGAAGAGGAGGGCGGCGGCGACGAGGCCGACACGCACACCGCGCAGCGCGTTCCAACGGCTGATCGCCGCGAGCTGGAGCTGCGCGCGCGGCGCGAGCTCCAGGGGAAGCAGGGCCTCCGACAGTCGGCGTCCGTCGAGCTGCGCGGTGCGCAGGCCGGGGCCGGCAGGGGAGAGGTCCGCCATGACAGGGGTCTCCTGTGGCCGGGCACCACCTCGGGCCGACATGGCCCGGGGTGGTGGCCTGGTACGGGTACCTCTGGTGGAGCGGGTGAGCTTGAAAGGGGGAGGGCGTCGTTGCCCGGTGGCCCGCGCGGGGTGTGCACGGCACCGTTCCGAAGGATAAGGGGTGGGCGCACGCTTGCGGCGCGCGCCCCCGGGAGGCCGGGCGTCGGGGGTGCCGGACCTATACGCTGAGGCAGTAGACCTGTACGCGGAGCTGATCGGCTGACCGCTGGCTGTAGGGAGAACGCGCAACGATGGCCGGACGACGTCGGAAGAACGCTGGGGCCTCGTCGGCGGCTGCGCCGGGCGAGGAAGGGGTGGGCGGTGCGGTGCTGCCGGCCGACCTGGAGCTGCAGGACCTCTACGGGGCGTTCGCCGCGCACGGGCTGGACGACGAGGACCTCGACGACGCGGCCGTGCTGGTGCCGCCGGTGAAGCTGCCCGCCGAGACGGAGCTGGCCGAGCAGGCGAAGGCCGTGCCGATGTTCGGGTACGCGCTGAAGCTGGCCCGCTGGGCCGCTCCGCACCGGCCGGTGGACGAGTTCGGCGACCTCACCGGCCCGGACCGGGCGCCGGCCGCCCGGCTGCTGGGTCTGGCCCCCGAGGAGGGGGACGCCCCGGAGGAGGCCGTGGTCGAGGCGATGCGGGCCTGGTCGCTGGCCTGCGACCTGGACCTGGTCGAGATCGGCACCACCGCCGCCGGTGAGCACGTGGCCGTCCCCGGGCCGGACCTGGAGCCGGCCGAGCAGGGGGATCCGGAGACCGTCCTGGAGCTCTGGCTGACCGCCGCCGGGATCGTCCGGGAGCTGGCGGTGGAGGCGGACTCGCTGCCGGAGGAGGGCGCCGACGAGGGCGCGGAGCCGACGGAGGAGGACGAGGAGCGGCTCTCGCAGGTCGAGGACGCCCGGGACGAGGCCGCCGAGCTGCTCGACGAGGCGCTCCAGGTGCTGTACGAGACGACCGCCTTCGCCGAGCCCGGCACCGAGACCGTGCCGCTCGGCGTGCTGGCCGCCCTGCTGGTCGTCCCGGAGGGTGAGGAGCCGAGCGAGGAGCTGCTCGGCGACATCACCGATGTGATGGTCACGCTGGACCCGATGCTGGGCGACCTCGCCGAACTGGGCCTGCTGGACTACCGCCCGATCGACCCGGAGCTGTTCGACGAGGAGGAGGGCGAGGAGGACGCCCCGCCGGCCGGCCCCGCCGTCGGCGAGGAGCCGCTGGACGAGGAGGAGTCGGCCCGCTTCGGCCTCGTCCGGCTGACCCCGCTCGGCCAGTACGGCATCCGGCAGTGGCTGCTGGAGGACGGCTACGACGCCCCGCTGGTCGGCGAGCTGGCCCAGGGCGACGCCGCCGAGCTGCTCCGCGCCGTCTGCGAGTCGGCCAATGTGCTGCCCGACGAGGAGCTGCGGGTCTGGATCACCGGCCGGGAGCCGCTGGCGGCGGCCCGCGAGCTGCTCTCCGCGGCCCGCGGCAACGACGCGTACGCGCCGATGCGCCGGATGCTCTGCCAGCTGGCGCTGGGCATGCTGGGCGCGCCCGCCGAGCCCGCCGTCCGGGAGGTGCTGGACGACCCGGAGCTGGGCGGGGGCGCGCGGGCCTGGCTGGCCGGCCTCGGCGCCACCGACGTGCCCGCGCCGGAGCGCGGGATGGCGCTCTGGACGGTGGTCGACACCTTCGCCGCCCAGCTGCTCGACACCGGCGGTGACGCCGAGCTGCTGCGCGAGCTGATCGCCGACCTGCCCGTGACCGACAACCCGGCGAGCTACTTCGGCGAGCTCTGGCGGGTCGACCACCCGTACACGGCGGACGTGCTGGAGGTGGTCGGCGAGCTGCACCTCGACCGGGCGGTGGCCAAGGAGGCCCGCAAGGCGGCCTTCAAGGCACGGTCGAAGGGGCAGTAGGTCACGGCAGGTCCAGCGAGCCGTCCTCGGTGAAGGGGAAGAACGGGTTGTGGGCCAGCTCCCAGAGGTGGCCGTCCAAGTCCTCGAAGTAGCCGGAGTAGCCGCCCCAGCTGGTCGCGGTCGGGGGCTTGACCACCGTCGCCCCGGCCGCGACGGCCGTCTCCAGGGCGGCGTCCACCAGCTCGGGCGACTCCAGGTTCACCGCGAGGGTGACGCCCCGGAACGAGGGCTCGCCGGTGGCGGGCACGCCCGCGTCGGCGGCCAGCTCGTCGTGCGGGAAGAGCCCGAGCACCGAGTCGGCGGTGCGGAACCAGACGATCTCGGGGCTGGAGGCGGAGGAGCGCCGCCACCCCAGCGCCTCGTAGAAGCGGGCGCTGGCGTCGAGGTCGGCCACGCCGAGGGTGACGATGCTGATGCGGGCGGGGAAGTCCTTGGAAGCTGTCATGCCCGACAGCGTAGGAAGCCGGACTGACAAACCCCGGCCCGGACACGGTGCCAGGCGTACCGATTCGCCCGGCGGGGCAAAGGAGCTGATGACCCGGCAGGTCGGGCCACGTATCGTGTCCGGCAGACGCGCGGGAGCGGTGAGAATTCGGGGGTGCGGCGCGGGATGACGCGGGAGAGCGGTGGCAGGCAGGACGGTCTCCGGGGAGACGGGCCGAGGCGGGTGGACCCGCGGGCGCGCGAGGACCGCTTCGCCGACCAGGAGGAGTTCGCCCGCCGCACCCTCGCCGCGGCGGACTTCCCCGTGTACGGGGTCGCCTTCGGGGTGAGCCCGGAGGAGGACGCACTGGCCGCCTTCGAGACCTCGGACGGCCTGCTCTCCTGGGTCGAGGTCCGCTCCGGTGACTGGACCTCCGCCGACGGCCCCTACGTCACCGTGCGCACCCACCGGCCCGGCGCCGACCGGCCCGGTGCGCTGCCCGAGCTGGAGGACGTGGTCGAGGACGAGCGCGACCGGGTCTACGAGCAGCTCGGCGTGGACGAGGGCGACTGCCCCGGACGGGTCCGGGCGCTGCGTGAGTGGATCACCGTGGACGGCGAGCCGCGGGCGGTGGAGGTGCACGAGGACCGGCGCGAGCTCTGGGACCGCCCGGACGTCTCCGTCCCCGGCGTCTGCCCCAAGCCCGGCGCCGGGCCGGTCTGGGCCGTCCGGCTCCGGGTGGGCGGGCTGACCGTCACCGTCTGCGGGCGCGGGGTGACGCCCGGCGGCCTCGAACTGGCCCCGGTCGAGGACGTCGAGCGGTACCTGCGCGGCCGCACGGCGCTGCTGCGCTCGCTCGCCTCCCGGCGCGGCCGGTACGTTCCGGTCGAGGAGCGCGAACTCGCCCCGGCCGTCGGGCTGGAGGCGCACCGGGCGGTGATCGAGCACGGCATCGCCGAGTCCGCGGCGATCGAGGCGCAGGTCCGGGCCGGGCGGACGCCCCGGCTGCCGCGCGGGCTGCGCGGCGAGGCCGGCGCGCTGCGCTGGGAGGCCGCGGTGCGCCAGCAGATGCGACTCGCCTCGGAGAGCCGGGAGGAGGCGGTCGCGGCGGTGACGCTGATGGTCAACCACCTCAACCGGCTCTCCCGGCAGACCCAGTGGGTGGTCGGCACACCGGAGGGGGAGGCCGCCGTCGAGGAGGTGATCCGCTACACGGTGTTCGCCAGCGAGGTGGCGAGCCTGCCGGCGCAGCGCGCCTGGGAGCAGCTCTGGCTGGACCGGCCGGCGGGCCAGGGCGACAGCTGGGAGGAGCGGCTCGGGGAGCAGCTCTGGCTCTCGGCCTGGGAGCAGTGGCGGGCGGCGCGGGTGGGGCGGTCACCGCGGTAGACCCTGGTGAGCGGGCCGTGTCCTGCGGTGCACACGGCAAAGAACGAGTCATGGGTTCGAATACGGTCGGCAAATGACCACGCTGACGAGGCGTCCGATTCACCGTGCGTTCACCGAACCGGCGGAGTCTGCTGGGCGTCGGCGACCTGCCTCGACACCTCGCACGCCACGCACCGGGCCCGCCCGGTCGGCGGCCCACCTCTCAGGAGTGACTCACATGTCGCTGTCCCGCCGGGACTTCGTCAACCGTTCCACCCTCGTCGGGGCCGGCGTCCTGATCGCCGGCAGCGCCGAGGCGCTGGCGAGCGCCCCGGGCGCGATCGCGGCCCCGGTCGGCGGCGAGGTGAAGGACGCCGCGACCGCCGACGCCGAGCGTGCCGCCGTCGGCTACGGCGCGCTGGTCAAGGACCCGGAGAACCTGCTCTCGCTGCCCAAGGGCTTCACGTACAAGGTCGTGAACCGGGCCGGCGTCACCAAGCTGCGCACCGGTGAGTTCACCCCCAGCAACCACGACGGCACCTCGGCGTTCGAGGACGAGCGCGGTGGCAACCTGATGGTCGTCAACCACGAGCTGAGCGGCGCCCGCGCCAACTGGCCGTACCCGGTGCCGCTGACCGAGGGCCACGTCTACGACCCGGGCGCGGCCGGCGGCTGCACCATCGTGCACGCCAAGGCCAACGGCACGGTCGAGCAGTGGGTCGGCATCGCCGGCACCGCCACCAACTGCGCCGGTGGCGTGAGCCCGTGGGGCACCTGGCTGTCCGGCGAGGAGACCGAGGACAAGGCCGGCAAGAACGGCTTCACCAAGGACCACGGCTACATCTTCGAGGTCGACCCGTTCGACGACGAGTACAACGAGAACCCGCAGCCGGTGAAGGCCTTCGGCCGGTTCGCGCACGAGGCCGTCGTGGTGGACCCGAAGCGCGGCCACGTCTACCTGACCGAGGACGCCTCGAACCCCAACGGCCTGCTCTTCCGCTGGACCCCGCCGGCCGGCTTCAAGCACGGCCGCTACCAGCTCCGCAAGCTCGCCGCCGACGCCGGCGTGCTGGAGGCCTTCAAGGTCTTCGACGCGCAGGGCAAGCTGGTCGACGACCTCTCGCGCGCCACCAAGGTCGGCACCACCTACGGCGTGGACTGGGTCAAGGTCCAGGAGCGCGACGCGCAGACCGTCTCGATCCGCAAGCAGTTCAAGGACGGCGAGGTCACCCGCGCCCGCAAGCTGGAGGGCATGTGGTGGGGTGACGGCGGCTTCTACTTCGTCTCCAGCTTCGCCCGCTCGGAGAGCCCGCTCCAGCACGACGGCCAGGTCTGGTTCTTCAACCCCGTCCGCCGCACCATCACCCTGAAGGTGCTGCTCGGTGTCAACACCGACGTCTGGGGCGACCACGACAACTTCGACGGCCCGGACAACATCACCGTCTCGCCGTACGGCGGCATCGTGATCGCCGAGGACGGCGAGGGCGTCTCGCACCTGTTCGGCGCAACCGAGGACGGGCTGACCTACCCGATCGCCCGCAACGAGCTGAACATCGGCAGCGCCGAGAAGCCGGAGTTCAGCGAGTTCACCGGCGTGACCTTCTCGGACGACGGCAAGACGCTGTTCGCCAACATCCAGACCCCGGGCATCCAGCTGGCCATCACCGGCCCGTGGCACCGGCTGAACGAGCACAAGCGCGGCCAGGGCTACGGCGCCTGAGCCTGATGCCGTGACCGAAGGGGCCCGCCTCGCGCGGGCCCCTTTCAGCTTTCCGCGGGCAGCCGCAGCTGGAGCATGGCTAGCAGCCGCTGCTGCGGCTGAGCCAGGTCGATGCCGGTCAACTGCTCGGCCCGGCGCACCCGGTAGCGCAGGGTGTTGGGGTGGATGTGCAGGGCGTCCGCGGCGACCCGGACCTCGCCGAGCGCGTCCAGCCAGGCCAGGACCGACTCGGCGAGCCGGGTGCCGTGCCGGCGGTCGTACACGGCCAGCGCGGTCAGCCGTGGGTCGCGCAGGCCGCTCCGCTCCTGCAGCAGCGCCAGCATCTCGCTGACCAGCACCTCCGCCTGGACGTCGATCAGCGCGGCGACCTCCAGGTCCACCCCGCCGCGGCCCATCGCGTCCAGGATCCGGTCCGCCTGCGCCCGGGAGTCGGGCACCTGGGCCAGGCCGTCCACCGTCGAGCCGATCGCCGCCCGCAGCGGGACGCCCAGGTGGTCCCGGGCGGCCTCGACCACCTCCCGCGCCCAGTCGCGGACGGTCGTCATCGGCAGTCCGGGCGGCAGTTCGGGCAGCAGCACGTACACCCGCGACTCGATCGGGGCGAGCAGGGCGGCCCGGTGCCGGGCGGCGGTGTGCACCGAGATCAGGCCGGTCACCTCGGAGCGGGTGAGCGCCTCGGTGGTCCGCGCGCTGTACGCGAGGACGGTGGCGGGGCGGCGCAGGTCCAGGCCCAGGTGGGTGGCGAGCGACTGCGGGCCGGTCGAGCCCTCCAGCAGGCCGGTGAGCAGGGTCTGGGTCAGCCGGACGTCCGCCGACAGCTCCCGGCGCCGGCGCACCAGTTGGGCCGCCGCCACCCGGGCCGCGCCGACCAGCGCCTGCTCGGCCAGCGGGGCCAGCGGCTGGGCGCCCTCCTGGACCCAGATGGTGCCGAGCGGCTGCGCGCCGGTCCGGATGCCGATCGCCAGGCGGCGGCGCAGGCCCAGCTCGGGGTGCGGATCGACCGCGATCGGCGTGTCCGAGCTGCGCAGGTGCTGGAAGATGCCCCACTCGCGGAGCTTGGAGAGGTACGGCTCGGGGCCCTGCCAGCCGAGGATGGAGAGCCGTCGGAGGTCGTCGACCTCGTCGGAGTCGGAGGAGCGGGAGTAGGCCAGCACCCGGCTGGAGGTGTCCTCGATCGAGACGATGCCGTTGGTGAGCACGGCGACGGTCTGGGCCAGCGAGAAGAGGTCGCCCGCGTTGTGCTCGGGCGTGCCGGTCGCGTCCGGGGCGTCCGGCCCGGCGATGATCGCGCGGGCCAGCGAGTCGAGGTGCTCCCAGCGGGTCTCCCGGCGGACCGAGAGCAGGGCGACGCCGGCCTCGGTGGCCGCCTCGCGCAGGGCGTCGGCCTGGCCGGGCGCGTCCAGCTTCACCGCGACGGCGGCCGCACCGGCCCGGCCGGCCGCGCGCAGCGCCGGGAGGGCGGCCCGGCCGCGGGCGCCGATGGCGAGGACGAGTTCGCCGGGCGCGGCGACGGGCGGGTCCTCGGGGTCGAGGATCGCGACGTCGCGGACCGGGACGTCCAGGCCCTGGGGGGCGGCCTGGAGTTCGACCAGCGGTTCGCCGAGGGACATCAGCAGTTGACGGAGTGGGAGTCCGGCGGGCTGGGACACCGGCGGTTCCTTCATGGGATCGAACAACGGCGTACGGGTGATTTTAGCCGGGCGGACAGGGTTTTGGCTCCTGTTTCGATATGGTTGACACTGACTAATCGACGATGGATAGTCGATATCGACTAAGCGTAGGGAGTTGTCCCCGTGGCAAAGCGACGCAAGGTGGCGAACCCGCTGGCCCTGGCCGTGCTGGCAGAGCTCTCGGCCGAGGCCATGCACCCGTACGAGATGGGCCGCCGGCTCAAGGAGCACGGCAAGGACCGGGACATCAAGTACACCCGCAGCTCGCTCTACATGGTGGTCGAGCAGCTGCGGAAGGCCGGCTTCGTCGCCGAGCAGGAGACCGTCCGGGACACCCAGCGGCCCGAGCGCACCGTCTACGCCCTCACCGCGGAGGGCCGGGCCGAGCTGCACGACTGGATGCACGAGCTGGTCGCCGAACCGCAGCACGAGTACCCGCTGTTCGGCGTCGCGCTGTCGCTGCTGGCGGTGCTCTCCCCGGAGGAGGCGGTCGGCCTGCTCGGCCGCCGCCGGGTGGCGCTGGCCGGGCAGACCGCGGGGATCCGCGCCGCGGTCCGCGAAGCCCGGGACCAGGGCGTCGAGTGGCTCTTCCTGATCGAGGAGGACTACCGGCTCGGCACGCTGGAGGCCGAACTGCGCTTCGTCACGGATCTCATCGCGTCGCTGGAGGACCCGGAGCACGTCCGGGCCTGGCACGAACACTTCGGGAGTCGGACATGAGCACGGACATCGGTACGGACACCGGCACGGACGTCGGTAGGGACACCGGCACGGACGTCGGTACGGCACGGAAGGCACTGGTGATCGGCGGCGGGATCGCCGGACCGGTGACGGCGCTGGCCCTGCGCGAGGCCGGCGTCGAGGCGACGGTGTACGAGGCGTACGCGGCCTCGGCCGACGGCATCGGCGGCACCTTCATGATCGCGCCCAACGGGCTGGCGGCGCTGGCCGCCGTCGGCCTGGCGGAGCAGGTCGGGGCGATCGGCCAGCCGATCGGGCGGATGGTGATCGAGGACGGCAAGGGCGGCGTCCTCAGCGAGTTCGGCGGCGCGCCCGGCCTGCCGCCCGGCCGGGTGATGCGGCGCGCCGAGCTCTACCGGGTGCTCCAGCAGCGGCTGCGCGAGCTTGGCATCCCCGTGGAGTACGGCAAGCGGCTGACCGGCGCGGACGAGGACGCCGACGGCGTCACCGCGCACTTCGCCGACGGCACCACCGCCCGCGGCGACCTGCTGATCGGCACCGACGGCACCCGCTCCGTCGTCCGCACCCTGATCGACCCGGTCGCGCCCGGACCGCAGTACACCGGCCTGCTCGGCGTCGGCGGGTACAGCACCCACCGCCTGCCCGGCCCGCGCGGGAACGGCGACTCCATGCACTTCGCCAACGGCGCGCAGGCCTTCCTCGGCTACTGGGCGCTGCCGGACGGCGGCGGCACCGTCTGGTTCAGCAACATCCCGCAGCCCGAGCAGCTGACCCAGGACCGGGCCCGGGCGGTCACGCAGGCCGAGTGGCTGGAGAAGGTCCGCGAGCTGCACGCCGCGGACGTGCCCGCCCACGACATCCTCCGGGACGCGACGACCGAGCGGATCGAGGTCTTCCCGCGGCTGGAGATCATGCCGTCCGTGCCGCACTGGTACCGGGGCCGGATGGTCCTGGTCGGCGACTCGGTGCACGCCCCGTCCAACAGCTCCGGCCAAGGTGTCTCGCTGGCCGCCGAGAGCGCCGTCGAACTGGGCCGCTGCCTGCGGGAGCAGCCCGGCCTGGCGGGCGCGTTCGCCGCGTACGAGCGGTCGCGCCGGCCGGTGGTGGAGAAGGTCGCGGCCGAGGCGGCGCAGATCAACAGCGCGAAGGCGCGCACCGACCGGTGAACGGCCCCGCCGTGACCGCCCCGTGATCCCTTCGTCCTGCTGGACAACGCCGTACGGGGGACTTTAGCCGCCCGGCCAATCAAGTGGGGCCCGGTGCAGGAATAGCGTTCGTGCTGTGACCGACGTGCGACCCGCGTCGGCATCCCCCATGAACCGAAGGAGAGCGTGCGCTCATGGATGCTGTGACCCAGGTCCCCGCGCCGGTGAACGAGCCGGTCCACAGCTACGCCCCCGGCAGCCCGGAACGGGCCCGCCTGGAGGCCAAGCTGAAGGAGCTGGGCGGCCAGGAGCCGGTCCAGCTGACCATGACGATCAACGGTGAGCGCCGCCTCGGCGGCGGCACCGAGATCCACGTCGTCCAGCCGCACAACCACGCGGCGAGGCTCGGTACGCTGCGCAACGCCACCCAGGCCGACGCGCAGGACGCCATCGACACTGCCCTGGCCGCAGCCCCGGCCTGGCAGGCGCTCTCCTTCGACTCGCGGGCCGCGATCTTCCTCAAGGCCGCCGACCTGCTGGCCGGCCCCTGGCGCGAGACCCTGGCCGCCGCCACCATGCTCGGCCAGTCCAAGACCGCCCAGCAGGCCGAGATCGACACCCCCTGCGAGCTGGTCGACTTCCTGCGCTTCAACGTGCACTTCGCCCGCCAGATCATGGCCGAGCAGCCGATCTCCTCGGACGGCGTCTGGAACCGCAGCGACCACCGCCCGCTGGAGGGCTTCGTCTACGCGATCACCCCGTTCAACTTCACCGCCATCGCCGGCAACCTGCCGACCGCGCCGGCGCTGATGGGCAACGTGGTGCTCTGGAAGCCCTCCCCGACCCAGCAGTTCTCCGCGCACCTGCTGATGCAGCTGCTGGAGGAGGCCGGGCTGCCCAAGGGCGTCATCAACATGGTCACCGGTGACGGCCTGGACGTCTCGGCCGTCGCGCTGAAGCACCCGGCGCTGGCCGGCATCCACTTCACCGGCTCCACCGCCACCTTCCAGCACCTGTGGCGCGAGGTCGGCAACAACATCGCCGGCTACCGCACCTACCCGCGGATCGTCGGCGAGACCGGCGGCAAGGACTTCCTCGTCGCCCACCCGTCCGCCGACCCGGCCGTGCTGAAGACCGCCATGACCCGCGGCGCCTTCGAGTTCCAGGGCCAGAAGTGTTCCGCCCTGTCGCGCGCCTACGTCCCGGCCTCGATCTGGGCCGGCCTCAAGGACGAGTTCGCCGCCGAGGTCGACGGTCTCACCATGGGCGACGTCAGCGACCTGACGAACTTCATGTCGGCCGTCATCGACGAGCGCTCCTTCGCCAAGAACAAGGCCGCCATCGACCGGGCCCAGGCGGACCCGTCCGTCGAGGTGCTGGCCGGCGGCACCTACGACGACTCGGTCGGCTACTTCGTCCGCCCGACCGTCCTGGTCTGCCAGGACCCGGCGAGCGAGTACTTCAAGGACGAGTACTTCGGCCCGATCCTCGCCGTGCACGTCTACGAGGACGAGAAGTACGACGAGATGCTGGCGCAGATGGAGTCGGTGTCGGCCTACGGCCTGACCGGCGCGATCATCGCCCAGGACCGTGCCGCCGCCCAGGACGCCATGCACAAGCTGCGCTTCGCGGCTGGCAACTTCTACATCAACGACAAGCCGACCGGCGCGGTCGTCGGCCAGCAGCCGTTCGGCGGCGGCCGGGCCTCCGGGACCAACGACAAGGCCGGCGCCAAGCAGAACCTGGCGCGCTGGACCTCGACCCGTTCGGTCAAGGAGACCTTCGTCCCGCCGACGGACTACCGCTACCCGCACATGGGCTGAGTTCCCGCCCCCCCGGACGACGCCCGGTCCCGCAGCCGGGCGTCGTCCGCCGGGGCGGCGGCCCCACCCCCCTGGCCCGCCGCCCCGGCCCCCTCTTCTGCCACCCTTAGAAGCACCAGCCCAGGAGTCACGATGCTCCGTTCCGCCCTCCTCGCGGCCTCCCGCTCCCCGCAGGTCCGCACCGTGGTCGAGAAGTTCCCGCCGACCCACGCCATAGTCGAGCGCTTCGTCGCCGGCGAGGCCCTCGACGACGCGGTCACCGCCTGCGACGACCTCGTCGCCACCGGCCGCACGGTCACGCTGGACCACCTCGGCGAGGACACCCAGGACGCCACCCAGGCCGCCGGCACCGCCGAGGCGTACGAGCACCTGCTCGCCGCCCTCAAGGACACCGGCCTCGCCGCCGGCGCCGAGGTCTCGGTCAAGCTGTCGGCCGTCGGCCAGTTCCTGCCGGTGGACGGCGAGAAGATCGCCCTGGAGAACGCCCGCCGGATCTGCGAGGCCGCAGCCGACGCCGGCACCACGGTGACCCTCGACATGGAGGACCACACCACCACCGACTCCACCCTCGCCATCGCGCGCGAGCTGCGGGCCGACTTCCCCTGGCTGGGCGTCGTCCTCCAGGCCTACCTGCGCCGCACCGAGGCCGACTGCCGCGAGTTCGCCGGCGCCGGCTCCCGGGTGCGCCTCTGCAAGGGCGCCTACAAGGAGCCCGAGTCGGTCGCCTTCCAGGGCAAGCGCGAGGTCGACCTCGCCTACGTCCGCGCCCTCAAGGTGCTGATGGGCGGCGAGGGCTACCCGATGATCGCCTCGCACGACCCGAACATGATCAAGATCGCCGGCCAGCTCGCCCAGTGGAACGGCCGCAAGCGCGACTCCTTCGAGTACCAGATGCTCTACGGCATCCGCCCCGAGGAGCAGCTCCGCCTCGCCGGCGAAGGCAACACCATGCGCGTGTACCTGCCCTACGGCCAGGAGTGGTACGGCTACTTCATGCGCCGTCTCGCCGAGCGCCCGGCCAACCTGGCCTTCTTCCTGCGCGCCATGGCGACGCGTAGCTGAGGCCCTGCTGTACTGACGGCCCGCACCCCTTGTGGAAGGGGGGTGCGGGCCGTTTCACATCCGCGAGGTATGAGGAGGGTGGGCGGCCTAGGATCGCGGTGGTGGTGAACTTGGCTGTAGGTGAGAGGAGTTGGCGTGCTGAAGGCCTTCGCGGAGTTGTCGACGCCCTTGCTGGCGGATGCGTGCGTGCGGCTGGGGCTGGCGCCGCGGTCGGCGCCGGCCGGGATCGGGGCGCTCGTCCCGGGGAGCCGGATCGCCGGGCGGGCGCTGCCCGTGCGGCACTACGGGAGCGTGGACGTGTTCCTGGAGGCGTACGGCGCGGCCGGGCCGGGGGACGTGCTGGTGATCGACAACGGCGGGCGGACGGACGAGGCCTGTATCGGGGACCTCGCGGTGCTGGAGGCGCGGGCCGCCGGGGTGGCCGCCCTGGTGGTGTGGGGGCTGCACCGGGACACCCCGGAGCTGGTGGAGATCGGGCTGCCGGTGTTCAGCTACGGCAGCCTGCCGCTGGGCCCGATGCGGCTGGACGGCCGGGAGCCGGAGGCGCTGCTCACGGCGCGGTTCGGACCGCACCTGGTGAGCGCGCAGGACGTGGTGTTCGGGGACGCCGACGGCGTGCTGTTCCTGCGGGCCGACCGGGTGGAGAGGGTGCTGGAGACCGCGGCCGGGATCGCGCGGACCGAACGCGAGCAGGCCGAGCGGATCCGCTTGGGCGACACGCTGCGCCGGCAGACCGCCTTCGACGACTACCTGACGCGCCGCGCCGCCGACCCGGAGTACAGCTTCCGGCAGCACCTGCGGCGGGTCGGCGGCGCGATCGAGGAGTAGCGGTACGGGAGTTCAGAGCGCTCGGCGCATCAGAGGGCTCGGTGCATGATGTGCAGGCCGACGTAGCCCTGGGAGGGGTGGCGGAAGCCCTCCGGGAGGGTGCCCAGGATGTCGAAGCCGAGCGACCGGTAGAGCTTCACCGCGTGCTCGTTGGAGGCGACCACGGCGTTGAACTGCATGGCCCGGTAGCCGGCTTCACGCGCCCACGCGATGGTGTACTCGGCGAGGGCCCGGCCGACGCCGCGGCCGGAGTGGGCCGGGTCGACCATGTAGCTGGCGCTGGCGATGTGCGAGCCGTTGCCCATGTGGTTGCGGTTCATCTTGGCGGTGCCGAGCACGGTGCCGCCCTCGTCCACCGCGACGACGGTGCGGTTCGGGGAGGGGAGCAGCCACCAGTCGCGGCCCTGCTCGGAGGTCAGGTCCAGCGGGTAGGTGAAGGTCTCGCCGGCGGCGACGATGGTGTGGAAGAACGGCCAGACGGCGGGCCAGTCCTCGGTGGTGGCTTCCCTGATCAACATGTGGACATGATCGGGCCCGAACGGCGGGAGCGCCAGTGGTTTCCCGCCGCCCGGGCCCGGGCGGTCGTCGGACGGCCGGTCAGAGCATCGAGGCGGCCGGCTTGACCATGGCGCGGGCGGTCTTGGCGTCGACGTACTCGCCGATCGCGGTCATCACCCACTCGCCGGAGTACTGGCGGACCAGCTTGCACATCACCACGCCGGTGTGCGGCTCGGACTGGGTGAGGTCGAAGCGGACCAGCTCCTGGCCCGAACCGGCGTCCAGCAGACGGCAGTAGGCGTTCTTGACGTCGGTGAACTTCTGGCCGGAGAAGGAGTTCACCACGAAGACCAGGCCGCAGACCTCGGGCGGCAGGCCGTCGAGGTGGACGGTGATCGACTCGTCGTCACCGCCGCCCTCGCCGGTGAGGTTGTCGCCGGAGTGGGCGACCGCGCCGTTGAAGATGCCCAGCTTCATGAACCAGGCGGTGTCGAGCTTCTCCCGCTTGGCGTCGAAGGCGATGCAGGAGGCGTCGAGGTCGATGTTGCGGCCGCGGCCGGCCGGCTCCCAGCCGAGGCCCATCCGGACGGAGGAGAGGAAGGGCTTGCCGTTCTTCTCCAGTGAGACGGAGCCGCCCTTGGTGAGGCTGACCCGGCCCTTGTCCAGGGTGACCTTGGTGAGTGAGGCGGGCGGTGCGGCCGGGGTGGCAGCGGCCGGCGGCAGGTTGCCGGCGAGGGCCACCCGCGGGTCGACCGGGCCGGCCGGGGCGGGTGCGGGTGCGGGCGGGGCCGGCGGGGCTGCCGGGGGCGCGGGCGGTGCGACGGGGGCGGCAGGTGCAGCCGGCACGGGAGGCGCGACCGGAGCGACGGGGGCGGCCGCCGCCGGGGCGGGCTCCTCGTCGACGGCGACGCCGAAGTCGGTGGCGATGCCGGCCAGGCCGTTGGCGTAGCCCTGGCCGACGGCGCGGACCTTCCAGGCGCCGTTGCGCTGGTAGACCTCGACCACGATCAGCGCAGTCTCCCGGCCGAGCTGCGGCGGGGTGAAGGTGACCAGCACCTCGCCGGTGGCGGTGTCGCGGACGGTCGCGGTCGGCTCGATGCCGGCGAAGGTGGCGCCCGCCTCGTCGGGGCTGGCGGTCACCACGATCTTGGTGATGCCGGCCGGGACGGCGGTGGTGTCGATGGTGATGGCGTCCGGGGTGCCGCCGGAGGCCGGCCGGTGGGTGACACCGGGGCCGTCGGGGGCGTTGAAGAACACGAAGTCGGCGTCCGAGCGGACCTTTCCGGCGTCGGTCAGCAGCAGGCCGGAGACGTCCAGCGCCTTGGGTGCGGTGACCTCGACGGTCACCCGCGCGGCGGTCAGCGGGGCGTTGCCGCCTTGGGTCAGGACCGTGGACACGAACTCCTCCTCGGATGCGGTGGCACGGCCTTGGGGACCCGCTCTGGGGTGCCGTGCCGAGTGGTACCCACAGTAACGAACGGGGTTGTCGAGAAGAGCCCGAGCAGGCCGGTGACCTGTCGGGTTGTCGGATGGTCGGTCAGCGCGTCGCGGTGCCGATGCCGGTGCCGGAGGTGGTGCGGGAGCCGGTGACGGTGCCGGAGGTGGCTCCGGAGTCAGCGCCGGGGCCGCTGCCGGAGCCGGGGGAGGAGGCCGTGAAGGTGCCGAGGGCGGCGACGGCCCGGGGGCGGTCGATACCGAAGGCGGAGGCGGTCCAGCTCTCGGCCGGGGCGGCCTTCCGCGGCACATCGGTCGGCCCGGTAGCGGGGACGGTTCCGGGGCCGGAGGTGGGTCCGGTGGGTCCGGGGGCGGTGGCGCCGGGCGGGGTGGGCGCGGGCCGGGTGGCGCGGACGCCGAAGGTGTACCGGCCGGGGCGGACGTCGGTGCCGGCCGGGGTGGTGAACCGGTACACCAGGGTGCCGCGCTCCTGGAGGGTGGTGACGACGGCGCCGGAGAGGTCGGTCCAGGCAGTGCCGACGCCCGGGGCCGCCTCGCCGGGGGCGAGGCGGAACTCGGCCTGGAGCGCGGTGAGCGGCTCGGTGACGGTGAGGGTGAGCAGGTGGTGGGTGCCGTCGCGGCCGAGCGGCTGGACCATGGCGGTGCCGGTGAGGGCGTGGTCCGCGGCCTCGTCGCCGGTCGGGTCGGTCCCGTCGCCGGTGGGGCCGGTGGGGGTGGGCGGGCCGGTGGGGCCGGTCGGCGCGTCGGGTGCTCCGGGGGCCGCCGGGGCGAACGGACGCTGGTCCGCGGGCTGTTGGCCGGTCGGCTGGTCGGCGGTCGGAGCGGTGCCGGCCGGAGCGGTGCCGGTCGGCCCGGTGGTGGTCGGCTGCGCGGTGGCGGGGGCCACGGTCACGGCCTGGTTGCCGGCCCGCGACGGGCCGCCGAGCGCCTCGGTCGACGGGGCGTCGGAGAAGGAGGAGGAGGCGGTGAGCTCGGATCCGGGGGGCGGCGCGGAGGTGTCCGGCGAGGCCGCGCGGGGCGCGCGAACGCCGGGGGCCGGGGGGTACGAGGCGGTGGCGCGGGCCGAGGCCGATCCGGTGGGGCGGCCGGCGGAGCGGTCGGCCGGGCGGGGTGCGGCCGGGCCGGGCTGAGCGTCGGCGGCGGCGTCGGCCCGGTCGGTGGCGTCCGGGCTCGGCGGCGGGGTGGAGCCGACCCGGGCCACCCCGGCGCGGCGGCCGATGCCCTGCTGCTCGCTGAGCAGGCAGGTGGTGGCGATGCTGATGCCGACCACGGTGGACATCGCCATCGCGGCGCCGGAGAACCGCAGGGTGGGCAGCCGGAGCCGGCCGCCGAAGGGCTTCGGCCGGCCGTGCCGGCCGTGGCGCTCGTGCTGTTCGCGCTGCCGGTCGCGCTCGTGGTGCACGCCTAGCTCGGTGTCCTCGCGCAGAGCCACCGGACCCCTCCCTCCCCGAAGTCGCCGTTGCGGTCGCGGCATTCTTCCATGCGCCACCTACGGGCCGAAGCGCCGTCACGGGCGGACCGCCGTCGGGGTCTGTCCGGTGGAGCAGGTCCGCGGCCGTCCGGATCCGTCCGTCCGCGGCCGCCCGTGCGGGGGCCGCCGGTGGACGCGCGCGGGCCCGCGCCGGCAGGGGCATGAGCGTACCAGCGGGGACCGGTCGGCCGGTCGGTTCCGGGTCGGAATCGATCCACTTCGCGGAAATCCGTTCGGGGAACGGAAGTTGACGGTCCGTCTGGCAAGACCGGTAAGGAGTGGCGGTATCGGGCGGGGATTATTGCAACCTCCTTGCAACCCTTGCCGGTCCGGCCGGGGTGCCGCAGGCTGGTGGCATCCCACGCCGTACCGGAGAGACCGTCATGCCGCCCGACCCGCTGCCCGCACCCTCCAGTGCCCCTCTCGCCGCCACCCCCACGGGCGGCGATGAGGCAGGCTCCACCGCCGCTCCGGCGGCGGTGGAGGAGGTGTTCATGCTGCGGATCTCGTTGGGCGAGGAGGTGGTCGGCGAGGTCCGTACGCGGTTCCGGTTCGACACCGAACGCCCTTACGAGGTGCTGCTGACGTTCCACCTCGGTCGGCCGGACGAGGCCGATTGGGTGTTCTCGCGTGATCTGCTGCGCGACGGCCTGCGCTCTCTGAGCGGCCAGGGCGACGTCAAGTTGTGGCCGGCGTACTGTCCGTGCCACGGCTCGACGTTGCACCTGGCGCTCGAATCACCCCACGGAAGCGCACTGCTGGAGGTCTCCAAGCCCCGGGTGCAGGCGTGGCTGGACCGCACGTACGCGCTCGTCTCGGAGCAGGCCGAGCGGGCCTACGGGCCGACCGACGCCCAGCTCTCCGCGCTGCTGGCCGGCGGCTGACGTCGCCTCGGCGGGGGTACGGCGTCGTCCCCCGGACTGCGCGGCCCCGGTAGCGGCGGTGTGCCCGGCAGCCGGACCACGCCACTGGCCAGGCCCGCCCGCAGCCGGCGAACGGCCGGTGCCGAGGAGGCCGGCAGCAGGTCGTACGGGTCGTCCGGGCCGAGGACGCTGACCAGCACCGACTCGGCGAACCGGTACGGACGGTGGGCCAGCAGCCCGCCGAGGTAGCGGCGCAGCCGGGACAGTTCCGCGCGCACGGTGACCGTCCGGCCCGGGTCGCCGAAGAGCGCGTCGGCGAGCCGCGCCGCGCTGTGGCCGTCGCGTTCGACGGCGAGCAGGAGCAGCAGCTCGGCGTGGCGCGGGCTGAGCGCGTGCGACCAGCTGCCGGCCGCGCCGTGCACCGACAGCTCCGGCCGGTCGGGCCGGCGCAGGTCGAGCTGGAGCCGGGCGCCCTCCGCCTGCTCGGCGGTGACCGCGCGGCCGTCCGCCGCGTCCTCGTCCTGGGTGCGGACCAGCCGGACCAGCCAGCCGTCGGCCAGCGGTTCTATCGCGCACTCGCCGAGGCCGGGCAGCCAGTGCACGGCGGCCGAGCCCCACCCCTCGGTGGGCAGCCGCAGCCGGGCGGGCGGCGGCAGGCCGGCCGCGGCGGCCGTCCAGCCCGCGGCGTCGACCACCAGGGCCGGGCCGTTGACCCTGGCCAGCAGCGGGGCGGCCAGGGTGCGCAGCTGGTGCAGCGACTCCAGGCGGCGGGCGCGCAGCTCGGTCTCGGCGAGCCGGGCGGCGGTGGCGGTGAGTTGCAGCAGGTACGGGCGGACGGAGTGGGCCGGGCCGCTGAGGTTGATCGCGCCGACCAGCCGGCCGGTGCCCGGGTCGTGCACGGGTGCGGCGACGCAGGTCCAGGAGTGGTGGCTGCGCAGGTAGTGCTCGGCGGAGTGGACCTGCATCGGGCGCTGGGCGCGCAGTGCGGCGGCGATGCCGTTGGTGCCGACGCTCTCCTCGATCCAGCGGGCGCCGGTGAGGAAGCCGATCCGGTCGGCGCTGCGGCGCAGGCCGCGTTCGCCCTCCTGCCAGAGGACGTGGCCCTCGGCGTCGGCGATGGCGAGGATCAGCGGGGTCTGGCCGACCGGTTCGAGCAGGGTGTCGCGCAGGACGGGCAGCAGGGCGTCGAGGCCGCTGGCCCGGCGGCGGTGCTCGACCTCGGCGGGGCCGAGGTGGACGGCGGCGGCGCCGGCGTCCGGGTCGAGGCCGAGGCGGCGCAGGCGGGCCCAGGAGTCGCCGATCTCGGGGCGGGGCCCGAGGCCCGACGGTCCGTCAGGGGCGGGGGCGGCCTCCCGGGTGAGGTCGCGGGTGGCTTCGGTGAGCGTGCGGTCGTGGACGTTGGCCAGCTCCGCCGCGGTCTGCGCAGTTCGGCGCTCGGGCCGTCGGGTCTGCCGTCCGGTCTGCCGCACTCGGGTTGCTCCTCGCCGCCGATCGAGGACGCGTCGGGGCCGACGCGCTGACGAAAGCGTACGGGGGTGGCCCGCTCCTGGGGACGGGGTCTGCCAAGTCGGCACCATGCGCAGCATGAGAATGCGCATGCCAAGCGGCTATGGCAGTGCTGACCTCGGCAAATCGGCGGTCGTTGCCCTTTGGGGCATGCCCTGGTGCCGTGGATCGGTGCCCTGTTGGGCGGCCTCGACGGTGTGGTGCAGGTCGGCGGTGGCGTCCAGTGTGGTGGCGGCGGTCAGCGCCAGGCAGGCGGCGAGCGCGAGGGCGGCGGCACGGCGGCCGGTGCGGCGTGCGGCGGGGCGGGGCTGGAGCAGGGCCGCGACCCGGCGCGGGACCGGCCCGGAGTGGGCGGCCGGGGCCAGCCGGGGCCGGGGCGGCCGGGGGGAGCGGCTCGCGGCCAGGGCGGCGCGGCCGACCGCGCGGGCGGTCACGACGCGGTCGCCGACCCGCTCGGCGGCGGCCTCGTCGGCCCATCGCTCCAGGTGGTAGCCGAGCGGCGCGCGCAGCGGGCGCAATGCCGGGTGGACGGCGGCGGCGTGCTCGGCGAGGGCGAGGAAGAGGTGGTGGCGGGCGGCGAGGTGGGCGCGTTCGTGGGCGAGCAGGGCGGCCCGCTCGGGTGCGGTGAGGGCGCGCAGCATGCCGGTGGTGACCACGATCCGCCCCGGTTCGGCCGGCCGGCCGGGGCGGGGGAGGCGGCCGGGAAGGGCGAAGGCGTCGGCGCGCTCGTCGTCCAGGACGGCGAGCGGGTGGGGTCCGGCGGGGCGGAGGAGCGTGCGGGCGCGCACGCCGAGTGGGGGGCGCCGCGGGCCCTGGGCGCGCGCCTGGCGCACGGAGGCGGGCAGGGGGCGCATGTCCGGATGCCGGTCGTCGGCGGGGTGCTCGTCGGAGGGGTGCTCATCGACGGGGTGGTCGTCGGGGTGCCGCAGCTCGTCGCAGGGGCCGAGGGCGGCGCGGGCGGCGTGCAGTTCGAGGCGGCGGAGGTGCGCCGTCCGGACGCCCAGGACGGCCAGCGCGGCGAGCGCCGACCCGGCCAGGGCGGCCGGCAGCGCGGCCCGCGGAGCGGCGGCGCTCAGCCAGGGCAGCGAGAGGTGGCCGAGCGCGGCGACCGGCGGGAGCTGGAGCAGGCCGGCGGCGGCGAGCAGGCCGAGCGAGCAGAGCGTGCCGCCGGCCAGGACGGCCGCGGTGCCGGCCAGCGTCCAGGCGGCGGCCCGGGGGGTGAGTCCCTCGGCGAGGCGGCGGGCCAGCGGGGCGGCGAGGAAGGGCAGCAGCAGGGGTGCCCAGACGGCGACGATCACGGGGCCGCCGGCCCGGTGGTGTCCGCGGGGCCGTCGGACGCGCCGTCGCCGAGGAGTTCGCGCAGCAGCCGCTCGTCCTCGGCGGAGAGGTCGGAGACGAACCGGGCCAGGACGGTGGAGCGGTCCGCCTCGCGCCCGAGCTCGGTGTGCATCCGGCGGGCGGCGAGGCCGGCCGGGTCCTGCACGGTCGGGGTGTACGCGTACGCGCGCCCCGCCCGGGCGCGCTCCACCGTGCCCTTCTCGTGGAGCCGGGCGAGGATCGTGGCGACGGTGGTCCGGGCGAGGCCGGCGCCGAGGGCCGCCTGGACGTCCTGCGGCGTCAGCGGCCGGTGCGCGGACCAGAGGGTGGCCAGCACCTCGGCCTCCAGCTCCCCGGCGGGCCGGCGGGCGGACGGTACGTCGGACATGGCGGCGGTTCCTCCAGGATTCGTCTACAGTCATGTAGACCGTCTACGTTACTGTAGACGGTCGAGGGTGTGCTCCGCTGCTGCCGCCCTCCAACGTACGGGAGGTCCGCCAGCCTTGCTCCAGTCGCCCGCCGATCCGGCCGTTCACGCACTCGCGGTGAACGTGCTGGACGCCTCGTCGCTGCTCGCGTCCTTCGGCGCGCTCGGCATCGCCGCCGTGCTCTTCGCCGAGACCGGCCTGCTCGTCGGGTTCTTCCTGCCCGGCGACTCGCTGCTGTTCACCGCCGGCCTGCTCTGCGTCCCCGGCGCCACCAAGGGCCCGCAGCTGGAGCTGTACCAGGTGCTGCCCGCCGCGCTGGTCGGCGCGCTGGCCGGCGCCCAGGTCGGCTACCTGATCGGCAGGCGCGGCGGGCGGGCGCTGCTGGCCCGCACGGAACGCAAGAGCCTCCAGCAGGGCATCGGCCGCGCCGACGAACTGCTCGCCAAGTACGGGCACGGCAAGGCGATCGTGCTGGCGCGCTTCATCCCGGTCGTCCGGACGGTGCTCAACCCGCTCTGTGGCGCCCTGGAGGTGCCGGTCCGCACGTTCACCTTCTGGCAGGTCGCGGGCGGTGTGCTCTGGACGGTCGGCGTCGTGATGGCTGGCTACGTGCTCGGCTCGTCGGTGCCCAGTATCGACCAGTACCTGCTTCCCATCATCGGTCTGGTAGTAGTTGTCTCCGTGATCCCGATTGTTCTCGAATTGTTCCGCGCCCGGAAGGCCCGGCGTGACGGCGGTGACGGCCGATGATGCCCTCGACGTCTCCCCGCGCGCTCGCCGTGTACGACGGCAGCGGTATCGACGGCGGCCTCTACAGCCGGGTGGTCGGATGGGCCGACGCCGCGCCGTACTGGCTCGACCAACTGATCAAGGTCTGGTCCGCGATCGGTCTCGGCCTGTTCGCCGTCCTGATGATCCTCGCGTGGTGGCGGGCGCGCGGCGCCGGCCCGGGCGTGATGGCCCGGGTGCTGGCCTCGCCGCTGATCGTGATCGTCGCCTACATGGTGAACTCCGCCTTCAAGGGGGTGGTGGAGGAGCTCCGGCCCTGCGCGCAGCTGGGCGTGCGCGGCACCCTGGAGACCTGCCCGGGCGCCGGTGACTGGTCCTTCCCGAGCAACCACACGGTGATCGCCTTCGCCGCCGCGACCGCGCTCTGGTTCGCCGACCGGCGGCTCGGCTGGATCGCCGGGATCGCCGCCGTGCTGATGGGCGCCTCCCGGGTCTGGGTCGGCGTCCATTACCCGCACGACGTGCTGGTCGGCGCGGCGGTCGGAATCCTGGTGGCGATCCCGCTGGCGCTGGCCGCCGGCCGCGCCGCGCCGCTGGTCGACCGGGCCCGCGCCGGCGGGCTGCGTCCGCTGCTCGGCGCCGGCGTCGTCGCCGCGGCGGGCGGCCCGACACCGCTGGAGGCGCAGCGGCGCTGAGACCGGTACCGCCGCCGCGGCCCTTGTCCGGCCGGGGCGGCGGGAGGAGCATGTGAGCCGGGCGAGGGGCCCCTGTGACAGGGGCGCCCGCCCGGCTCAGTCGTGCCGGGGCGCCGCGGTGCCCGGCCGTGCCCGTGGAGGGAAGTGCTGCCCATGCCGTACCGACTCGACGTCACCCAGGGGGACTGGCCCGCGGAGGAGCTCCGCAAGGGCGTGGAGGGGCTGCTCGGCGAGGCCATGGTGCTCACCCTCGCCACCGCCGGCCACGAGCACGGCCCGCACGCCAACCTGGCCTTCTTCGCGTACGACGACGACCTCGTCCTGTACTTCGTCAGCGAGCGCGCCACCCGGCACAGCCACCACCTCGCCGAGGAGGCCCGGGCCGCGGCCACCGTCTTCCTGCCGCCGCCGGTCTTCGGCGAGCAGCTGCGCGGCATCCAGCTGACCGGCAGTGCGGGGGAGGCGTGGGGGCGCCAGGCGGAGGCCGCGTTCGCGGCGTACCAGGGCCGGTTCCCGTCCTTCGGGCAGGACGACGAGGTGCGGCGGCAGTTCCTGACCGGCGGCGGGGCCGCGGCGCTGTACCGGTTCCAGGTGGAGGAGCTGACGGCGGTGGACGAGCCGCACTTCGGCCGGCGCAACTACCTGCGGGCGGCAGTGGTGCGGTAGCGGGGGCGGATGGGGTGACCGGGGCGCCGGTGGTGGCGCGGTGGGCGGGTCGGGGCGTCGGTGGCGGGTGGACGGATCGGGTGCGGGCGCAGGTGGAGCGGTGGTCCCGCTCAGAGTTCGTCGTAGACCTCGGCCAGGCCGCGGAGGACGGTCGTGACGGTCTCCACCTCGGCGGTGTCGAGGTCCGTGGTCAGCCGTTCCAGCGACTCCACCAGTGACTCGGTGCGCAGTCGGTGCCGCTCGCGTCCGGCCGGGGTGAGGGCGACCAGGGTGGAACGGCGGTCGTGCTCCGGCCGCTCGCGGGTGACGTAGCCGGCCTCCTCCAGCCCGTTGACCAGTTGGGTGGTGGCGGCGGGGGTCGTTTCGGTGCCCGCCGCCAGCCGGCCGACCGGCAGCGGGCCCTCGTCGGCGAGCACCCGCAGGGCCCGGGCGTGGGTGAGTGAGAGGGCGCCGCGGGTGCGGGTGGCCCGCCCGCGCAGGCGGGCGTCGGCCGCGCTGAGGCTGTAGGCGGCGCGGGCCAGCCCGTCCAGGGCGCGGGCGCGGGTGGCGTCGTCGGCGGTCTGCTCCGGCATGGTGGCTTCTCCTTCTCCGGTGGTCGGGGTTCTTCGGTGGTGGGGTCTCCGGTGGCGGTTGACAAACAGGATAAGCATAAGGACTTAATGATTAAGTACTTACTCATTCCGCCGAACGGAGCGTACCCGTCATGACCATGCGATCGACCGGGCAGAGCTGGGCCCTCGACCTCGCCCTCGCCCAGGGCGGCTTCGACGCGCTGCACCCCCAGGCCAAGGGCACGATGGAGCAGCTCGGCCACGACCACACCGACTTCGACAAGGTCTTCGCCCTGGTCCGCAGTGGCGCCATGCTGCCCAAGGCGTGGGCGACCGTCGCCGGCCAGGCCGAGGAGCGGGCTGCCCACCACGAGCGGGGTGGGTACCCCCGCACCGCCGCCGACCTCTACCTGCGGGCCGCCGTCATGTGGGGCCGGGCGCAGTACTCCCTCTTCGACGCGGCGGACCCGCGCAAGCACGCCTTCCGGGAACGGGCCAACCACTGCGTCGCCAGGCTCGGAGAGCTGCGCGGCCGCCGGGTGCGCCGGGTCGTCCTGGACTTCGAGGGCCGGCACATCCACGCCCTGCTGCATCTGCCGGCCGGGGTGGTCGAGGGGGCGCCGGCGGTCATCCTCGGCCCGGGGATGGACATGATCAAGGAGGACTACATCTACGCCGCCGAGCGCTACTACACCTCGCGCGGCGTGGTCGCCCTCTCGATCGAGGGGCCCGGCCAGGGCGAGTCCCGGGCCGGCGGGCTCACCGTCGACCTCGCCAACTACGAGCGCGCGATCAGCCGCTACCTCGACCACCTGGTCGGCCTGCCCGAGGTCGACCCCGGCCGGATCGGCATGTTCGGCATCAGCATGAGCGGCTACTGGGGGATGCGGGCCGCGGCCACCGACCCGCGGCTCGCGGCGCTCGCCAGTTTCGAGGGGGTCAGCGGCGACTTCCACACGATCTTCGACCGGGCGCAGCCCAGCTTCAAGAACAACTACATGTTCATGGCCGGCTACACCGACGAGGAGGCCTTCGACCGCGAGCTCGCCGCCCGCATGCCGCTCGGCGACCTCGTGGCGGACATCGCCTGCCCGGTCCTCGTGGGGATCGGCGAGTTCGACGAACTCACGCAGCTGGAGCAGGCGATGGCGACGTACGAGCGGATCCGCGCCCCGAAGGACCTGCGGGTCTACGAGAACGAGTTCCACCCGCTGGGCGGCACCGCGGCCGAGGTCTTCCGCTTCGGCGCCGAGTGGCTGGAGCGGGCCCTCGACGGCGAGCTGCGCGAGCCCGGGCGCGATGTGCGGCACTACGTGCACGCCGACGGCCGGACGACGGACGGCACCGCCGCCCCGGCTTGGTGGCTCGGCACCGATCCAGTCCGGGCCGCGTGACCGGGGTGACCGAGTGACCGGGTGGCCGGGTGCCGCGCGACCGGGGTGACCGCGTGACCGCTTCGGTCGCGCCAGGCGGGGTCGCGGGGTGCCGTCCTGTCTGGCGCGGCCCGGTTGTCTGTACAACTTTTCGGTCGGTTCACCTGTGGGACCGGATCCGGACTCCTCCCGGCCACCTCGCGGCACCAGCCTGGCCGCATGAGAGTCATCGTCGTAGGAGCAGGCGTGCTCGGCACCATGCACGCCTGGCAGGCCGTCGAACGCGGCCACGAGGTCGTCCACCTGGAGCGCGAGGCCGAGGCGCGCGGCGCCTCCGTGCGCAACTTCGGGCTGGTCTGGGTCAGCGGCCGGGCGGGCGGCGAGGAACTGGACACCGCGCTGCGCGCCCGCGAACTGTGGGAGCGGATCGGCGCACAGGTGCCCGACCTCGGCTTCCGGGCCAACGGCTCGCTCACCGCGATCCGCACCGAGGCCGAACTCGCCGTCGCCGAGCAGGCGTTGACCCTGTCCGACGCCGCCGCGCGCGGCTACCGGATGCTCGGCGAGGACGAGACCCGGGCCGCCAACCCCGCCCTGCGCGGCAAGCTGCTCGGCGCCCTGTGGTGCGAGCGGGACGCCGCCGTCGAGCCCCGAACCGCCCAGCCCGCCCTGCGCGCCGCCCTGCTGGCCAGCGGCCGGTACACCTTCCTGCCCGGGCGCGAGGTCCGCGAGGTGATCGGCGAGAACGCCGTCCGCGACGACCACGGCGACGTCCACGCCGGCGACCTCGTCGTCCTCTGCACCGGCGCCTGGCTGGGCGGTCTGGTGCGCGAGCTGGCACCCCGACTCCCCGTCCGCCGCGTCCGGTTGCAGATGATGCAGACCGACCCGCTGGGCGAGACGCTGACCACCTCCGTCGCCGACGGCGACAGCTTCCGCTACTACCCCGCCTTCGCCGGCAGCGCACTGGAGCGGCTCAAGGCCGCGCAGCCGCAGCCGCCCGTCGCCGCCGAGCACAAGATGCAGCTGCTGATGGTCCAGCGCCGCGACGGCGGCCTCACCATCGGCGACACCCACGAGTACGACCAGCCGTTCGGCTTCGATGTCGTCGAGGACCCGTACGACCACCTGGTCGGCGTGGCCGAGGAGTTGCTCGGCCGCCCGCTGCCCAGGATCCGCCGCCGCTGGGCCGGCGTGTACGCGCAGTGCGTCGACACCACCCGTGTCGTCCACCGCGAGAAGGTCCGCGACGCCGTCTGGCTGGTCACCGGCCCCGGCGGCCGCGGCATGACCTGCTCGCCGGCCATCGCCGAGAAGACCGCCGAACTCGCCAACCTGTAAGGAAAGTTGAACATGTCTTCCGACATCCGTCTGGTCGTCCTCGACATGGCCGGCACCACCGTCGCCGACGACGGCCTGGTCGAGCAGGCCTTCCAGGCCGCCGCCGGCTCCCTCGGCGTCGAGGCCGGCAGCCCCGAGCACGCCCGCATGCTGGACCACGTCCGGGCCACCATGGGCGAGTCCAAGATCTCCGTCTTCCGGCACCTGTTCGGGGCGGAGGAGAAGGCCCAGGCCGCCAACGCCGCCTTCGAGGCCGCCTACCACGACCTGGTCGACGCCGGTCACTGCGCCGCCCTGCCCGGCGCCGCCGAGGCGATCGCCGAACTCCGCGGCCAGAGCAGGAAGGTGGTCCTCACCACCGGCTTCTCCCGGGCCACCCAGGACCGGATCCTGCGCGCGCTCGGCTGGGAGTCCATCGCCGACCTCACCCTCTGCCCCGCCGAGGCCGGCCGCGGCCGCCCCTACCCCGACCTGGCCCTCACCGCGCTGCTGCGCACCGGGACCGACTCCGTCCGGCAGATCGCCGTCGCCGGGGACACCGGCTACGACATGCTGACCGGCTCCCGGGCCGGCGCCTCGGTGGTGGCCGGCGTCCTCACCGGCGCCCACGACGAGGCCCGGCTGCGGGCGGACGGGGCGACGCACGTGCTCAAGTCCGTCGCCGAGCTGCCGGGGCTGCTGGCCCGGGGCTGAACGTCGGCCGGCCCCGGCCCCGGCCCCGGCCCCGCTGCCGGTGAGGGTGGGGGCGCCGCGGCCGGTGGCTCGGCCGGTGGCTCGGCCGCAGCGGTGCCGGGGGCGCGGGGTGCCCCGGGTGCCCCGGGTGCCCGGGGGTGCGGTGTCGCGGTGTCGCGGTGTCGCGCGAAATGTCGTTGCGCCCGGGGCGGACCGCGGAGGAAGCTGGCCGGCCGGAGGTGGTGAAGATGGTCGATGTGGTGTTGCGGTTGTCGGTGCGCGATCTGGTGCACGCCGACCTGGAGTCGTGCGGGTGGTCGGGGTCCGACCTCCATCTCGCCAACGTGGCCGAGCAGTTGGTGCGCGCCCGACGCGGCGAGGTCGACTATCTCGCCGTCTGCACGCCGACAGGCGTGCCGGTGGCGAAGGCCGGGGTCGACTACCGGGCCAAGGAGGGGGCCGGCACCATCTGGCAGCTGGCCGTCCACCCCGCCCTTCAGTCCTGCGGGATCGGGACGCTGCTGGTCGGGGCCGCGGAGCAACGGATCACGAGCCGGGGCCTGCGCCACGCCGAACTCGGCGTGGAGGAGGACAATCCGCGGGCCCGCGCCCTGTACGAGCGGCTGGGATACGTCGCCTACGACAGGCAGCCCGACGCGTGGGACGAGCGGGCGCCGGACGGCTCGCTGCGCCGGTACGAGACGATGTGCGTCCTGATGCGCAAGGAGCTCTCGTAGTGTTCCAGGGGATGTGGGGGGGGTGTCGCCCACGCGCAGCGACGAGAGCCGGCTCGTGGACCTCGCCCTTGGAACGTCCACGACGGTGACGATCAAGGAAGGGGCGCAGACCGCGTCCGAGGCGAAGGCACTCAGCGCCGAGCTGGAGTACCTGCCCGCCCTTGGGGAGCCCTGCGACAGCACCGGTCCGTACATCATGCAGTTGCAGTCGCCCACCGGCAGCCAGGTGGGGGTGCTGCGCGCGGGCCAGGCTCAGACGTACGAGAACTGCACCGCGGCCGCGAACACCGGGCTCGGGCCGCTGTCGATGCGGGACAACCTGAACCGGCAGTCCCGGGGTGTCGTCAAGGGCGCCGCGATCTGTGCCCGCACCGACAAGGGCGCCGTCGCGATGGCGTTGATCGATGAACCGGGAACGGGAGAGAAGCCGGCGATCAGCGGGCGGCTGATCGTCTGGACCAAGCAGCCGTAGCCGCCGCTCAGGCCTCGCGCACGCCGAGCAGGCGGGCGACCTGTGGCCAGAGGTCGTCGAGCACGGCCGGGTCGTCGGTGACCTTGGCGAAGAGGATCATGCCCTCCATCTGGGCGACGGCGGCGCGGGCGGTGCCGCGGTCGGCGGCCCCGGCGGGGATCGAGCCCTCGGCGGCGGCCTCCTTCAGTGCGCCGTGGACGAGGTCCACCTCCTCCTCGAAGATCGCGGCGAGGCGGTCGCGGACGGGCTGCTCCTGGGTGGAGAGCTCCAGGGCGAGGTTGGCCAGCAGGCAGCCGCTGACCGCGCCGTACGCCTCCTGGGTCGCGCGCTGGATGCCGGTCAGGCTGCTGAAGAGCGTTCCGAGCCGGGCCAGGGCGGGTCGGTCGGGTGCGCGCAGGGTGGCGAGCCAGTCGGTGCGCTGGCCGCGCCAGTGGGTGTCGACGACCTCCAGGGTGAGGGCCTGCTTCGACTCGAAGAAGTGGTAGAAGCTGCCCTTCTTGACGTCGGCGCGCGCGCAGATCTCGGCAACGCCCACGCCGGCGTAGCCGCGGGTGCGCAGCAGGTCGCAGGCGGCGTCCAGCAGGCGGTCCCGGGCGGTGCTCGTGCGTCCCATGACGGTGAGTATACGGGCGGTCAACTACCGATTGCCAGATAGTTGACCGGTCGTCTAGTGTCCTGGATGTCGGCACCGGGCCCCGGTGGCCGAAGCCAGTCGGGAGGGGACCACCAGCCATGTCCGAAACCATCACCGTCGCCATCGCCTTCCACAGCGGTTACGGGCACACCGCCCGCCAGGCGCGGGCCGTCGCGGCAGGGGCCGAGGCCGTGCCGGGTGCGCGGGCCCGGCTGCTCGACGTCGCGGAGCTCGGCGATCCGCTGTGGGACGCGCTGGCCGCCGCCGACGCGATCGTCTTCGGCTCGCCCACCTACATGGGCGGCCCGTCCGCGGTCTTCCAGGCCTTCGCCGAGGCCAGCAGCAAGATCTGGGCCGAGCAGGGCTGGACGGGCAAGCTCGCCGCGGGCTTCACCACCTCCGCCGGCGTCAACGGCGACAAGCTCAACACGCTCACCTCGATGGCCGTGTTCGCCGCCCAGCACGGCATGAACTGGGTCAGCCTCGGCCTGCCGCCGGCCTGGCTGTTCACCTCGACCGGCAGCCCGGACGACCTCAACCGGCTCGGCGGCTTCCTCGGCGCCATGGCCCAGGCCCCCTCCGACCTCGGCCCGGAGGAGCACCCCGGCACTGCCGACCTCCGTACGGCCGAACACCTCGGGCGTAGGGTCGCCGCGACGGCCGTTCAGTTCGCCGCAGGCCGGCGAACGGGCGCCGCCGTCGCGGCCTGACGGCGAAAGGGAGCTCTGTTCCTGTGATGAGCAACGTGACACGGCCTTGGGTCAACGGGCGGTTGAAGGATCTGCTGGGGATCGAACACCCCATCGTTCAGGGCCCGTTCGGCGGCGGTCTGTCCACCGCCCGGCTGGCCGCCGAGGTGGTGCGGGCCGGCGGGCTGGGCTCGTACGGTGCGCACATCCTGCGGCCGGACGAAATAGCCGCCCTGGTCGCCGAGTTGAAGGCAGCCACCGGCCGGCCCTTCGCGGTGAACCTCTGGGTGCCGCAGCCGGGCGAGTCCGATCTCCAGGCGGACGCCGGCCAACTCACCCGGCACGCCGAGCGGATGCGCCCGCTGCTGGCCGAACTCGGCGTGACGGTGGACGAAGAGCCCTCGCCCGCACCGGACTTCGGGCAGCAGGCCGAAACTCTGCTGGAGGCGCGTCCGCCCGTCGTCAGCTTCGTGATGGGCGTCCCGCCGCGCTGGGTGCTCGAACAGGCCCGCCGGGCGGGCATCGTGACCATCGGCACCGCCACCACGGCCGCCGAGGCGGTCGCCCTGGAGGAGGCCGGGCTGGACGCGGTGGTCGCCTCCGGCGCCGACGCGGGCGGACACCGCGGCTCCTGGCTGCGGCCGGTCCGGGAATCGCTGGTCGGCACCTTCGCGCTGGTCCCGCAGGTGGCGGACGCGGTGTCGGTTCCGGTGATCGCGGCCGGCGGCATCGCGGACGGGCGCGGTGTCGCGGCGGCGCTGACCCTGGGCGCGGACGGCGTGCAGATCGGCACCGGCTTCCTCGCCACCGAGGAGTCCGGCGCAAGCGACGTCCACAAGGCCGCGCTGGACGGACCGGACGCCGCCGTCACCGTCCTGACCAGGCTCTTCTCCGGCCGCCCGGCCCGCGGCATCCCCAACCGGCTGGTGCGCGAGCTGGCCGCGTACGAGGACGAAGTGCCGCCGTACCCGCTGCAGAACGCCCTGATGCTCCCGATCCGGCGCGCGGCGGCCGAGCGGGGCGACGGTGACCTGGTCAACCTCTGGGCCGGCCAGGCGGCCGCCCTCACTCGGCCGCGGACGGCCCGGGAGTACGTCGAGTTCCTCCTCGCGGACACCGACCGGGTGTTGGGGCGGTAGCCCGTCCGGAGTGGGAAGTCGGACGGGCCGACTTCCCACTCTGCGCCGGCCGCCCCGCGCTCAGCGGTTCCAGTGCGGGCTGAGCGCGATGTCCTGCAACTGGTCGATGGTGAGCGGGGGTTCGGTCCGGGTGGGATTGGCGGTCGTCGCGTTTTCCGGGATCTTGTCGGTGTTGAACTCGCTCACCTCGACGTGCCGACCGTCCGGGTGGAGGACGACCACGAACCAGAGCAGGTAGCCGCTCGTCAGCCTGGTTTTCGAAGCTTTGACAACCGTGCCGTCCGGGAGGGCGTCGCAGAAGAGCCAGGGACCTCCGTCGCAAGCGGGGGCGCGCGGGACGATGTCATCGAGACGCACGCCGACGGAGGCCCGGCCGCGCCCGTCGTCGTAGTAGAGGTATCCCGAGGTTGTCCCGGCCTGACTGAGCGTGGTCCGTCCGTCCTCGAAAGCCCCGCTGCTGGAGACCCGGGTGGTCGTGCCCGGGGGCATGAACGCCGCCAGCTGCTCCGAGACCGGGCCCGAGCGTGGCCCCCCAGCGGGCGGGGCGGTGGACGGGGAGCGTGTCGGGATCCGGGTGGGCGTGGCCGTGGCCGTCGGCGCGGCCGTCGGGGTCGGCGTCGGGGTGACGGCCGTGGGCGGGGCGGGCGCGGCCCGGAGCGGGAGCTGCGTGACCCCCAGCACGGCGGCCCCGGCGACCGCGGCGGCCACCGTGCCGATCTGCACCCGGCGGACGAGGCGGAGCCGGCGGCCACGGGCGGCCGCGCGGAGGACGAGATCGGTGCGGTGCGGGCCGAACCGGTCGGAGGTGTGCTGCATCGCGTCGTGCAGGCGACGGCCGGACTGCTGATCGGGGCTCACAGTGCTCTCCTTTCGAGGGGCGGGGATGCCGGGGCGACAGCCCGATCAGATGTGTTCGAGGTCGGCGAGCAGGTCGTCACCGAGTACGGCCCGGAGCTTCTGCAGGGCCCGCAGGCTGCGGGTGCGGACGGTGCCCGGGGTCAGCTGCATCATCCGCGCGGTTTCCTCGACCGGGCGGTCCTCCCAGTACCGCAGCACCAGCACAGCCCGCTCCTTGGGCGCGAGCCGCGCGAGCCCGTCCAGCAGCGTCAGCCGCAGGTCCGGGTCGCCACCGCCGGCCGCTGCGCCCTCCGGAAACCGGTCGACCGGCCGCTCCTGGGAGCTTAGCCGGCGCCGGTACGAGGTGAAGGTCCGCACCAGCACGGTGTGGGCGTACGCGACCGGCGCCTGTGTGCGGTCGATCCGCCACCAGGACCGGTACATCTTGGCGAGCGTCTCCTGGACGAGGTCCTCGGCCAGGTGCCGGTCCCCGGTGAGCAGGCACGCCGTGCGGAAGAGCTGGTCGCTGCGGGCATGGGCGAACTCCAGGAAGTCCGCGGGTGTGTCCCCCACCGAATGGTCCCTTCTCGAACGGATGTCACCCGTATGCACGCGATGGCACCTGCCGCGCGTTACAGGAGCCTTTAGGGTTCGCGCCATGACCGTCCGTCTGTACCAGATCGTCGTCGATGCCCACGAACCTGCCGCGCTCGCCCGCTTCTGGGCCGAGGCGCTCGGCTGGCGGGTGCTGCTGGAGGAACCGGACGAGGTGGTGGTCGGCGCGGACGAGTCCGCCTACCCCGGGTTGGTGTTCGTCCCCGTCCCCGAGGAGAAGGCCGGGAAGAACCGGCTCCACCTCGACCTCGCCCCGGACGATCGCGCGGCCGAGGTGTCCCGACTCCTCGCGCTGGGCGCCGTGCGGGTGGACGTCGGCCAGCCGGCCGACGCGCCGTGGACTGTCCTGGCGGACCCGGAGGGGAACGAGTTCTGCGTGCTGGATCCGAAGCGCTCGCTGGTGGCGTGAATGGGAAGTCGGTGGAGTCGACCTCCCAGTCACAGACGCGCAGACGATGCACTCGTCGCTACTCGCGCGCAGTGATCCGGAGTGGGGAGGCGGGGGGGGCGACTTCCCCCCCCCGGGCTCACGGGGTCCGTGGAGGGAGACCACGTCGTGCTGGGTTGAGAGGGGGCCGGTGGGTGGGGGGGTGGTGGCGTCCACCCCTACACGAAAAGAGAAGCAGACGGAGGGTGCTGCAGGCTGCGAGAGGGGGGGGGGGGGGGGGGGGGTCCGCCCCCCCCCCCCCCCCCCCCGGGGCTCACGGGCTCAGTGCAGGGAGCCCGCGTAGCGCTGGGTGAAGCGGGTGCCGGTGGGGGCGGTGACGGTGACGTCGTAGCGGGACTGGTCGAGGGGGTAGGTGACGGTGGTGGTGGACGAGGGGCCGACGCGGACGGTCTGGGGGGTGCCGGCGTAGTCGTTGGGGGTGAGGGTGAAGGTCAGGGCGGTCTGGCCGGCGTTGGTCAGGGTGAAGGTGAGGGCCGAGGTGCCGGGGGTGGCGGTGACGACGGGGACGGCGATGTCGTCCTGGTCGGCGCGGACGACGGTGCCGGCGAAGCGGCGGACGAAGCCGTCCGGGCCGTGGACGGTGAAGTCGTAGCGGCCGTCCGTGGTCGAGGCGTCCCAGGTGTACGTCCGCGAGGCGCCGGGGGCGACGGTGAACGGGGTGCCGGCGAAGGCGTACACGATGTTGGGGTAGACGGTGTAGGGGAAGGAGACGGAACCGGAGTTGGCCAGGGTGCAGGTGATCAGGCCGGTCGCCCGGTCGATGGTGATGTCCGCCCACGGCCGGTAGGGCAGTCGCCGGTGCGGGCGCGAACCGGACTCCTGGACGGGCATGGACTGGGCGCCGACGGCGGGCAGCGCGACGCCCGGCAGCTTCGCCCCCGCGTCGGCCTTGGCCATCAGGGCGACGGTGTCCGGGAGTTGCGGTATCGAGTAGTCGGGCGCGGTGAAGTCGAAGCAGCTGGTGAGGTCGCCGCAGACGGCCCGCCGCCACGCGGAGATGTTGGGTTCGGCGACACCGGTGACCTGCTCCATGAACCGCAGCACCGAAGTGTGGTCAAACACCTGGGAGTTGACGTACCCGCCACGTGACCAGGGAGAGGCGACCCAGAGAGGCACCCGATTGCCGAGGCCGATCGCCCGGCCCTGGGTGAACTCCTCGGGCGTACCGGGCTCGGGGGTGGGCGGGACCATGTGGTCGAAGTAGCCGTCGTTCTCGTCGTACATGACGAGGAAGACGGTGTGCTGCCAGACCGCCGGGTTGGACATCAGTGACTGCAGCGCCGTGTTGACCCAGTGCGCGCCGTAGTCCGGGCTGGCGCTGGGGTGTTCGCTGAACAGGTAGGGCGCGACGAGCCAGGAGATGGTCGGCAGGGTGCCGTCCTTGCAGTGGGCGTCGAAGGCGGCCGGGTCGAACTTGGTCATCGCGTTGATGTAACGCGGGTCCGTGGTGGGGAAGTTGTGGAACTGCTTGAAGTAGGAGAGGGCGTTGTCGTCGTAGTCGCCCGTCCGGTCGTCCTTGCTGGGGTTGTGGTAGACGCGCCAGGAGACGCCGGCCGCCTGGAGGCGCTCGGCGTACGTCGTCCAGTCGGCAACGGGGTTGTCGGTGACGGGCGTGTTGTCGATCCACGGGCCGGTGGTGCCGTCCCGGCCCGGGCCCGCCGTTCCCGTCCACAGGTAGAGGCGGTTGGGGTCGGTCGGGCCCGCCAGGGAGGTGAAATACGCGTCGCAGATCGTGAACGCGTCGGCCAGCGCGTACTGGTAGGGGATGTCGGCACGGGTGAAGTACCCCATCGCGCGCTCGCCCTTGGCGGCGATCCACTTGTTCATCGCGCCGTTGTTGATCGCCTGGTGGCCGGTGGCCCAGTCGTGGGCGAGGCCGCCCGCGTTCTGCGCGTTGTACTTGGAGGTGTCCATCCGGTACGGCAGCATGGCGCCACCGTCGCTGCGCCCGGCGTCGGGCTGGCGGAACACGTCGGTGCCGTCCGGGAATTGGAGTGCCTGCTTGTCACCGAAGCCACGGACGCCGTTGAGGGTGCCGAAGTAGTGGTCGAAGCTGCGGTTCTCCTGCATCAGCACGACGACGTGCCTGACGTCGGCGATGCTGCCGTTCGGGGTGGCGGCTCGGGCGGCGGTGGCGGGGAGGCCGGTGAGCGCGACGGCGCCGGCGGCTGCGGTGGCGCCGACGAAGGTACGACGGGAAAGTTCGGACATCGCGAACAGGCCTCTCAGAGCTGGAAGGTGGCGACGGCGGCGGCGCAGTCCGAGGGCCAGCCGTTGCCGGCGGCGTTCGGGTCCGGCTGCGGCCAGCCGGTGGTGAGGGTGTGGGCCTCGACCGGGGTGAGCGGGCCGGCGAAGTGGACGGCGGCGATGCGGTCCTGCGGCTCGGCCTTTCCGGCGGCGCGCTGCTTGCGGGTCGGCGACCAGGTGGCGCCCGGTGCAGCCACCGGGTCGGAGTGGGCGCGACGGTAGGAGTCGGCCAGGCCGGCGCCCTGGAGGGCCACCGTGACGGGCCAGTTGAGCGGGCCGACGCCGCTGTGCGCGGGCGCGGCGGCCGCCGTCCAGTCCAGGTGGGAGGGTGAGGCGAGGTCGGCGCCGAGGACGACGGCGCGGCCGGCGGTGATGTCGGCCTGCACGGCCGCGGCCAGCGCCCGGGCCTGCTGGCCGCGGGTGGAGGCGGTCTCGGCGGCCTCCACCTGTGCGGCGCTCTGGCCGTCCTGGACGGCGTACGGGCCGTAGTTCGTCTCGTCCAGGTGCGCGGCCCAGAAGCGGACGCTGCGGCCCCCGGGCAGTTGGAGGGTGGCCCCGGCGGCGGGCAGCGAGGCGGTCACGGCCGTGACGGAGGCGAGCGGGTACCGGCTGAGGATGCCGACGCTGCCGGCGCTCTGGTAGGCGAACCAGCCGAGGGCGGTGGCCAGGCTCTGGGCGGCCGTCCCGGCGGTCTCCTGGAGGGCGAGCACGTCCAGGCCCTGGGTGAGGACGGCGCGCAGCTGCTTCTCCGGCGCGTCGGTGAAGGCGGCGCCGGCGTTGGCGAGGTTCCAGCTGGCCGCCTTCAGGCGCGGCGCGGCTGCCGGGTCGGCGACCGGGACGGTGAGGGTGAGGGTGTCGGTGACACCGGCGGTGTCCTTGACGCCGATGACGGCCTGCACCTCACCGGTGGTCGAGGGAGCGGTGCCGGTCACCGTGCCGTCGGCGGCCACCGCGAGCCAGGAGGGCCCGCTGATCTTGCGGAACGTCGGGGTGCCGGCCGGGCGGCACCAGAGGCCGCCGAGCTTGACGGAGACGGCACCGCCGGGCGCCACGGCGGTCGCGGTGAGCGCGTCCACGGCCAGGTGCGGGCGGACGGGAGCGGGCTTGGGGCGGAAGGAGAACGGCGCGGTCTGGGCGAGGATGCCGTAGCCGTCCTTGGCGAGCAGGTACGCGGTGTACGGGCCGCCGGTGAGGGCGGAGGTGTCGAGCTGGATGTCGCCCGAGGCGCCGGGGGTGTACTTCCAGAGCAGGGACGAGCCGGTGCCGGGCTGGCGGGTGCCGTCGTAGATGCCGACCCAGTTCTTCGGGTCGGGGGCGGTGGTGCTCCAGTGGAAGGTGAGCTTGTCGCCTTCGGTGGGGCTGGCGGGCGAGGCGAGGGTGAGGGAGCTGCCTGTGGCCACGAGGGTCCTTCGGGTCGGGGAGAGCGGCTAGTTGGCTGAACAACTAGACGCCTATTGACCCGAAGGGCGACATACTCCGTGTGAACGAGGCATGACCGGACGCCAGAAGGATGGACAACTCACTGTTGAGTCTTGGTCGTTGACGAACGGCGTTGGATCGCTTGGCCGATGGTCGCGTTGAGGAGAACGGTGCTGACGCTGAGGACGAGCAGGAAGAGGAGGTTGGCCGGGCCGGGGTGGTCGTCCCGGAGCGGGTAGCCGGCAAGGGTCACTCGATCTCCAGGTCCACCGCCGGGAGGGCCCCGTCCACGATGCGCGCCCGGGGCAGCGAGAGGCCGAAGCACCGCTCGATGATCTCCAGCGAGGTGCGGTGGACGTCGCGGCGGGCCATGTTCTCGTCCGGCAGTCCGGCGGCGGTCAGCATGCCCTCGACGCGAGCGGCCACCTCCCGGTCCCCGCGGACGCCGTCGTAGCCCCACGAGCCGTCCAGATGAAGGTTGAACGCGCACATCAGGCGCTCGTCGTGGAGGTACGCGAACTGCGGCGGCACCGGCTTCCCGTTCTCCTCCTCGTACTCCAGGAAGTAGACGTGGGCGCCGCCGCGGGACAGTGGAGGTTCGCTGCCGAACTCTCCCTGCCAGCCGCCGTACCTGACCACGAACGACCACTCGCCGTCCCGCCCGTACCGCAGGCCGATCCCGTCGAAGGCGTCGCCGTACTCGTCCTCCAACTCCTCGGTCAGCTCGCTGCCGGTGAGCTCGCCGAGGGGGCGTGCGGTGCGCTTCAGCCCGAACACGGCCGCGGTGAGCCGCGATACCAGCTCCTCCGCGTCGAGACCGCGGGCCAGCACCACGCTGTAGCCCCCGTAGGCGATGGACTGGGGAGCGGCGAGCCAGGTGATTCCGTCTGTCATGGTGACCACCGTTGCGCATGGGACTGACACATCACCGGGCACACCCCGGGCAGCGGGGCCACCGCTTGACTCTCGGGTAACCCGAGACGGCACAGTCTCCTCCGTGGACAGGACGAACCTGCTGCCGATCGGGCAGTTCGCGCAGGCCAGTGGCCTCTCGGTCACCACCCTGCGGCACTACGACGCAAGCGGCGTGCTGGCGCCGGCCCTGGTCGATCCGGAGAGCGGCTACCGCTACTTCCGGCGCGACCAGCTCCGGACGGCCCAGTTGATCCGGGCGCTGCGGCAACTCGACATGCCGATCGAGCAGGTGCGCTGCCTGCTCGCGGGCGGCGAGGACGGTGCGGAGCTGGCGGCGGCCGTGCGCGAACACCTGACGGGTGCCGAGCGCCGGCTGGAGGTCCAGCGTTCCGTCGTCCACAGCCTGTTGGCCCGGCTGACCGAGGGAGAAGAAATGCAGCACCGTGTCACCATCCGCGAGGGCACCGCAGTACGCGCGCTGGTCCGCAGTGCGACGCTGAACCAGCCCGCCCTGGACGGGTTCATGCTCCCTGCGTATCGGGAGATGTACAGCGTCGCGGGCCAGGGCCCGCTCACCTTCGCCGGGCCGGCGTTCGCCCGCTACCACGGACTGTGCAACGAGGACAGCGAGACCCTGGTCGAGGCCTGCCTGCCGTTCTCGGCGACCGGCGCGCAGCCGGCGGACCTGCCGGACGGGATGTACGTGCTGGACGTCCCGGAGGGTACCTACGCGAGCACGGTGGTGGAGGGCGCGGCGGCCGTGTTCCCGCAGATCCACACCGCGTACGACGCCGTCGCGAGCTGGATCACCGAGCACGGCTTCGCGTTCGCCGGCCCGGTCCAGGAGATCTTCCGCCACTGGACCGGCACGCCCGGCCACCCGGAGAACCGCCTGGAGATCGCCTGGCCGATCGAGGACGCGACGGCCGGCTGATCGCAGCACCGGGCTCGGAGTGGGAAGTCGGACCGGCCGACTTCCCACTCCGAGCGGCTCTCAGAAGGGGATGACCTCGTGTGGCCGCTGCGGGTCCACGCCGGGCATCGCCGTCGCCACCGCCTTCTCGAACTCGGCCTCGGTGCGGGCCTGGAACAACGGGAGGAACACTGGGCTGGAGCCCAGCGACCATACGGCTCCGGTGCGCTTGAGCACGATGAGCGGGCCGTTGCCCCAGGTCATCGCACCCTGGTCTCCGTCGAGGTAGGCGTCCGGCTGGGTGTCGACCGAGTACGCGAAGCCGCGATCGGCGATCCGCCGCTCGGGGCGTTGCCACCCGTACCGCGTCTCCAGCCACTTGGCGAGGGTCTCGAAGGTCAGCATGTCCGAAATGCTCGCACACCCGACGCGGCTCAGTGACCGCCCTTCAGGTTGAGCACCACCACGCCGACGATGATCAGGGCCAGGCCCAGCCACTGGAGCCGGCCGAGTGACTCGCCGAAGGCGACCACGCCTATCCCGGCCACGGCGGCCGTCCCGGCGCCCGACCACACCGCGTACGCGACCGAGACCGGGATGTGCTTCAGTGCCTTGCCCAGCAGCGCGAAGGAGAGCACGTAGCCGACGGCGACGCCGATGCTCGGCCAGAGGCGGGTGAAGCCCTCGGTGAGCTTGAGGGCGCTGGTGGCGCAGACCTCGCTGATGATGGCGAGGGCGAGTAGAAGATAGGCCATGGCCGGTCAAACCGCCGGCGTGGCGCCGAGCTTCCCGAGCAGGGCGAGGTCGGCGTGGACCAGACTGTCGAGCAGCGTGACGCGGGAGCCGTCGGGGATCGCCACGTCGCTGGACGGCACGGCGAGCACCGCGCAGCCCGCCGCGGTCGCCGAGGCGACGCCGGTCGGGGTGTCCTCGACGGCGACGCAGACCGCCGGGTCGAGGCCGAGCCGCTCGGCGGCCGCGAGGTAGGGGTCGGGCGCGGGCTTGGTGCGGGGTGTGTCCTCGGCGGCCAGGGTGACGGCGAACCAGTCGCGGCCGATGGTGCCCAGGACGAGGTCGACCACCCGGCGCGGGGACGCGGAGACCAGCGCGGTGGGCACCCGGGCCTCCCGCAGCTCGGCGAGCAGGGCCAGGGCGCCCGGCCGGGGGACGGTGGAGGCGGCGACCTTGCCGGCGAAGGACTCGCCGAGCCGGTCGGCGAGTTCGGCCTCGCTGAGTTCGGTGCCGCTGACCCGGTGCAGGTGGGCGGCGGTGTGCTCGACGGCCTGGCCGAGCACTTCGGGGGCGTCCTGGTCGGTGAGCGAGTGGTGGAGCTCGTCGGCGAGTTCGGCGGCGGCCTCCCACCAGAGGTGCTCGGTGTCGACCAGGGTGCCGTCCATGTCGAACAGGACGGCGGCGGGCATGGCGGATGCAGGCATGGCGGTACCTTCGGTGGTTCCTGGGAGATGGTGGTTCACACGGTACGGCGGTCCACGAGGACGGGCCGATCCGGCAGGGCGATCGCGGCGCGTGAGCCGGTCGGCAGGGCGGCGGCGGCCTCGGTCGGCAGGTCGGCCTTGACTTCGGTGCCGTCGTCGAGGCGGACGGTGAGACGGGTGACGGCGCCGAGGAAGGACGCGGAGACCACCAGTGCCTGGCCGTCCGCGGCCGGGGTCAACGACACGTTCTCGGGCCGCACGAGCACGTCCAGCTCGCCGCCGGAGGGAACCGCGCCGTCCACCTCGTGCCGACGGCCGAGGGTCGCCACGCCGTCGCCGGAGCGGTAGCACGGGATCCGGCTCATGGTGCCGACGAACTCGGCGACGAAGGCGGTGGCCGGGCGGGCGTACAGCTCGGACGGGGTGGCGCACTGCTCCAGCCGGCCGGAGCGCAGCACCGCGACCCGGTCGGCCATCGAGAGGGCCTCCTCCTGGTCGTGGGTGACGAACAGGGTGGTGATCCCCAGCTCCTGCTGGAGGCGGCGGATCTCCTCGCGCAGCGAGAGTCGGACCTTGGCGTCCAGCGCGGAGAGCGGCTCGTCGAGCAGCAGCACGCGCGGCTGCAACGCCAGGGCCCGGGCGAGTGCGATGCGCTGCTGCTGGCCGCCGGACATCTGGTGCGGGTAGCGGTCGGCGTGCTGCGGAAGGCCGACCAGCTCCAGCAGCTCCTGGGCGCGCCTGCGGCGTTCGGCCTTGCCGGTGCCGCGCATGCGCATCCCGAAGGCGACGTTGTCGGCGGCGGTCAGGTGCGGGAAGAGGCTGTACGACTGGAACACCATGCCCGCGTCGCGCCGGTGGGCCGGGATCCGGGTGATGTCCTGGCCGTCCACCAGCACCTGGCCGGAGTCGTGCTGCTCGAAGCCGGCGAGGATGCGCAGCGCGGTGGTCTTGCCGCAGCCGGACGGGCCGAGCAGGGCGAGGAGTTCACCCGGGTGGACGGTCAGGTCGAGGCCGTCCAGCGCGGTGGTGGCGCCGAACGAGCGGCGCAGCGTGCGGAATTCGACGGTCGCGCTGCCGGGTGCGAGGGGGACGCCGGCGGCGGGGGCGGTAACCGTGGTCATGGTGGGCAACTCCGGGGGTTTCAGGAGGTGGTGGTCTTGTGGCGGCGCTCGCGGCCGACGGTGGCCAGCAGGAGCAGCAGCAGCCAGGTGATCAGCAGGCTCAGGATGGAGACCGCGACCGACATGTGGGCCTGGCTGTTGCCGACCGAGTAGATCCACACCGGGAAGGGCTGGTAGCCGAGGATCGAGGCGGCGGTGAACTCGCCGAGCACCAGCGCCAGGGTCAGGAAGGAGGCGTTCAGCAGTGCGCCGCGCAGGTTGGGCAGCACCACGGTGAACACGGCGCGCGGCCAGCTCGCGCCGCAGTTGCGGGCGGCCTCGACCAGGGTGCGCACGTCGACCGCCCGCAGGCCGGCGTCCAGCGCCCGGTAGGCGAGCGGGAGCGCCATCAGCACGTAGGCGATGACCAGGACCAGCGGGAAGTCGGGGTCCTGGACGAACACGAAGGTCTGGAAGAACGGCGTGTCCATCAGGTAGTCCGGGCCCCAGCGGAGCACGCCGATCAGGCCGGCGGTCAGTGCGACCGGCGGGACGACCAGCGGCAGGGTGCAGAGCACGTCGATCACCGGACGGAGCTTCGGTACGCCGAGCCGGACGGCGATCAGCGCCGGTACCAGCAGGAGCAGCAGCACCAGGACGGTGACGACGGCGAGCCCGAGGGTGAGCCAGAGGCTGTCGAGGAAGCCCTCGGCGCTCAGCAGGCCGGTGTAGGCCTCGAAGGAGAAGCCCTTCGAGTCGTCGATCGAGAAGTAGCCGGCGGCGGCCAGCGGCACGACGAAGTAGACACCGGCGAGCAGCAGGACGGCGCCGCGCCACCAACGCACCGGGCGGCGCGGGGACTTGGAAGGGGCGGAGGTCAGCTGAGCCATCGGGCACTCCGGCGCTGGAGGGGGAGGTACACGGCCATCACCAGGACGGCCACCACGATCATGTTGAGGCTGAGGGCGAGCGCGAGGTTGCCCTGGCCGACCAGCACGTTGCCGGAGAGCGCGTCCGCGATCGAGCGGCTGACCAGCGGCACGGTCGCGCCGACCATGGCGGCGGCGGTGGCGTACGCGGCGAAGGCGCTGCCGAAGAGCAGTACGAAGCCGCCGAGCAGCGAGGGCAGCAGGATCGGCAGTGCGACGTGGCGCCAGTACTGCACGGTGGTGGCCCGGTTGTTGTGGGCGGCCTCGCGCCACTGCACCCGCAGGCCGTCCAGGGCCGGGGTGATGGTGAGCACCATCAGCGGGATGAGGAAGTACAGGTAGACGATGGTCAGGCCGGTGAAGGAGTAGAGCGACCAGCCGTGGTCGGTCAGGTGGAGCAGCTTGGTGACCTCGCCCGCGTTGCCGAGGGTGGCGACGAACGCGAAGGCGAGCGGCAGGCCGCCGAAGTTGGCGAGCACGCCGGAGGCGGTCAGCACGGCCTGGCGCAGCCAGCCGTTCCGGGAGGTCACTACGGCCTGGGCGATCGGCAGGCCGATCAGGGTGGCGAGCAGCGCGGTGAGCGCGGACAGCTTGAGGCTGCTGACCATCGCCGTCCAGTACGCGCCCTGGACGGAGGCGGTGATGTTGTCGAAGGTGAACTGGCCGCCACCGCCCTCCGCGTCGGTGGAGGTGGTGAAGGCGCCGATCACGATGGCGACGGTGGGGAGGCCGAAGCCGATCAGGAAGAAGAGGAAGAGCGGCACGGTGGCGAGCCAGGCGCCGCCGCGCGGGCGCCGGCGGGCGCGCCGGCCGGGGGTGGGGGTGGTGGTCGTGGCGGTGGCGGACGCCCCCGCGCCGCCACCGAGGTCGGTGGCGGCGGGGGTGGTCGGCACCGGGGTGGGAGCCGTGGTCATGAGTGGATCAGCCCGTTCGGGTTGCTGCGGCCGGGTGTCAGCCCGCGATGGCCTTGGTCCAGTTCTCGGTCACGACCTTCTTGGCGGCCGTGATCTGGTCCTGGGTCGGGAAGGTGGTGAAGGGCTTCTCGACGGTGGGCAGCTTGGCGGCGGCCGCGGCGTCGAGGGTGCCGTCCTTCTTCAGGGCGTCGAAGGTGGCCGGGGTGGCGTAGCCGCCGAGGAAGAGGTTCTGGCCCTCGGCGCTGAACAGGTACTCCTGCCACAGGCGGGCGGCCGCCGGGTGCGGGGCGTACTTGTTGATGCCCTGGTTGTAAAACTGGGCGTAGCTGCCGTCGCTGGGGACGGAGACCTTCCAGTCGACGCCCTTGTCCTTGAACTGGTCGCTGTAGCCGGCGTTCAGGTAGGACCAGTCGATCGAGATCGGGGTCTCGCCCTTCTCGATGGTGGCCGGGGTGGACTCGACCGGGTTGAAGTTGCCGGACTGCTTCAGCTTGCCGAAGTAGTCGATGCCGGGCTGGATGTTGTCCAGCGAGCCGCCGTTGGCCAGCGCGGCCGCGTAGACGCCGCCGAAGGCCGAGCCGGACTTGGTCGGGTTGCCGTTCAGCGCGACCTGGCCCTTGTACTCGGGCTTGAGCAGGTCGGCGAAGGTCTTCGGGCAGTTGGCGATCTTCTTGGCGTCGCAGCCGATGGAGATGTAGCCGCCGTAGTCGTTGACGCGGGCGCCGCTCGGGTCCTTCATGCTGTCCGCCACCTTGTCGAAGGTGGCGACCTTGTAGGGGGCGAGCAGGCCGTCCTTGACCGCCTGGATCGCGAAGGCGCTGCCCAGGTCGACCACGTCGGGGGCGCGGTCCTGGCCCTTGCGGGAGGTGATCGCGTTGATCTCGTCCTGGCTGGAACCGTCCGGGTTCTCGTCCTCGATCTCGATGCCGTACTTGGCCTTGAACGAGTCCATGATCTTGCCGTAGTTGGCCCAGTCCTTGGGCAGCGTGATCACGTGCAGCTTGCCCTCCTTCTTGGCCGCGGCGACGAGGGCGTCCATGCCGCCGAGGTCGGCGGCGGAGGTGGCGTCCTTGGCGTCCTTGGCGCCGGCCTTGGCGGCGTCGCCGGACTTCGCGGTGGACGAACCGGCGGAACCGCAGGCGGTGAGGGAGAGCGCGGCGGCGGTCAGTACGGCCGCGAAGGCGGCGGCGCGGGCACGGTGCACGGTCACGGGTCAGTCTCCTGATCGGGGGGTACTGCGAGAGATGTCGAGATCGGGGGATCGGGTCGCGCGAACGGCTCTTCGGGTCCCTGGGCCGGCTGTTCGAAACCGTCCGAGTTGACTAGCCAACTTCGCTGACGGGGGTAAGTACGCCGGAGTCCGGTGACGGGAAGGTGAACGGCTGGCCCAGAACCGGAGTCGGCTGTGGGAACGGTCGAATCGGGCCATCGGGGAGTGATCAACCGGATGCGATGCTTCGAAGGCGCAGCGGGATAAGGTCGGGCTGTCCGCGCCGGTACGGCTGCGCAGGACACCGCCCCAGGAGGGACTTTGACTGACGTGGCACTGGAGCCCGAACGCCCCGAGGCCCCCGCTGCCTCCGCCCCCGCTGCTTCCGCCTCCGCCTTTGCGGCCGCGCCGGCCGGCCAGGACCGCGCCGCCGGAGCGCTCTACCGCAAGGTGGCCGCCGACCTGCGTGAGGCGATCACCACCGGCACGTACGGCGAGGCCGGCCGGCTGCCCGCCGAGGGCGCGCTGGCGGAGCAGTACGGCGTCTCGCGCGGCACCGTCCGCCAGGCGCTGGCCGTGCTCCGCTCGGACGGGCTGGTCACCTCCCGGCGCGGCACCCGGCGGGTGGTGCTCGGCACCGCCCGGGTGCAGAGCTTCTCCGAGCTGCTCAGCTTCACGCACTGGGCGTACTCGATGGGCGAGGAGCCCGGCGGCATCCTGGACTCGCTGGTCCGCCGCCCGGCCGACGCCGCCGAGCGCGAGCAACTGCGGCTGGAGCCGGGCTCCGAGGTGTATGTGACCGTCCGGCTGCGCACGCTCTCCGGCACGCCGGTGATGGTGGAGCGGACGATCTACCCGCCGCGCGTCGGCGAGATCGTCGCCCAGCTGCCGGCCGACGTGGTCTCGCACACCGAAGTCCTGCGCGAGCATGGCATCCTGTTCACCGACGCCGACCACACCATCGACATCGTCGCCGCCAATGCGGAGGACGCCCGGCTGCTCGGCTGCCGCCGCGGCGGCCCGCTGCTGCGCGAGCGGCGGCGGACCACCGACCCGACCGGCACCCCGGTGGAGTGGTCCCAGGACCGCTACCTGCCGGGCACGGTGGCGTTCAGTGTGCACAACTCGCTGGCCACATCGGCACTTTCGCGGCACGCCCGGGAGCAGGACTGACCCCCGGCTGGCGGCCCGGCCGGGCCGCCCGCTCCCCGTTCAGCGCATGAGGGACGCCAGCAGCGGGCGGAAGTGATCGAAGCCGGGCGTGCGTGCGTCGGCCTCCTTGGCCTGCTCGTCCCAGCGCCGCACGGCGACGGCGTCCTCGGCGCCCGGGGTGGCGGCGAACGCGGCGGCCTGCTCCTCGCCCATCGGGCCGCCCTGCACCCGGAGCGTGAACTCGGAGGCCTCGGAGAGCCGTTCGCGGTAGCCGGGCTCGACCGCGCACAGGTAGCGCTTGGCCGCCACGTGCAGCCGGACCGGCTCGGTGACCTCCGGGCCGAACCATCGGGCCAGCCACTGCGCGCCGGTGTCGCTGTGCCGGTTGTCCTGGCCCTCCATCAGGTCCCGCCCGTGCAGGGTGCCGTGGAAGTGGCCCACGTCGTGCAGCAGCGCGGCGGCGACGAGGTGGTCTGGCGCGCCCGCCGCCTCGGCGGCCGCGCCGGCCTGCAGCATGTGCTCGGCCATGGTGACCGCCTCGCCCAGGTACTCCCCGGCGCCCTCGCCCGAGAACAGCTCGGCGATGGTGTCCAGCGCGGCGGCGCGCCGGCGCAGCACGGCGATAGTGCTCGACAGGGAGTCGAGGTCGGCGTAGCAGCCCTGGAGGTGGCGCGAGCCGTCCTGTTCGAAGGCCGTACGGGCGTGCAGGAGGCGGGTGTTGTCGAAGACCAGGCAGTCGCCGCGGTCGAGCCGGAACTCCAGCTGCAGCTCGGGGCGGAGCGTGATCGCGGCGAAGCGCCGGTAGGCGGCGTAGAAGGCCGCTGTGTCACTCCCGCGCAGGGTGCCGATCGACCGGTTGTTGAACCGCACCTCGCGGATCCGGCCGAGCGCGTCCACCTCGATCAGCGGCCGGTCGGCACGCAGTTCGGTCCGGCGGTCGCGGAAGACGAACGGCACGGGGGTGCGGATGAGGACGGCGAAGTCCTCCGGCGCCTCCTCGCGCAGGACCGCGGCGGCCTTGAACCCGTCCACCAGCCCGGAGTCCCCGCCGGTCGCCGAGTTCTCCAGGCAGTGCAGCAGCTGGAGGGTCGGGACCGGGTCCCGGTACGGGTTGTCGGTGTGCGGGGCGATCGCGACGCTGGTGAAGGCGAGGTTGTTGGGGTCGGGCTCGACCCGGACGTCGAATAGCTCGCCGTAGTTGGTGACCCGGACGTAGCCGAAGCTCTCCGCCACCGCCAGCACCTGGCGCTCCATGGCCGGCACCCCGCGCAGGACGGCGAACCCGCTGCGCCGGACGGCGCCGAGGACGGCGGCCTGCTCGGCCGGGTCGGCCAGGTACGCCGCCCAGTTCGCCTCCGGGATGCCGCGGGCGAAGTCCGCCGCCACCCAGAGCCGCTTCTCCGTCTCCGTCCGACCGTCCCCCTCGGCCGTCTCGTCGAGCCACTCCAGCCGGTACCGCGACCGGTGCCCGTCCGACCAGAGCACCTCCAGGTGCCCGTTCAGCTCGGCCTGCGCGGCGACGGCGAGATCGTCCGGCAGGTCGTCGATCCGGAACAGCTTCTGCCCGTTCCGCGGATCCCGGCATTCGGCACACGGGCAGTTGTCGCGCAGCCAGTACGGCGGCAGCTCGGTCATGGGTCTCCTCCTCGGCGGTGTCCCGGGGGAGTTGTATAGCCAACTTCACCCCTGGCCGGAGCCTGCCGGTCCCCGGTGAGATCGGGGTGTCGCCGTGATGAACCCCGCGGGAACAAGCGCCCCCGAGGCGTGGCTCCCGCGTGGCGAGTGGCCGTTCGGGTGACAGGAGCGGGTGGCAGCGCGTTGCGGCGTGGGGGATCTGCCGGTGCTGCGGCACTGTCGGGGTGGATTTCCCCGACGTGAGAGGCGGCCGCCCCATGGCTCACCCCACTGCTCAGGCCCCGATGGCTTCGGGGCACACCGGGCTGAAACGCGAAGTCGGCATGATCGGGCTGCTCTGGGCCTCGGTCGGTGCGATCATCGGCTCCGGCTGGCTGTTCGGAGCGGAGAAAGCGGCGGTGGCGGCGGGGCCGGCGGCGCTCATCTCGTGGGGGATCGGGGCGGTGGCGATCATCCTCCTGGCGCTGGTCCACGCCGAGCTGGGCGGGCTGTTCCCGGTGGCGGGCGGTACGGCGCGGTATCCGCACTACGCGTTCGGCGGCTTCGCGGGGATGTCGTTCGGCTGGTTCACCTGGCTGCAGGCCGCGACGATCGCGCCGATCGAGGTCCAGGCGATGATCAACTACGCCCAGCACTGGTCCTGGGCGGACGGTCTGCTGAACCCGAACGAGACGCTGACCACCGAAGGGTTCTTCGTCGCGGCCGCGCTGCTGGGCGTCTTCGTCGCGATCAACTTCCTCGGCGTGCGGCTGCTCGCCCACACCAACAGCGTGGCCACCGTGTGGAAGGTCCTCGTCCCGGTCCTGACCATCTTCGTGCTCGGCTTCACGGAGTTCCACGGCTCCAACTTCACCGCCCACGGCTTCGCGCCGGACGGGGCCAAGGGCGTACTGGTGGCGATCAGCACCAGCGGGGTGATCTTCGCGCTGCTCGGCTTCGAGCAGGCCATCCAGTGGGCGGGCGAGAGCCGCAACCCCCGCCGGGACATCCCCCGGGCCGTCCTCGGGTCGGTCGTGATCGGCACGATCATCTACGTCATGCTCCAGGTGGTCTTCATCGGGGCCCTGCCACCGGAGACCTTCGCCGGCGGCTGGCCCGCGCTCGACTTCCCCGGGATCAGCGGGCCATTCGCGGGCCTCTCGACGCTGATCGGCCTCGGCTGGCTGGCCAGCGTCCTCCGCATCGACGCGATCATCTCGCCGGCCGGTACCGGGCTGGTCTACATCACCTCCAGCTCGCGGGTCACCTACGGCCTGAGCCGCAACGGCTACGCGCCGCAGCACCTGCAGTTCACCGACAAGCGCTCGGTACCGTGGCTGGGCCTGATCATCGCGTGGGTCGCCGGCGTGCTCTGCTTCCTGCCCTTCCCGAGCTGGCAGCGGCTGGTCGGCTTCATCACCTCGGCCGTCGTGCTGATGTACGCGGGCGCGCCGCTGGCCTTCGGGGTGCTGCGCAAGCGGCTGCCGGCGCTGGAGCGTTCGTACCACCTGCCCGGCGGCACGATCATTTCGCCGCTCGCCTTCGCGGTGGCGAGCCTGGTCATCTACTGGGCGGGCTGGGACACCCTGTGGCGGTTGGGCCTGGCGATCCTGATCGGTTACCTGCTGCTCGGTGGCTACTCCGCGTACGCGGTGTCGAAGGGTGTGCCGAACGCGCCCCGGATGGACTTCAAGGCGGGGCAGTGGCTGCCGGTCTACCTGGTCGGCATGGGCGTGACCTCCTGGCAGGGCTCCTTCGGCGAGGGCTCCCAGGGCAATCTGCCGCTCTGGTGGGACATGCTCGTCGTGGTGGTGTTCTCCCTGGTGATCTACTACTGGGCCCTGGCGGTCGCCCTGCCGGTGGAGGAGATCGAACGGAACATCCGCGGCGTCGAGGTGGTGGACGCCGGCGGGCACTGAGCGGAGATCCGGAGCGGCCCCCGTGCGCACACGGGGGCCGCTCGGCGTTTCTAGCCCTCGGCGGTCGCGGTCCAGGCGGCCTCGGCCGCCGCCAGGGCCGGCGAGGCGGCCGCGCCGGTCGCCGTGGCGAGGGCGGACAGGCAGCCCCGGACGGTCTCCAGGGAGGCCGCCGCACCGTAGTGGTTCACGCGGAGCATCGAGGCGGCCAGGGCGCCGCCGCCCGGCTGGACGGGGAGGGCGGGGTCGAGGCGGAGCAGCTCGGCGGCGAGCTCGGCCGCGTGCAGGCCGTCCGGGGTGCGCAGGGTGGTGGCGACCGGGGCGGCGTGGGCGTCCTCGGGGACGAACGGGCTGAGCGTGCCGAGCGCGCGGACGCCGGCGCGGGTGGCGGCGGAGGCGGCGCGGTGGCGGGCGATCACGGCGGGCAGGCCGTCCGCGCTGATCCGGTCCAGGCAGGCGCCGAGCGCCAGCATCTCCAACTGGGCCGGGGCGTGCGGAAGTACGGTGCGCCCGGCGTCCGTCCAGCGCTCCTTCCAGTCCAGCAGGGAGAGGTAGGAGCGGCGCGGGGCGGCCGGGTTGGCGGCGATCCGCTCCCAGGCGCGCGCGGAGACCGAGACGGCGGAGACCCCGGCCGGGCCGCCCATCGCCTTCTGGCCGCCGATCACACAGAGGTCGACGCCCCACGCGTCGGTGAGCAGCGGCTCGGCGGCCACGGAGGCGACGGCGTCGAGCATCAGCAGCGCGCCGTGCTCGCGGACCACGGCGGCGATCCCGGCGACCGGGTTGGTGTTGCCCGTGGCGGCCTCGGCGTGGACGAGGGAGACGAAGTCGATCGCCGGGTTGGCGTCCAGTGCCTCGGCGACCTGGCCGGCGGTGACCGCGCTGTCGAACGGGACGGCGAGGTCGACGACCGTCGCCCCGCAGTCGCGCAGCCAGTTGCCGAAGGTCTGCCCGTACGGGCCGGTGACGATGTTCAGCGCGGTGGAGCCCGGGTGCGCGGCGCCCCGGATCGCGGCCTCCAGCGGCAGCAGCGCCTCACCCTGGGTCACGATCACGTCGGCGGTGGTGTGCAGCAGCGCGGCCACCTGGTCCTCGATGGCCGCGAAGCCGGCGGCGCCGAGCGGGGGCAGGTCGAGGAAGGGGTGCCTCTCGATGGTGATCTCGCTTCGCTCGTTCACAGCCGGCCTTTCGGGAGCGGGGTCGTTCGGGCGGGAATGAGTCTGCCGCATCTTTGCTGCTTACACGGAGCACTCCCGTCGGTAGAGTGCGGGCCATGAGCGATGCTGCGGTGCTGCACGTCAGGGGCCGGGTGCTGGTCGGTCCGGAGGACGTCCGGGACGAACTCTGGGTGGTGGACGGCAGGGTGGCGTTCACGCGTCCGTCCGGCGCCGCCGACGTCCGGACGGTGACCGGCTGGGTGCTGCCCGGCCTGGTGGACGCGCACTGCCACGTCGGCCTGGACGCGCACGGCGCCGTCGACGCCGCCACCAGCGAGAAGCAGGCGGTCACCGACCGCGACGCCGGCACCCTGCTGATCCGCGACGCCGGCTCGGCCGCCGACACCCGCTGGATCGACGACCGAGAGGACCTGCCCCGGATCATCCGGGCCGGCCGACACATCGCCCGCACCCGCCGCTACATCCGCAACTACGCGCACGAGATCGAGCCCGGCGACCTCGCCGCCTACGTCCGGGCCGAGGCCCGGCGCGGCGACGGCTGGGTGAAGCTGGTCGGCGACTGGATCGACCGCGAGCGCGGCGACCTCGCCGCCTGCTGGCCCGGCGACGCGCTGGCCGAGGCGATCGCGGCGGCGCACGAGGAGGGCGCGCGGGTGACGGCGCACTGCTTCGCCGCCGAGTCCCTGCCGGACCTGCTGGCGGCCGGCATCGACTGCGTCGAGCACGCGACCGGGCTGACCGAGGAGCTGATCCCGGCCTTCGCCGAGCGCGGAGTCGCGATCGTCCCGACCCTGGTCAACATCGCCACCTTCCCGGCCCTGGCGGCCGGCGGCGAGAGCAAGTTCCCGGCCTGGTCCGCGCACATGCGCCGGCTGCACGAGCGCCGCTACGCCACCGTGGGAGCCGCGCACGACGCGGGCATCCCGGTCTTCGTCGGCACGGACGCGGGCGGCTCGCTCGCCCACGGCCTGGTCGCGGACGAGGTGGCCGAGCTGGTGAAGGCCGGGCTGACCCCGGCCGAGGCGCTGTCGGCGGCCAGTTGGGGCGCGCGCCGGTGGCTGGGCCGGCCGGGCCTGGAGGAGGGTGCTCCGGCCGACTTCGTGGTCTACGACGAGGACCCGCGCGCCGACGTCCGGGTGCTCGCGGACCCGCGGCTGGTGGTGCTGCGCGGGCAGCCGGTGGGGTGATCGCGGGGCGGACCGGCGGCTGGTGGTGCCGCGCGGGGCGGCCGGTGGGGTGATCGTCCTCCCCGGCGTTCGAAGATCATCCGGGTGAACGCGCTGTCGTTGTAGGCCGATAGGGTGGCGACCATGGCACCGCGTCCACTGAACGAGATCGTCGAACCCGGCTGGGCCGCCGCGCTGGAGCCGGTCGCCGGGCGGGTCGCCGCCATGGGCGACTTCCTCCGCGCCGAGCTGGCCGCAGGCCGCACCTACCTGCCCTCGGGGCCGAACGTGCTGCGCGCCTTCCAGCAGCCCCTCGCCGAGGTGCGGGTGCTGATCGTCGGGCAGGACCCTTACCCGACGCCCGGCCATGCCGTGGGCCTCAGCTTCTCGGTCGGGCCCGAGGTGCGGCCGATCCCGGCCAGCCTGATCAACATCTTCCAGGAGTACGGGAACGACCTCGGCCTGCCGCAGCCGTCCAGCGGGGACCTCACCCCGTGGACGCAGCAGGGCGTGCTGCTGCTGAACCGCGCGCTGACCACCGCGCCGCGCAAGCCCGCCGCCCACCGGGGCAAGGGCTGGGAGGAGGTCACCGAGCAGGCGATCCGGGCGCTGGTGGCGCGCGGCGGCCCGCTGGTGGCGATCCTCTGGGGGCGTGACGCCCGCAACCTGCGCCCGCTGCTGGGGGAGGTGCCGGCGATCGAGTCCGCGCACCCGAGCCCGTACTCGGCGAACGGCGGCTTCTTCGGCTCGCGGCCGTTCAGCCGGGCCAACGAGCTGCTGGTGCAACAGGGGGCGCAGCCGGTGGACTGGCGGCTGCCGTAACGGTCCGCAGGGCAGCTTTGGGCGTCAACCTCACTCGAACGAGTGAAATGACGTTCTGTGTGACTCATGTGACGGATTGTTCGAGAAGACTGGCGGCTCGTCGTTCGGAGCGCCAGCCCCTTGCCCCGCCCTGCGGGTGATGTCGGAGGCGCGCTCCACCGAGACCACCACCCGTGGGGTACCGCCATGTCTTCTTCTTCTTCCTTCCGTTCCTCCCGTTCGCTCGCCGCCGCGGTCGTCGTGGTGACGGCGCTGATAGCCGCGCCGTCCGCGCACGCCACCGGCCCGGCGCCCGCGCCGTCGTCCGCCCCGGCCGGGAAGGCGCGCGCCGTCACCGCCGAACTCGACCTGGACGTCAGCCTGTTGAGCAAGGTGGACGTCCCGGTGAACATCGCGCTCAACAAGGTCGAGACCCCGGCGCAGCGCGAAGGCTCCGTCCTCACCGCCAAGGTCGACGGCGTCGACCAGCAGGGCCCGGTCACCCTGGTCAAGGCGGACGTCGGCAGGTCGGTGACCACGTCCGACGCCAAGGGCACCGCAGCCTCCGTCAAGCTGGTCAACGCCGACGTGCACGCCCCCGGCCTGCCCGCCACCACCCTGCTCGGCCTGGAAGCGCTCAGCTCCGAGGTCACCTGCCCGGTCGACGGGCAGCCGACCGCCAACGTGGTCGCGCCTGCCAGGCTGACCGTCCTCGGCAAGCCGGTCACCCTCGGCCTCTACGGGCCGACCAAGGTGGACGTGCCGCTCGTCGGCAGCGTCTCGGTGGAGTTCTCGAAGCGGGCCACCACCTCGACCACGGCCGCCGCCTCGGCCCTGGAGGTGCAGATAGAGGTGAACCCGCTCAACCTCAACGTCGCCAAGGTCACCGGGAAGATCACCGTCGCCTCGGTGAGCTGCGAGAAGCCGGCCGCACCGGCCGCGACGCCCACCCCTTCCACCGCCGCTCCCACGGCCCCGCTGCCGGCCGGCACCCCGGCCGTCCAGCCCGCCGTGGACGCCACCACGGCGGCCGCCGCCCCGCGCGCGGCCACCGCGAGCCCGTCCGGCACCGGCGCCGGCCTCGCCGCCACCGGCGGCAGCGACAGCACCGGCCCGCTGGCCGTCGGCGCCGCCGCCCTGGTCGCGGCCGGCGGCTGCGCCCTCTGGGCCACCCGCCGCCGGGCCGCACACGCCCGCCGGCAGTGACACCCGCCCCTGTCCGCGGGCCGGTGCGGGGTGCCACGCACGGCACCCCCGCACCGTGACCGTGCCATCGCGGACGGTTGGTTCACCTGGGTGTTACATAAGAGGAACAACCGGGAAACGGCGGCTTGCGACGCTACGCGGGCACCCACCACCCAGCTTGCGAGGTTCACGCCGTGGCAATCAAGGCCGAGTACATCTGGATCGACGGCACGAAGCCGACCGCCAAGCTCCGCTCCAAGACTCGGATCCTGGCCAACGCGGACAAGATCCCCACCTGGGGCTTCGACGGTTCCTCCACCAACCAGGCCGAGGGTCACGCCTCGGACCGCGTTCTCGAGCCGGTTGCCACCTTCCCGGACCCGATCCGCGGCGGCGACAACATCCTCGTCCTGTGCGAGGTCAACGAGATCGACGGCACCCCGCACGAGTCCAACACCCGCGCGCTGCTCCGCCCGATCGCCGAGCAGTTCGCCGCTCAGGAGTCGATCTTCGGCATCGAGCAGGAGTACACCTTCTTCAAGGGCTCCCGCCCGCTGGGCTTCCCCGAGGGCGGTTTCCCGGCCCCGCAGGGCGGCTACTACTGCGGTGTCGGCGCCGAGGAGGTCTTCGGCCGCGAGATCGTCGAGCTGCACATGGACCGCTGCCTGGCCGCCGGCCTCGCGCTCTGCGGCATCAACGCCGAGGTCATGCCCGGCCAGTGGGAGTTCCAGATCGGCCCGGTCGACGCCCTGACCGTCTCCGACCACATGTGGGTCGCCCGCTACCTGCTCTACCGCACCGCCGAGGAGTTCGGCATCGACGCCACCCTCGACGCCAAGCCCGCCCGCGGCGACTGGAACGGTGCCGGCGCGCACACCAACTTCTCCACCAAGGCGATGCGCGAGAACTACGACGCGATCATCACCGCGTGCGAGTCGCTCGGCGCCTCGCAGGAGAAGGTCCTGGAGCACGTCACCCAGTACGGCGCCGAGATCGAGTCCCGCCTGACCGGCAAGCACGAGACCGCCCCGTGGAACGTCTACAGCTACGGCGTCTCCAACCGCGGCGCCTCGGTCCGCATCCCGTGGCAGGTCGAGGTCGACCAGAAGGGCTACATCGAGGACCGTCGCCCGAACGCCAACGTCGACCCCTACGTGGTGACCCGCCTCCTGGTCAACACCTGCTGCTCCGCCCTGGAGAAGGCCGGCCTCGTCTGAGCCGCCTCCCACTGAGCATCCCGCCGGGCCTTCCCTCCACGTGAGGGGAGGCCCGGCGGCCGTTTTCGGTCCGGCCGGGGGTGGGTGTCTTGATGGCGGGGCGGAAGCCCCGGAGAATCGGGCCATGACCGCTCCGGCCCGCTTCCTCCCCGTCCGGCGGCTGCACGTCGGCCTGGGACGGGTCTGCACGGCCGGCTGTCGCTGCTGACGCGAACCAGGTCCACCAGCAGCCCGCCGCCGCCAGGAGGCGGGCCGCGTCCCGTGTCCGCGAGGAGAACCCGTCCGGCGAGGGGGAGGCGGTCGTCGTGATCGCCCGCTCCGCACAGGAGGCGATCGTGGTCAACCTGCCCGCCCTGTACGTCCACCGGCCTCCCGGGGCCATGGACGGCTGAGGCACGTCCGGCGCGCCTCAGGCCCTGGTGTACGGGCTCCGCATCGTCAGGAAGCGGATCTCCAGGTCGTCGGACAGGTAGTCCATCCGATGCTCCCGGAAGTCGCGCAGGTGCGGCAGCGCCAGGTGGGCGTCGAGGTCGGCCTGGCTGCGCCATGCCTCGTAGAACACGAAGACGCCGGGCTCGTCGCGGTCCTCGTGGAAGTGGTACTCCAGGCAGCCCGGCTCCTGCCGGGTGGGCTCGACGAAGGAGAGCAGCAACTCCTTGAGCTCCTGGGCGCGTTCGGGCTTGGGTCGGGCGATGCCGACGAGGGTGACGAGCTGGTCCATCCGGGTTCTCCCCCTGTTTAGGTACGACTTCGGTCGTACCTGGCGGACGCTAGCAGCCGCCGGAGGTACGATTCAAGTCGTACCTGAGGGAGGTTGCCGCCATGCCCGACGAAGAAGGCCACCCGGCCGTCGAGGAGATCGAGCTCGGCAGGGTGCTGTCCGCGCTCGCCGACCCGCTGCGCCGCCGCGTGGTGCGCGAGCTCGCCTCCGCACCGGACGGCACGGCGCGGACGTGCAGCTCCTTCGCGCTGCCCGTCTCCAAGGCGACGGTCACCCACCACTTCCGTACGCTGCGCGAGGCCGGGCTGATCCGCCAGGTCGACGGGGGGAACAGCCGGATGGCCAGCCTCCGCCGCTCCGACATCGAGGCCCACTTCCCCGGCCTGCTCGCGATCCTGGTCGCCGAGCCCCAGCCCGAGCCCGAGCCCGAGCCCGAGCCCGAGCCCGAGCCCGAGCCCGAGCCCGAGCCCGAGCCCGAGGCCAAGGTCAAGGTCAAGGTCAAGGCCAGTGTGGCCCGCGGGGTCTAGGGGATCCTGAACTCCTGGGACTTGTTGCCGGGGGTGCAGGTGACCATGGTGACCTGGTTGCCCGCGCCGTTGTCGGTCAAGCAGCTGGACCCCATGTACTCCGCCAGGTGGAAGGCGCCCGGCGTACTCGCGGCGGTGATCTTCCAGCTGCTCAGGTAGCTGAATCCGCTCGAGAGCGACACCCGCCCGTCCGTCTCCTGGACGAGGGCGGGGCCGCTCAGGTTGCACGGGTAGAGGTGGTACCAGCCACCGGGGTCCGGGTCCGAGCGCACCCAGCCGTATGCGGTGTTCCCGCCCATGATCACGGCCTGGCCGCCCGACGGGCTGTCCTTGGAGAGGCCGAGCTTGCGGCCGGACGCCACGTTGACGATGGACCCCCACTTGGTGCCGCCGCAGCCCGGGGGAGTGGTGGGTGTCTGCGGCGCCGGGTCGGCGGGCGGGGGCTGGTTGGCGGGGGCGGAGGTGGCGGCCGGCGGGGCCGGGGTGTTGGCCGGGGGCTGCGCCGCGCCGCCGCCGTTGCCCGCCCCGCCGCTGTTGCCGCGCGGTGGGGTGCCCTGGCCGCCGGCTGCGGCGCCCGCGCCGGTGGTCGGCGTCGTCGCCCCCGCCTGGTTGCCGCCGGCCTGGGCGGGCTGCGTCGCGGGTGCGGGGGTGGTGGCGCCCGGTGTCGGGGTCTGGGTGGGCGGTGTGGTGGTCGGCGGCGTGGTGGCGGGCGGGGCCGTCGGCGCCGGGGCGGGGGTGTCCGCGATCGTGGACGCTGCCACGGTGGGCTGGGCGCCGGGCGTCTTCGACTCGGACCGGAACGGGGTGTGGTCGATCAGCAGGGCGGTCGTGGTGCCCGCCGTGATGATCACCGGTATGACGATCGGGACGAGGAACCCGCGCCGTCTGCGGCGGGTGCCCGGTTCGGTGGCGTCACGGGACTCGACCTTGCCCACCTCGCCCGCCGCCTTCGCCGGCTCCTTGGGCGCCCCGGGAGTCCTGGGTGCCGGAGGGGCCGCCGGTGCGGCCGCCGCCTTCGGGTCGGCCCCGATCGCGGTCCGCGCCGCGGCCGCCATCGCGGCGGCGTCGGCGAAGCGGTCCTCCGGCTTCTTGGCCAGCGCGGTCGCGACGAACGCGCGCACCTCCTGCGGAAGGTCCGCCGGCAGCTCCGGCGCGGGCTCCCGGATGTGCTTGAGTGCGACCTCCAGCACCGTCTCGCCGGTGAACGGCGGCTGCCCGGTGAGCAGTTCGTAGCCGACCACGCCGATCGAGTAGAGGTCCGAGGCCGGTGTGACGGCCTTCCCCTCGGCCTGTTCGGGGGCCATGTAGAGCGCCGTCCCGATCACCGCGTGGGAGGCCGTGATCCTGGTGCTCGCCACGGCCCGCGCGATGCCGAAGTCGGTCACCGTCAGCCGGTCGTCGGGCCGGGCCATCAGGTTGGACGGCTTCACGTCGCGGTGCACGATGTCCTGCCGGTGTGCGGCGTGCAGCGCGTCCAGCGCGGTGGCGAGCAGCCCGAGCGCCCGCTCCGGCGCCATCGGCCCGCCGTCGGCAAGCACCTTGTCCAGCGGCTGCCCGTCCACCAGCTCCATGACGATGTAGGCGACCCGGTCCTCGGAGTCGTCACCGCTCTCGCCGTAGTCGTGGACGTCCACGATGCCGGGGTGCTTGAGTGCGGCCAGCAACTGGGCCTCGCGCCGGAACCGCTTGACGAACGTGCCGTCCTCGACCAGCCCCGGATGCAGGATCTTCACCGCGACCTGCCGCGCCAACACCTCGTCGTCGGCCCGCCAGACGGCGCCCATGCCCCCGCCGCCGATCCGCTCGGTCAGCGTGTAACGACCTCCGAGCACGGTTCCCCGGCTGCTCAATGCCCTGCCCCCATGTCATGCCCCGGCCCAACGGGCCCACCCGGTCGCACAGTCTGCCAGAGAGGTCCATGCCTCCCGGTCATGCTACGGATCGTCCCCGACTGATCGTCAACGGGCCCCTCACTCAAGGGATGTGCGTAAACGGGTGGTCGGCCGCCCGGTGTCCGGGCCAGGATGCACGGTATGACGCCGCCCCTCCTCCTGCCCGACGCGGACGGCCTCCGCGGCCCGTACGCCGCCGAACCGCACCGGCGGCCGGAGGCTCTCGCATGAGGATCGGCACGGTGGAACGGCTGCGACGGTACCCGGTGAAGTCGATGCTGGGGGAGGAGCTGGGCGAGGTTGCCGTGGCCGGGCGCGGCCTCGACGGCGACCGGGTGCGCGCGCTGGTCGACGAGGAGAGCGGGCGGGTGGTGAGCGCCAAGAACCCGCGGCTGTGGGCGGGGATGCTCGGCTTCACGGCCGCGTGCCGTGCCGGCGATGTCGAGATCTCCGGGCCTGACGGCTCGCCGGTGGACGCAACCGAACTCTCCGAAGCCCTCGGCCGGAAGGTCCGCCTGATCACCGAGCGCCCTGCCGGCGCGACCGTCGAACGGGCCGTGCCGGAGGAGGTGTTGGCACGCGGCATCGAGGAGGAGGTCGCCGTCACGGTGAACGAGATCGGCCGCGCCGCCCCGGCCGGCACCTTCTTCGACTTCGCCCCGGTGCACCTGCTCACCACGTCCACCCTGGACGCCGTGAACGCCGTGAACGCCGTGAATGCCCTGGCCGCCGTGGACGCCGTGAACGTCGAACCCGAGCGCTACCGCCCCAACGTGGTCATCCGCACCGGGGGTCAGGGCTTCGTCGAAAACGCCTGGATCGGGCGGGAGTTGACGATCGGCCCGGCCCTCCGCCTCCGTGTCCTCGTCCCCACCCCCCGCTGCGCCGTCCCCACCCTCGCCCACGGCGAGCTGCCGCGCAGCACGGCCGCCCTGAGGGTCCTCGCCGAACGGAACCGCCTGGTCCCGCTGGAGGGCATGGCGGCGCTGCCCTGCGCCGGTGTGTACGCGCAGGTGCTGGAGCCGGGGACGGTGAAGGTGGGGGACGCGGTCGGCCTGCGCTGATCACCGAGGTGGTGCCCGGCGGATGCGCTGCCCGCCGCCGGTGGCCTCGGGGCCTCCGCGGGGGTCTCCCGGGGCCGCGGTCAACCCGGGGTCAGCCCGCGCTCAGCACCCCGTCCAGCGCGGCCAGGAAGCGGTCCGTGGTCGCCGGGTCCCGGACGGCGATCCGCAGCCAGTCCGGCCCGAGGCCGGGGAAGGTGTCGCCGCGGCGGACGGCGAAGCCGCGCTCGCGCAAGCGCTCGCGGACCGTGGCGGCGTCCGGCAGTTCGATCAGGAGGAACGAGGCGGCCGGTTCGCCGTGCACCTGGACGGCGGGGAAGGCGGCCAGGCCCTTCAGCAGGTGGTCACGGTGCTCGCCGAGCAGCTGGGCGGCCTGCTCGGCCTCGGCCAGGGCAGCCGGGGTGGAGCAGGCCTCGGCCGCGGCGAGGGCGGGGGTGGAGACCGGCCAGAGGGGTTGGGCGGCGCCGAGTGCGGCGATGAGCGGCGCCGGGCCGAGGGCGTAGCCGATGCGCAGGCCGGCCAGGCCCCAGGTCTTGGTGAGGCTGCGCAGGACGACCACCCGGCCGGGCAGCCCCCGTGCGGCGGCGAGGGATTCGGTCTCGCCGGGCACGGTGTCCATGAAGGCCTCGTCGATCACCAGGGTGCGGCCGGGCCGGGCGAGGGCGGCGACGGCGGCGGCCGGGTGCAGGACGGAGGTGGGGTTGGTGGGGTTGCCGAGGACCACGAGGTCGGCCTCGGGGGGTACGTCGCCGAGCCGGAAGCCGTCGGCGGGCGAGAGCAGCACCCGCTGCACCGCGTGCCCGGCGTCCCGCAGTGCGGCCTCGGGCTCGGTGAACTGCGGGTGGACCACCACGACATGGCGTGCCGTCAGTACCCGGGCCAGCAGTACGAAGGCCTCCGCCGCCCCCGAGGTGAGGAGCACCTCCTCCACCGGCCGCCCGTGCCGGGCGGCCACGGCGGCGCGGGCCGCCGCACCGTCCGGGTACGCGGCCAGCTCGCCGAGCGTCGCCGCGAGGTGCTCGCGCAGCCACTGCGGGGGCGTGCCGGTGCGGACGTTGACGGCGAGGTCGACCAGGCCGAACCCGTCGGCGCGCACCTCCGCGTCACCGTGGTGGCGGAGGTCATGGTCGGCGGTGGTCACGAGCGGTCTCCATGAGCGTGAGCGGCGGTGGGAAGGGGCAGGCCGGGAACGCGGACGAGGTCGTAGCCGTCGGCGGGCGGCGGGTCGTACCGGAGCCCGTCCCCGAGGGCGACCAGGGCGACGCTCTCCCGCCGTGCGGCGAGTCCGGCCGCCGCGCCGGCGCAGTCCTCGGCGGTGAGCCGCCGGGCGGTGGGCCGCAGGAACTCGGCGGCCAGCGCCAACGCGCCCGGCGCGCCGACCACCACCGACGCGCGCCGCAGCTCCGCCTCGGCACGCGGGACGATCAGGTCGCGCTCCCCGGGGCCGAGGCCGATCACCGCGAGCCGGCCGCGCACCGCCGCGCGGGCGACCGCCACCGTAGTCGTGGCCGACTTCTGCTTGGGGACGACGAGTTCGCCTCCCGGCGCGCTCGCCAGCGCGGCCGCCTCCGCCACGCTCATGGTGCCGACCGCCTCGCCGACGGACGCGGACGGGTTGGGCACCGCGACGGCCGAGAGCTCCTCGGCCGTGTGCTCGTCCACCGGGAGGCCCAGCAGGGCGGCGGCCCGGCGGACGGCGGGGTGGTCGCCCTTGCCGGTCAGGGTCGAGAGCCGGGCGACGGCGGAGGCCGGCAGCCCGGCCTCCCGCAGCGTGCGGCGGATCAGCTGCGTCACTTCGGGCGCCGCGGCCGCCTCGCGCAGGCCGACCCCGATGACCAGGCCGCCCGCGCGCAGGCCCGGGGGCCGGGTCGGCGGCGGGGGGCAGGTGAGGACGTCCTCGTCCCACCCGGGGAGGTCGTAGCGCTCGACGCCGGCGTAGCGCTCGACGACGGCGTCCTGCCCGACGACGGCGTAGCGCTCGACGGCGGCGTAGCGCTCGACGGCGGCGAGGGGGGAGGGGGTGCGCGGGTGCCGCGGCCGGCTGCTGGTGATCACCGGGCAGGTGTCGAGGAGGGCCGACACCTCGCCGGCCAGGTCGTCCGCGCCCCCGGCGGTTCCGGTCAGCGACACGGCGAAGCGCCGCTCCGGGTCGACGCAGACCAGGCCCGGCAGGGGACGACCGATGGGCGGGCGGCGGAGCAGCAGCCGCAGGGTCGAACCGACGGGCGCGAAACAGACCAGTTGCCGGCAGCTGCCCAGGGCCAGTTCGAGGAGCTCGCCCGGGCTCTCGCCGTCGTCCTCCGCGCGGAAGACCCGGCTGCCCGGCCAGAGCCCGTGCACCGCGTCGGCGAGCGGGCGACCCGCCTCACCGAGGGCCAGCAGCCCGATCACGTCGCCTTCCCTTCACCCGGTAGCCGCCCATGAGCCGCTGAACAGCCGCTCGACAGCCGTTCGCCGGCCCACGAGATCCCACCACGGTCGCGACGAACGGGTCAATCGAGGCGCCTGTGACCTCCACCGCCCCCGCGCAGCGCCTGTTCGCCTGTTCTTCACCTTCCTTGTGCCGTGACCGCCACCGCGGCGCTCCTACTGTTTGCGGCGCTCCAGACCTGGCAGTTCCCGACGGCAGTTCCCGACGCAACGGAGGACACCATGCCTTTCGCACGACTCCGCACGAGCGACAGCGACGCCCGCACCGGCGGCACCCGCCCTCGCCGTACCCTCACCGCCCTGACGGCCGGCCTCGGCCTGGTCGCCGGCTCGCTCGGCCTCTGGGCGGCGACCGGCTCCAGCGCGCAGGCCGCGACCCTCCCCACGCCCGACCACGTGGTCGTCGTCGTGCTGGAGAACCACGCGTACTCGCAGATCATCGGCAGCTCCAGCGCGCCGTACATCAACAACACCCTCAAGGCCGGCGGCGCCACCCTCACCCAGTCGTTCGGGATCACCCACCCGAGCGAGCCCAACTACTACCAGCTGTTCTCCGGCTCCAACCAGGGCCGCACGGACGACAGCTGCGTGCCGGTCGGCTCGATCTCCGCGCCGAACCTGGGCTCCGAGCTGATCGCCGCCGGCAAGACCTGGGGCAGCTACAACGAGGGTCTGCCGAGCCAGGGTTCGACCACCTGCAGCAGCGGCAAGTACGCGCAGAAGCACAACCCGTGGTTCGGCTTCAGCAACGTGCCGACCAACACCGCGTACACCTTCACGCAGTTCCCGACCGACTACAGCACCCTGCCGAAGGTCTCCTTCGTCGTGCCGGACCTGTGCAACGACATGCACGACTGCTCGGTCTCCACCGGCGACACCTGGATCAAGAACAAGCTCGGCGCGTACGCGGCCTGGGCCAAGAACAACAACAGCATCCTCGTCGTCACCTTCGACGAGGACAACAGGCTCTCCGGAAACCGCATCCCCACCGTCTTCTACGGCGCGCACGTCACGCCGGGCGCCACCACCGCCACCACCTACAACCACTACAACGTGCTGCGCACGCTGGAGGACCTCGCCGGGCTGACCACCCACGCGGGCAACGCCGCCTCCGCCGCCACCATCACCGGCATCTGGAACTGACGCCCGTGTACGTCGCGGAATCCCGCAGCTCCAAGGCCCCCGTCGCCCCGGCCCCCCGGCCGGGGCGGCGGGCGGCCGCCGCCGTGCCCGGCACCGTGCTGGTCCTGGGCACCGTCAGCCTGGTGACCGACGTCTCCTCGGAGATGGTCAGCGCGGTGCTGCCGCTCTACCTGCTCACCGGGCTCGGCCTCTCCCCGCTCGGCTTCGGGCTGCTGGACGGCATCCAGAACGGGTTCAGCGCGCTGGTCCGTCTGGCCGGCGGTCACCTCGCCGACCGGCGCGGCGCGGACGGCGCGCCCCGGCACAAGGCGGTCGCGGCGGCCGGGTACGGGCTGTCGGCGCTCTGCAAGCCGCTGCTGCTGCTCGTCCACACCGTCCCGCTGATCGGCGCGGTGCTCGCCGTCGACCGCACCGGCAAGGGGCTGCGCACCGCGCCCCGGGACGCGATGATCTCGCTCGCCACCGAACCCGCCCACCGGGGGCGGGCGTTCGGTGTCCACCGGGCGATGGACACGGCGGGCGCGCTGCTCGGACCGCTCATCGCCTTCCTGGTGCTCCGCCTGGCCGGCGGGCCGCTGCTCGCCGACGGCGGTGAACGGCACGGCTACAACGCGGTGTTCACGGTCAGCGCCTGCGTCGCGCTGCTCGGTGTGCTGGTGCTGCTGCTCTTCGTCCCGGGCAGCCCGGCATCGGCCGACGACCGGTCGGCCCCGGCTCCCGGTCTGCGCGACGGCCTCGCCCTGCTGCGGCTGCCCGGGCTGCGCCGGCTGGCCCTGTGCGCGGTGCTGCTCGGCCTGACCACCGTCAGCGACTCCTTCCTCTACCTGCTCGTGCAGCGCCGGCTCGGCCTCGCCGTCGACCTCTTCCCGCTGCTGCCGCTCGGCACCGCCGCCGCGTTCCTGCTGCTCGCCGTCCCGCTCGGCGCGCTGGCCGACCGGATCGGCCGGCGCCGGCTCTTCCTGGCCGGCCACGGCGTCCTGCTGCTGGCGTACGGGCTGCTGCTCTCGCCGCTGCGCGGGCTGCCCGTGGTGGTCTGCGTGCTGGTCCTGCACGGCGCGTTCTACGCCGCGACCGACGGCGTGCTGGCCGCCGCGGCCGCCGACGCCGTCCCGGCCGCGCAGCGCGGCGCCGGGCTGGCGCTGGTCGGCACGGGGCAGGCGCTGGCCCGGTTCGCCTGCTCGCTGGTGTTCGGCGCGCTGTGGAGCGCGGTCGGCGGCAGCGCCGCACTGGCCTGGTCGGCGGCCGCGCTGGCCGGCTGCGTCCTCGGGGCCGCCTTCGTGCTCCGGGACTCCCACGACACCCCCGTCACCCCCGTCGCCGACTCCGAGGTGCCCTCGTGACCCCACCGATCCAAGGCCGTACCAGGGTGCTGATCCTGCTGGTCGCCGTGCTGCTGCTCGGCTCGGTCGGCACCGGAGCCGTGCTGTACGCGTCCGGCCAGTCGGCCCGCAAGGACCAGGTGCAGCCCGGCGGCCCGGTGGTCACCCCCGGCCCGGTCTCGCTCCGGAAGCCGTCCGACGGGCGGCAGCTGGTGTTCCGCAACATGGCCTGGGGCCCGCACCGCGACGAGCTCGCCACCGTCCCCGCCGACCACCCGGACGGCCCGCGCACCTCCTCCGGCGTCCAGTGCCTGCGCTTCTTCACGGCGGGCGGCACCGGCATCTGCCTCCAGGCCGAGCGCGGCGCGCTGCAGGACACCTACCGTGCCGTCGTCCTCGACGACCACCTGCGCGAGCTGCACTCCTTCCCGGCCGCCGGCATCCCCACCCGCTCCCGGGTCTCGCCCTCCGGCCACCTCGCCGCCTGGACGGTCTTCGTCAGCGGCGACTCCTACGCCGGCACCGACTTCTCCACCCGCACCTCGATCGTCGACGTCCGCGACTGGAACCTCCGGGAGAACCTGGAGGCCTTCGACCTGATCAAGGACGGCAAGCCGTACCGGGCGCCCGACGTCAACATCTGGGGCGTGACCTTCGCCGACGACGACACCTTCTACGCCACCGCGGCCACCGGCGGCCAGACCTACCTCGTCCGCGGCGACCTCGCCGCCCGCACCCTCACCACCCTCCACCAGAACGTCGAGTGCCCCTCGCTCTCCCCGGACGGCACCCGGATCGCCTACAAGAAGCGCGTCCCCGGCCTGCCCGCGGACGCGCCTTGGCGGCTCTACGTGCTCGACCTGGCCACCATGACCGAGACCGCCACCGCCGAGCAGCGCAACATCGACGACCAGGCGGTCTGGACCGACGGCTCCACCCTGCTCTACGCGCTCCCCGGCGACTTCGGCGCCGACCTGTGGACCGTCCCCGCGGACGGCGGCGGCTCGGCACGGCGGTCGATGGAAGCGGCCGTGGCCCCGGCCTATCTGGGCTGACAGGGGCGGTTGGTACCTCCCGTGACCACGAGCGTAGGGTCCACGTCGGGCAGTGCGAGTGGCGCGCGTGGCGCGAGTGGTGCGAGTCGGGGGAGCTGGGGGAGCGGTGAAGCAAACGGGGCGGGCCGCGCCGGAACGGATGGTGAGCGACTCCTGGCCGGCGTTGCACGGCCGGCCGGTGCTGCGGCGGACGGTCGCGATGGGCCTGGTGCTCTTCGTGGCGGTCGCGGCGGCACTGGCGGTTCGCGGCATCAACGCGCTCACGCTGGGCCGGGGCGTCATCGAGACCGACCGCGACCGCGCCGAGCTGCTGGCCGGTCTCCACCCCTCCCAGCATCCGGGCGCGGGGCGGTACTACGTGCCGGTGGGCGCGGTGTACACGCGGACGGTCGACGGCGCGCCCGTGGCGTATCTGCACTACCGGCTGGCCGGCGGCCAGGACGTCGGGCTGGGCGACTTCCTGCGCACCTACGACCTGCCGGCGCCGGGCCCGAGCGCACCGCTGCCGTCCGACCTTGCGGCGGCCCTCGGCGGCGACGAGCCGGCCGAGGCGCCGGAGCTGCCCGGGGCGGTGACCGCCGTCCCCGGCCCGACCGCCCTGCCCACGCTCACCCCCACGGCCACTCCCATGGCCACGGCCACGGCCACGGCCACTCCCACGGCCACTCCCACGGACACGCCTACGCCTGACGTGACGCCTTCGGAGACCGAGCCGGCCCTGCCGGCCGAACCGGTCGCCTCCCCGCCCCCGGTGGACGACACCGAGGAGCCCGCGCAGGCCGCCCTCCCAGCCGAGGAGCCGCAGCCCGCCCCCGCCGATCCCGAGCCGGCCGTGGCCTCCACGCCCACCGCCACGGCGACGCCCACCCCCACGCCCGCCCCCGTGCCGACCCCCGCCCGCCTCGGCCCGGGCCGCCGGATCTACGTCGCCGCCGACCCCGGCGGTCTCCCCGGCGCAGCCGACATCTACGTCCGCGCCACCGGCTGACCCGGCTCCCGGCCCTCGTCCGGCCCGGCTCCTCAGCCGACCCCGGCGACGGTCAGCACCAACGACAGGAGCAGGGCGCCGAGCGCGCCCGCCGCGCCGAGCAGCCGCAGGCCAGGCCGGTCGGCGTCCGCGCGGACACGGCGCACGGTGGCGGCGGCGAACGCCAGCCCGCCGGCGACGAACCACGGCCCCCACAGGTAGAGGTACCAGCGGGTCAGCCCGAGCAGTGCGGGCTCGACGGAGAAGGCCCCGGCCTCGACCAGCACCCCGTGCGCGACGAAGAGGCAGCCGTGCCAGACCAGCAGGACGGTCGCACCGCCGCCGCAGAACACCAGGAACCGGCCGGTCCGCAGGCCGCGCGGCCTGGTCAGGCCGATGCCGACCAGCGCCCCGAAGAGCTTGAGGAGCCCGGTCACCCAGAGGACGGCCAGGAACCACGGCACCCCGTCGCGGGCGAGCTTCACCAGCTCCGGTGCCACCGTCGACTCCGCGCCGACCGTGCCGCCCAGTGCCCAGACGAAGCTGGGCACCGCGAACAGGACGCCCCACACCGCCACGGCGTACCCCGGCCACCGGCCCGGACGCGGCACCAGGCGGTCGGCGGCGGCACCCGGAGAAGGCTCGATCTGCATGGCTTCACGGTGCCGGACCGGCGCCGGCGGCACGTCGTCTGCACGAAGGAGCGCCTCCCCCCGCGGAGCTACCCCAGCGCCGGCGTTCACCGGCCGGCGGTCTGGAGGCCACCGGTGACGACGGGCCGGACCTTGGCCAGCATCAGGTCGAGGAACCGGTCGGGGTGCCGGAAGGACGCGAAGTGGCTGGCGTTCTCGATCAGGGCGAACTCCTTGACCGGGGCCTGCACGTCGTCGAAGAACCGCTTGGCGCGGTCGGTGGGAGTGAGGACGTCCCGGTCGCCCTGGAAGACGAAGAACGGCAGGTCGAAGCAGGTGCCGTCGGCCCGGTCGTCGAAGCCGGCGGTGGCGGGGAGGATCTGCTCGGAGAGCTTCATGCCCTTGCCGAGGGTGCCCAGCTCGCTGAGTGAGTGCAGCGGGGAGAACCAGAGCGACTTCATGACCACGGACTTCATGGTGGAGAAGGTCAGCGGGTCGGTGGTGGCGACGATCTTGGCGTACGCGCCGTGCTGCTCGGCGGTCCAGGTACGCGGGTCGGGGCCGATCTCCTCGACGGCGGCGAGCTCCTTGCGCTTGCCGGCGGCGTGCAGCCGGGCCAGCAGGGCCAGGTGGTCGGTAGTGTCGCGGCCGGCGTCGTGGATCTTCTGGTCGGTGCCGACGTAGGCGCTGTAGCGGTCGGGGTACCGGCGGGCCAGGCGCAGTCCGAAGGTGCTGCCGAAGGAGTTGGCGACCAGAAGGACCCGGTCGACGCCGAGCCTGCTCCGCGCGTGGTCGGTGACCTCGACGGCGTCCTCGTACATCCGGGCGAAGCTCAGTTCGCCCTGGCCGTCGGCGCCGCCGCGGCCGAGGGTCTTGCCGGCGCCGCGCATGTCCCAGCGGACGATCGTGAAGTGCTTCTCCCAGGACCGGGTGCGGGGGCCGTAGACGGAGTTGGAGGCGCCGGGCCCGCCGTGGATCTCCAGCATCACCGGGTTGGTGCGGTCCTCGCCGCGGATCGAGATCCACTGCTCGATCCCGCCGATGCGGACGAAGCCCTGCTCGTCGATGCCGTTCGGCGTGTCGATCCGCATCAGCCGGGTGCCCGCGGCCTGCTTGATCCGGCGGTGGCCGAGGGCTGCGGCCACGGGGGCGGCGACGGCGGAGGCGAGGAGAACGGTGCCGAGCATGGGGTGACTCCCTTGAACTGTGTATCGGATACGCAATTGAGTGTATGTTATACACAGTTCTGAGAGGGCGTCAATCGCCCGCCGGAACCAGCACGAGAACCACAAGGGAGCTGACGCGTATGGCCGGGAGCCGGGAGAAGAAGCGCGACCCGAAGGCGAGCCTGGCGCTGCTGTGGGGGGAGCAGGACCAGCCCCGCCGCGGCCCGAAGCCCTCACTGACCGCCGAGCGCATCGTCGCCGGCGCCATCGGGATCGCCGACGCGGAGGGCCTGGACGCGGTCTCCATGCAGCGGGTCGCCACCGAACTCGGCGTCACCACCATGGCGCTGTACCGGTACTTCCCCGGCAAGGCCGAACTGGTCGACCTGATGGTCGACTCCGCCCTCGGCGCGCCCCCCAAATCCATCGGCCACCAGGACGGCTGGCGCCCCCGGCTGACCGAGTGGGCCCGCCAGTGCTGGGCGCTGTACCGCCGCCACCCCTGGATCCTGGCCGCCACCGCCATGCGCCGCCAGCTCATGGGCCCCAACCAGCTCGCCTGGATGGACGCCGCCCTGGCCGCGCTGGCCCCGACCGGACTCTCCGCGGTGCAGCAGCACGACACCGTGCTGCTGATCATCGGCCACATCCGCAGCCTCGCCCAGCAGCTCGCCGACGCGGACGAGGAGGGCGGTGAGGAGTGGAACCGCCTCGCCGGCGAGGTGCTGGAGCGCCACGGCCACCGGTTCCCCGCGCTCACCGCCGCGATCGCCGCCGGAGCCTTCGCCCCCCAGGCCGGCGACCCGCTCGACTTCGGCCTGGAACGCATCCTCGACGGGGTCACCCCGCTGGCCGGCCGGAGCTGAGCCCGGGTGGATCGGCGAGGGCCCCGGCTGCCAGGCAGCCGGGGCCCTCATCGTGGAGCGGAAGGTGCGGCGTCAGGACCGCGCCTCGGCCTGTTCCTGGAGGAGGCCGGCGATGCGGTTCAGGTCGTTGAGCACGTCGAAGAACGTGTTGATGTTCGGGGTGGAGGCGCCGTTCACGGCCAGGTAGAAGGTGTGCAGCCGGCCGTGGCCCGCCGCGAGGTAGCCGCCGAGCGTCTCGCCGCCGACGGCGAGCCGGTCGTTGACGGCGTCGAAGCCGATGACGGAACCGGGCTTGGCCCACACCTTGCCCTTGCCCGGGCAGGTCGGACAGCCGTCGCAGGCGGAGGCGAGCGAGCCGTCCACGCCGAGGATCGGCAGCGCCTCCCGGAACCGGTCGGCGTCGGGGGTGCCCTGCCAGTAGTGCAGGATCTCGTTCTCCACGTCGGGGGTGACCCGGTCCACCGGGTTGCCGCCCCGCCCGTCGAGCAGCTGGACCTTGGTCGGATCGATCCCGGCGCCGGTCAGGAAGTCCCTCAGGACGGGGAAACCGTCCTCGCACCGGTGGCTGCCGGTGGTGACGGCCATCAGGCAGATGCCGAGGTTGGCACCGAGGTTGTGGCTGACCTTGAGGATCAGCCGGGCGTACTGCTCGTAGACCGGGGAGACGTACGCGGCGACGCGCTGGGTGCCGTCGTAGGAGTCGGGCAGCAGGCCCGTCGGGTTGGGGCCGGTGGGCGGGGCGGTGACGGTGACGCCGGCGCGGGCGAGCGCCTCGATCAGGGCGGTGCGGCCGAAGGCGTTCGGGTCCTGCACGTGGGAGACGCGCAGGGTCGGCGGCGCGTCGGCCGCGATGGTGCCGGACAGGGTGATGTGCGTGCCGTCCGGCGAGGCGGAGACCGCGATGTCGGTGGTGCCGCCGGCCTCGACCGTCCGCACGGTCGACTCCACCTGGTATGGCGCGACCTGCGGCCGCCAGCTGAGCTGGGCCGGCTGCCCGGGGGTGGTGGCGGTGGACAGCAGGTCGATCAGGTTGTCGTTGACGATCAGCGGGGTCGGGGTGGGGTCCAGCCCGGGGTCGGGGGCGAAGAGCCGGGGGTCGATCGCGACGTCCCCGTGCACCTCGGTGATGCCGGACGCGCGCACCTGCTGGGCGATCGAGTCGAGGCCGGCGAGCGGGTCCTCGGGGGTGAGCGTCGCGCCGGGGACGTCGTCGGCGTAGGTGTGGTCGATCGGGGTGAAGTCGACCGAGCCGTCCGGCTTCGTCCGGCCGCCCATGGTGAGGTCGCCCTGTGCGACCAGGGCCAGCGACCCGTCCAGCACCGACCCAGACCGGTTGCCGAGGGCCTGCACGGGCGTGGTGAACCGGTGCTCCCCGCCGAGCGTGTGCCAGGTGCCCGACACGCTGACCAGCTTGGCCGTCGAGCCGGGGATGAAGAACTGGTTCGGGTACTGGGAGTGGATGACCTCGCCGGTCGTGTCGTCGATCTCCAGTAGGCCCCACTGTGCGTGTTCGTAGGCGGGCTTGTGCATGATCGCGAGGATGTCGGGGCTGAGCCCGCCGTCGTCCTGGACGGGCACCGCGCCCGCCGGACCGACCGTCACGACCATGGCCGCCACCGTCGTGACGGCGGCGGCCACGGCACGCCGACTTCGAGGAAACGCTCTCATGAACCCACCTGTGTTCCGGGCCGCTCACCGGCCACCCTGACGGCTACTCAGCCCGAGCAGGGATACCGCGCGGAACCCGCCCGCCGAACCGCCCCACCCGGCCGTTCACCCGCATGCCCCGCGAATGCGATCTCCTGCGAGGGCGAGCGGAACGAGAGGGAACCGACGCGGCCACGAATCGCGCGAGCCCGGTCGGACGGCGACGAGTCGCACGCGGTCGCCACAGAGCTCGGTCATGTCGTCGGTGTCCGAGGTCAGCAGGATGACCGGCCGCTGCTGCGGGGCTCCGGCTGATGCGTGCCGGTAGGGGCCGGGGGGTGCCAGTCGTAGGTCGCGCCCGCGCGGCTGAGCAGGACACGGTCGGGGAGGAGGCCGCCGAGGGTGAGGGCGGCGTCGCGGAGCAGGACGGCGAGCGGGGAGCGGCGGGCGATCAGGGTACCGATGCGGCGGGAGCCGGCGACGACCGAGGTGGCGCGGGGGAGGCGGGCGGCGGTGTAAGCGGGGAGGGTGGCGGCCGGGTCGGTGCCGGGGGTGATGCCGGCGGCGAGGACGACCGCGTCCTCGATGGCCTGGCAGGCGCCCTGGCCCTGGAACGGGCACATGGCGTGGGCGGCGTCGCCGAGCAGGGCGACCCGGCCGCGGTGGTAGGCGGGCAGCGGGTCGGCGATCTCCCGGACATCGTGGCGCAGCACCTTGGCGGGGTCGGCCGAGGCCAGCAGCTCCGGCACGGGCGCGCACCAGTTGCCGTACAGCCGCAGCAGTTCGGCCCGCTCGTCGCCGTCCGTCGCGCGGGCCCCGGCGGGGGCGAGGGCGGCGCCGTACACGTACACCCGGCCGTCGGCGAGCGGGACGACGCCGACGAGCCGGCCGCGCCCCCAGATCTCGCCGGCGGCGAACGGCGCGCGCGGCGGTTCGGCGATGATGGTGCGCCAGGTGGTGAAGCCGGAGTAGCGCGGGCCGGGGTGGTGCGGGAAGAGCAGGGCGCGGCTCGCGGAGCGTATGCCGTCGGCGGCGACCACCAGCTCGGCGGGTCGCTCGCCCGCTCGGGTGCGGACCACGGCCGGCCGGTCGGCGTCGCCCGGGTCGGCCAGTTCGGCGGGGGAGTTGGTGCGGATGCTGCCGGCCGGGAGGGCGTCGACCAGGGCGTCGATGACGGCGGTGCGCGGGACGGCGATCACCTTGTCGCCGAAGAACGCCTCGACCGCGTCGCTGCCGGTGCGGGCGAGCCAGCGGCCGGAGGGGCGGCGCAGGCCGACGGCGGGATGTGGGGAGGCGAGGGCGCGCAGCCGGTCGCCGACGCCGAGTCGGTCGAGGGCACGGAGCGCGTTGGGGGCGAGGGCGAGGCCGGCGCCGACGGGTTCGAGCGAGGCGGCGCGCTCGTGGACGGAGACGGTGACGCCCTGGCGGTGGAGGGCGACGGCGGCGGCCAGCCCACCGATGCCTCCGCCGATGACGACGGCTTGTGGCTCTGCCTGGTCCATGGGGACTCCTCTCGGACTACACCTGTAGTTTCGGTGTCGAGAGCACCGTACTACATCTGTAGTGTGAGTTGGGTGCTTATCCCGGAACCCGCGAAAATCGGACCCATGACACCCCCGCGTCCGACGCTGATCGCCGACACCGCCATTGCCCTGATCGCCGAGCGCGGCCTGCGCGGGCTGACCCACCGCGCGGTGGACGAGGCGGCCGGACTGCCCACCGGTTCGACCTCCAACCTCGCCCGGACCCGGGCCGCCCTGCTGGAGCTGGCGCTGACCCGGATCGCGGTGCTGGAGTCGCCGGGCGTCCTCGCGGCGGCCGTACCGGCCAACCCCGAGGCCGGGCCGCGCGACGTGCTCGCCCAGGTCGCCGCCGGCGCCGTGTACCAGGCGCTGACGGCCGGCCGCGCGCTCACCGTGGCGCGCTTCGAACTGGCCCTGGAGGCCACCCGCCGCCCCGAACTGCGCGCCGTCTACGACCGGTTGGGCGCGGGCTTCGTCGACTTCGCGGTCTCCGCGCTGGAGCGCTGCGGCTCCCGCACGCCGGACGCGGACGCCCGCCGGCTGGTCCGCTGGTGCGAGGGCGTGCTGATCAACGTGACGGCCGGCAGCGGTCACGGCCGTACGCCGGAACCGGCCGAGCTGCGCGAGGAGGTGGCGGGCTACCTCGCCGCGCTGCTCGACCGGGAGCCGTAGGGCGACCACTCCGCCACCGTCACCACCGGCTCGTGCGGGGGGTTGTGAACTGCTGGGGGTTGAGGTCGTTTCCGTGCACATAAGTGGCGGGCGCGGTGGGGGGCGTCCCGAACACCGTTCGGGATGCTCGCGGTGACCAGACCTGGGTCCAAGACCCACTCCTGACCACTTGATTGGAACGGCTTCGGCACCCAGTCAACCGTAGCGCCGGCGGGCCGCGTTCAGCGGATGGCCCGCTCCGCGACGAGTCGGGCGCAGGCCGCCGCGTCGGTGCGGGAGGTGTCCACCTCCAGGTCGTACCGGACGCCGTGGTGCACGGCCTCGGCCTGGGCGGCGGCCATGCCGGTGGCGCGGTCGCCCCGGGCCCGTTCCCGGGCGGCGGCGACCTCGGGCGTGCAGTGCACGCCGACCCAGAGCACGTCCAGGCCGTCCAGGGCCCGGCTCCAGCGCTGCTGCGAGGCGGTGGTGCCGAGGAAGACCTCGTCGACGATGATCCGGGCGCCGGCCCGGGCCATCGCCGCGACGCCGATGGTCCAGGCCTCGTCCAGTGCGGCGAAGGCGGGCCCGACGGTCACCGTGCCGTCGCCGTCGTCCAGCCCGCCGATGCCCTGGCCGTCGCCGTCCTGCCCGTCGCGCAGCGCGGCGGGCAGCGCGTCGACCAGGGTGTCGGCCCCGAGGGTCAGCCACGGGTCGGGCAGCAGCTCCTGGAGGTGGCGGGCGATGCTCGACTTCCCCGAGCTGGAGCCTCCGTTGAGGACGATCACCTGTGCAGCGCTCATCCCGCCACCCTAGACCGACGGCCTGGACCGACGACCTCCCGCTCAGCCCGCCCGATGCGCGGCCGCGGCGGCCGCGAAGGAGGCGGCGAGCTGCGGTGATCCTGCCCAGTGCAGGTGCAGATACGAAGCGTGAACGTTGTCGAGGGCGCCGCCGGCGAAGCCCTCGGTGCGCGGGCCGGTCGGCAACCGCCAGCCCCAGGCGGGCCGTTCGCCCGCCGCGGGCTCGCAGACCGTGCGGTGGAACTCGTGCCCGCGCACCCGGGTGCCGGCCGGCGCGAGCGGCGAGTCGTGCAGTGCCACGGCCTCCCGGTACCCGAGGGTCAGCCGCTCGGTCATCCGGGCCGCCGTGTCCAGCACGCCGCACATCGGCAGGCCGTCCAACTCCTGCCCGAGGTAGAGCAGTCCGGCGCACTCGGCGGCGATCGGCGCACCCGAGGCGGCGAACGCGGCGATCGCCGTGCGCAGTTGCCTGTTCGCGCTCAGTTCCCGGACGTACAGCTCGGGGAAGCCGCCGCCTATCACCAGGCCGGCCGTGCCCTCGGGCAGCGCGCCGGCGTGCAGCGGGTCGAACGGGACCACCTCGGCGCCGGCCGCGGTGAGCAGCTCGGCGTTCTCCGCGTACGAGAAGGAGAAGGCGGCGCCGCCGGCCACCGCGATCCGGGGCGCGCCGGCGACCGGGGTGACCTCGGCGGTGGCGTCCCAGGGGGCGGCGTCCAGCGGCGGAGCGGTCCGGGCCAGCGCCAGGACCGCGTCCAGGTCCACCGAGGCGGCGATCAGCCCGCCCATGTCGGCCACCGCCTTCAGCGCCTCCGCCGAGCGCTCCACGGCGGGGATCAGGCCGAGGTGGCGGGAGGGCGTGGCGACCGCCGCCGAGCGGCGCACCGCACCCAGCACGGGCACGCCGGAGCCCTCCTCCAGTGCCTCGCGGAGCAGCAGCTCGTGCCGGTCGGAGGCGACCCGGTTGAGGATCACCCCGGCGAGCCGGACCTCCGGGTCCCAGGAGGCGAAGCCGTGCACCAGCGCGGCCACCGAGCGGGACTGCGAGGAGGCGTCCACCACCAGCACCACGGGTGCCCGCAGCAGCTTGGCCACGTGCGCGGTGGACGCCAGCTCGCCGCGCCCCGACGCGCCGTCGAACAGCCCCATCACGCCCTCGACCACCGCCACGTCCGCGCCGGCCGCGCCGTGCAGGAAGAGCGGCGCGATCCGCTCCGGTCCGCACATGAACGCGTCCAGGTTGCGGCCCGGCCGCCCGGCGGCCAGCGCGTGGTAGCCCGGGTCGATGTAGTCCGGGCCGACCTTGTGCGGGGAGACCGCCAGCCCGCGTGCGGCGAGCGCGGCGATCAGGCCGGTGGCGACGGTGGTCTTGCCGGAGCCGGAGGACGGCGCGGCGACGACGAGACGGGGGATGGTGTTCAACGGCCCACTACTTTCAACAGGCTGCCACTCTCAACGGGCTACCACTCGATACCGCGCTGGCCCTTGCGGCCGGCGTCCATGGGGTGCTTGACCTTGGTCATCTCGGTGACCAGGTCGGCGAAGTCGGTCAGTGCCCCGGGGGCGTACCGGCCGGTGATGACGACGTGCTGGCTGCCCGGGCGGTCCTTCAGCACGGACACCACCTCGTCCGGGTCGACCCAGCCCCAGTGCATCGGGTAGGTGAACTCGTCCAGCACGTAGAAGCGGTAGGTCTCGGCGGCGAGGTCGCGCTTGACCTGCTCCCAGCCCTCCTTGGCCGCCGCCTCGCTGTCCATCTCCATCTCGCTGGAGCGCTGGATCCAGGACCAGCCGGAGCCCATCTTGTGCCAGTCGACCGTGCCGCCCTCGCCGGAGGCGCCGAGCACGCGCAACGCGTTCTCCTCGCCGACCTTCCACTTGGCGGACTTCACGAACTGGAAGACCCCGACCGGCCAGCCCTGGTTCCAGGCCCGCAGCGCCATGCCGAACGCGGCGGTGGACTTGCCCTTGCCGGGGCCGGTGTGCACGGCCGTGATCGGCAGCGTGCGGCGCTGACGGGTCGTCAGGCCGTCCTCGGGAACGCTCTCGGGAATACCCTTGGGCATCGGGATCAGGCCGCCTTTCGCATCGCATGAGTGGAGCGGTTCTCGCGGACGAGCGAGGCCACGCCCTCGGCGCGCAGCTCGTCCAGGGTCACGGCGGAGGCGCCGAGTTGCGCCGCCAGCGTACGGGCCAGACCGAGCCGGACCGGCCCGGATTCGCAGTCCAGCACCACGCTCGCCACGCCCTGCGCGGCCAGCAGTCCGGCCGCCCGCCGCGACTGCGCGACGGCGTCCCGGGCGCCGGTGGCCCGGCCGTCGGTCACCACGACCAGCAGCGGACGGCGGTGCGGGTCGCGCATCCGCTCGACCCGCAGCACCTCGTGCGCCCGCAGCAGCCCGGCCGCCAGCGGGGTCCGGCCGCCGGTGGGCAGCGACTCCAGCCGGGCCGCGCCGACCTCGACGGACGAGGTGGGCGGCAGTGCCAGCTCGGCGGCCGCGCCGCGGAAGGTGACCATGCCGATCTTGTCGCGGCGCTGGTAGGCGTCCATCAGCAGCGAGAGAACGGCGCCCTTGACGGCGGTCATCCGCTGCCGGGCCGCCATCGAGCCGGAGGCGTCCACCACGAAGAGCACCAGGTTGGACTCCCGGCCCTGGCGGACCTGCTCGCGGAAGTCGTCCTTGTGCAGCACCAGCGCCCGGGACGCCCGCCCGCGCGCCACCTGGTGCGGCGCGGCGGCCTGCAGGGTGGCGCTCAGGTGCAGCCGGGCCAGCCGGCCCTGCGGGCGGCGGGCGCGGATGGTGTGGCCGCCGTCGGTCTCGGCGGGGGAGCGGCGGCCCTGGGCGCCCTTCCCGGTGCCGTCCACCTTGAACAGCTTCGTCCGGTACGGATCGCCGGCCGCCACCGGGGCGGACTCCCGTGCGGGGGCGGGGTGCTGGGCCGGTACCGGCTGCTGCCCGGGGGCGTCCTGGGGGGCGTCCTCGGGGGCGGGGGCGTCGGCGCCCTCGGGGGCCGGGGGCCCGGCCGGCTCGGGCGCGCCGCCGCCGCCGTTGTCGGGGCCGCCGCCGTCCGGACCGGGGCCGTCGTCCTCGGGGCCCTCCGGCTGCGGGTCGTCCGGCCGCGGGTCCTCGGGCTGCGGGTCCTCGGGCTGGGCGTGCTCCTCCAGCGTCCGGTCCAGCTGCTCCTCGTCCAGCCCGGGCGCGTCGAAGGGGTTGCGCCGGCGGCGGTGCGGCAGTGCCAGCTGGGCGGCCTTGCGGACGTCCTCCTCCAGCACCTCCGTCCGCCCCGCCCAGGCGGCCAGCGCGACGGCGGTGCGCGCCATCACGATGTCCGCGCGCAGCCCGTCGACCTCGAACGCGGCACAGACGGCGGTGATCTGACGGAGGGCCACATCGGTCAGCTCGACCTTCGGCAGCAGCTCCCGTGCGACGGTGATGTGTTCGGCGAGCGCCCGCTCGTCCTCGGCGAACCGCGCGGCGAAGCCGGCCGGGTCGGCGTCGTACGCCAGCCGGCGGCGGACCACCTCGGCGCGCTCGGCCGGCTCCCGGGTGGCGGCGATCTCGACGGTCAGGCCGAACCGGTCGAGCAGCTGCGGCCGCAGCTCGCCCTCCTCCGGGTTCATCGTGCCGACCAGCAGGAACCGCGCCGCGTGCCGCACCGAGACACCCTCGCGTTCGACGTACGAGCGGCCCATCGCGGCGGCGTCCAGCAGCAGGTCCACCACGTGGTCCTGGAGCAGGTTGACCTCGTCGATGTAGAGCACGCCGCGGTGCGCCTGGGCCAGCAGCCCTGGCTCGTACGCCTTGACGCCCTCGGCGAGCGCCCGCTCCAGGTCGAGCGAGCCGACGATCCGGTCCTCGGAGACGCCGACCGGCAACTCGACCAGCCGGGCCGGGCGTTCGGACGCGGACGGACCGCCGTGCGTGCCGTCCGGGCAGTGCGGGTCCGGCGCGGCCGGGTCGCAGGCGAAGCGGCAGCCGTCGACGGTGGCGATGGACGGCAGCAGGCCGGCCAGCGCGCGCACCATGGTCGACTTGGCGGTGCCCTTCTCGCCGCGCACCAGCACGCCGCCGACGGCCGGGGAGACCGCGTTGAGCAGCAGCCCGAGCCGCAGGTCGGCCATGCCGACGATCGCGGTGAAGGGGTAGCGGACGTCACTCATGATTCTCCAAGGGGGCCCCGGGCGGCAGGAACGGCAGCGAACCCGCGGCCGGCACCCCGCCCTCGATCAGCTTCCACAGCGCGTCGGTGTCCGCGTGCTCCTCGATCAGGTCGCCCAGCCGGTCGAGCCGGGCCTCGCGCGCCTCGGCGAACGAGACGTCCGGCGCGGGCACGAACGCCCGGCCCGACAACCCGGCCACCTCGCGCAGCAGTTCGCGCCGGAATCCGTCGTTCTCCAGCGCACCGTGCCAGGTCGTGCCCCAGACCGCCCCTACCCGGCAGCCGTCCAGGCTCTGCCCCTGGTCATCAGAGAAGAACGCCTCCCCGCCCTCGACGGACACCACCCCGTGGTGGATCTCGTACCCCTCGACCCGCTGCCCGTACGCCTCGCCGACCGGCTGGCCGAGCACCTTCTCGGCACCGAAGCGGACGTGCGTGGGCAGCAGCCCGAGGCCGTCGACGGCGCCGGCCTTGGACTCGACCTCGTCCACGATGGTGCGCGCCAGCATCTGGTAGCCGCCGCAGACCCCGAGGACCGGCAGTCCGGCCGCCGCCCGCGCCCTGATCGCCTGCTCCAGGCCGCGCTCGCGCAGCCAGGCCAGGTCGGCGACGGTGGCACGGGTGCCGGGCAGGACGACCAGGTCGGCGTCGGCCAGCTCCTCGGGCCGGGTGGCCCAGCGGACCAGGACGCCCGGCTCCTGGGCCAGCGCGTCCAGGTCCGTGAAGTTGGAGAGCCGGGGGAAGCGCACCACGGCCACCCGCAGCACGTCCGCGCCGAGCGGCCCGCGCCCGGCGGTCCGGTCGACCACGGTCGACAGGTCGAGCGAGTCCTCGGCGTCCAGCCAGAGGTCCGGCAGCATCGGCAGGGTGCCCAGCACGGGGCGGCCGGTCAGCTCGCGCAGCATCTCCAGGCCGGGCGCGAGCAGCCGCGCGTCGCCCCGGAACTTGTTGACGAACCAGCCGGCCACGTGCCGCTGGTCCTGTGCCGAGAGCAGCGCCAGCGTCCCGTACATCGCGGCGAACACCCCGCCGCGGTCGATGTCGCCGACGACCACGACCGGCAGCCCGGCGGCGGTGGCCAGGCCCATGTTGGCGATGTCGCGGTCCCGCAGGTTGATCTCGGCGGGAGAGCCGGCGCCCTCGCAGACCACCACGTCGTAGCGGCGGCGCAGGTCGGCCAGGCACTCCAGGGCGCGCTCCAGCAGGACGGGCTTGCGTTCGCGGTAGTCCAGCGCGCCCACCTCGGCCACCGGGCGGCCGAGCAGCACCACCTGGCTGCGGCCGTCCGCGCCCGGTTTGAGCAGCACCGGGTTCATCGCCGCCTCGGGCTCCACCTTGGCCGCCTGGGCCTGCATCGCCTGGGCGCGGCCGATCTCGGCGCCGTCGGCGGTGACGAAGGAGTTCAGCGACATGTTCTGCGCCTTGAACGGCGCGACGGCGACACCCTGCCGGGCCAGCCAGCGGCAGATACCCGCGGTGACCACGCTCTTGCCCGCGTCCGAGGTCGTTCCGGCGACCAGCAGCGCGTTGCTCATGCGTTCCCCCTCCTTCTCGTGAAAGCCCGGATCACCAGGTGCCCGGCCACGGTCGTACCCAGTGCCAGCGCGCCCACCCGGCGGGAGAGCCGGCAGGCGCGTTCGATGTCGTCCACCGTCACCGGCCGCAGCTCCGCGCCCAGCACCGGCCGGTGCTCGACGCGCGAGCCGTAGTTCAGGGTCCCGCCGAGCCGGACGCCGACCGCTCCGGCGAAGGCCGACTCGGCCTGGCCCGCGTTGGGGCTCGGATGCGCGGAGCCGTCCCGGCGCCAGACCCGCCAGGCGGTCCGGGGCTCGGGCGCGGCGGCCACCGTCAGCAGGGCGGTCAGCCGGGCGCCCGGCCAGCCCGCCACGTCGTCCAGCCGCGCCGAGGCCCAGCCGAACCGGGCGTGCCGCGGCGAACGGTGGCCGACCATCGCGTCCAGGGTGTTGACGGCCCGGAACGCCAGCAGCCCGGGCGTGCCCGCGACCGTGCCCCAGACCAGCGCGTTCACCACGGCGTCTGCGGTGTTCTCGGCGACCGACTCGACCACCGCGCGGGCGATCTGCTGTTCGTCCAGCGCGCTCGGGTCGCGCCCGCACAGGTGCGGCAGCCGCGCGCGGGCCGCCGTCAGGTCGCCGGCGTTCAGTGAGCGGGCGATGGTCCGGGCCTCGCGGGTCAGCGAGGTGCCGCCGAGCACCGTCCAGGTCGCGGCGGCGGCCAGCGCGGCCCGGCCCAGCGGCCGGCGGCCGAGGACGCGCTCGGCGGCCACCGCGCCGGCGGCGACGGTGCCCACGCAGAGCGCGGTGTAGGCGGTGCCGGCGGCCCGGTGGTCGCGCCAGAGCCGCTTCTCCAGCCGGCCGGCCGCGCTGCCGAAGACGGCCACCGGGTGGCCGCGGCGCGGGTCGGCGAACCGGGCGTCGGCGAGATACCCCGCGGCGGCACCCAGCGCGAAGGCGGCGGCGCGGGTCAGCGGGCGCACGGCGGACAGCAGAGGGCTCGGAGGGGCGGGGCAGCCTGCATGGCGTGCGTGTCCTCACTCAGGGTCCGCGCCCTGGATCGACGTACCGGGGGCGAGAGTCTCCTGGCTTCCGGGTCGAACGCACTCCCGGGCCTTCCAGCGGCTTCTGACGGCCCGCCGTGGCATCGTCCGGACGTGCTCCCCGGTGACAGTGGCGGGACCGCGCCGGACTCTCACCGGCTTCCTCTGCATGCCTCCGTATTGGCTGAAGGATCCCATCACGCGGCCGAACCGCGAGTCAACCAAGGTCACGGAGGGTTTGGTCACACGGTCTTCATGTTTCCCGCCCCGTTTCCGTCCCCGTCGCTACCTCTGATCGTCACCCCCCGCAGGGGCATGACAGCCTGTGCGATCGTCCAGCGGCCTGTAGAGCCCTACAGTCGCGCTTCGTGTGTTCGGCGGCTGGGGCAGTCCAACCACCGACCCCTACCGTCGGGCCATGCGACGAAGACAGCCACCCGCCGTGCCCCCGGTGCCCTTCTCGCCCGCGGCCGCCCGCGCGCATCGCGCCGGCCTGGGCCTGACCCCCGAGCGGGTGGCCGAGGGCATGGCCGCGCACGGCGTGCGGCTGCTGCCCGCCCATGTGCTCGGCTGGGAGAGCGGCGAGCTGCGCCCCACCGAGGAGGAGTTCATCGCGCTGGCCCGCGCCCTCTGGTGCCCGCCGGCCCAGCTGATGGGCGTCCGCCCGGCCGGGCTGAGGGACTTCCGGGTCGCCCGCGAGCTCAACCAGGAGAACGCGGCCCGCAGGATCGGCATGGCCCTGCACCACTACCAGCGGGCCGAGGCCACCGGCCGCTGGGACGGTGACCAGGAGCAGACGTACGCGCTCGCCCAGGTGCTCGGCCTGACCCTGCGCGAGCTGGTCGCGGTGACGGGCCGTCGGGACGAGCTCGACCAGCGGCTGCGGCAGTGTGTGGACGGCCGCTGGCAGGCGCACGTCCGGGCGATCGGCCGGATCGTGCCGGTCGACGAGAGCGAGCTCGCCGCCGTGCTGACGGCGCTGCAGAACGAGAACCAGGTCTCCTCCCACTGGGGCGCCGGCAGCTGGGGCTCCCCGGCCCCGGCGGCGCGGAGCACGCAGCCGGAGCGGCCGCTCGGCGAGCGGTTCTGGGAGCTGCTCGGGCGGCTGGAGACCGAGATCCCGGCCTGAGCGTCTTCCCGGCACGCGCCCCGGAGCGAGCCCGGCATGACCCGGACGGCCGTGTCCGGTGGCCGGCCGCCGCCCCCGCGAGTGGACTGGTGGGCACACTGCCCAGTCCGCGACACTGGTGGGCACACTGCCCAGTCCGCGACCAACAGAGCGGGGAGCGATATGCGTTGGGGAACCGCGGCCGCCGTGGCGGCCGCCGTCGTCGGTACCGGGGCCGCCGTGCTGGTCATCGGCCGACGGGCCTCCGAGCGGATGGTCCGCCCGGCGGGCCGGGAGCGGGCCGCCGGCCCCGTCCTGGTCCAGGCCCTCGCCGCCGGACGCGCCACCTTCACCCGCAGCCCGGAGAGCGCCCGCCCCGGCCGCTGGGCCGTGGAGTGGGGCGACGGCGGGCACGCCGTGGTCGACGAGATCCTGCACAGCGACGAGCAGGGTGTCACCCGGCGGCTGGCCCGCGCGGACCGCGGCACCCTGACACCCGGCACCGCCGTCCGCTTCACCCCCCGCGTCCACCTCGGCGACCCGACCAGCGCCCTCGGCCTGCCGTACTCCGAGACCTCCGCGGCGGGCGAGCTGGGGGCCCTGCCCGCCTGGTACCTCGACGGCAAGCGCGGTACCTGGGTCGTGCTGATCCACGGCGCCGGCGCCGACCGGCAGCAGACCCTCCCGGTGCTTCCGCTGCTGGACCGGCTCGGCCTGCCCGTCCTGGCCGTCACCTACCGCGGGGACGCGGGCGCCCCCGCGTCCCCGGACGGCCTCGGCCACTTCGGCGAGACCGAGTGGCGGGACGTCGAGGCGGCCGTGCGGCTCGCCCTGGACAGCGGCGCCGGCCGGATCCTCCTCTACGGCTGGTCGCTCGGCGCCACCATCGCCCTGCAGACCGCCGCCCGGTCCGCCTGGGCGTCCTCGGTCAGCGGCCTGATCCTGGACTCGCCCGTCCTCGACCTGCCCGCCACCGCCCGCCGGGGCGCCGCCCGAGCCGGCTTCCGCGGCGCCGCCGCCGGACTCGGCGTCCTCGCGGCGGAGGGCCGCACCGGCGTCGACCTGGCCGACTTCGCCCGGATCGCGGACGGTACCGACCTGCGGGTGCCCACCCTCGTCCTGCACGGCCCCGACGACCCGGTGGCGCCCTGGCAGGCCGCTGCCCGGCTCGCCGATCACCGCTCCGACGTGGTCAGCCTCCTGGCCTTCCCGGGCGGCGACCACGCGGCCCTCTGGAACGCCGACCCGGCCCGCTACGAGGAGCACCTCCGCCGCTGGCTCACGCCGCTCCTCTGACCCCGGTCCTGCCCCCGCTCCCACCCCCGGTGGCACCCCCGGCGGCCGAGCCGTGCCACCGGGGGTGCCGTGCCGCCTTCACCTGCCGTCTCCGTGGCCTCCTCGCCCCCTCCTCTTCCTCCTCCCACCCCTCACCCTGCTGTCCTGACGTGCCCACGCCACACAGATCCGGCCAGGCGGTTTGGCCTCTGTTGCCCGATCTTGTGGACCCCCTGTGCCCGCCTCCCGGCGCCCGTGAAGAACCGGATGTGACAGATGGCCGGTACAAGGGGAAGACTGCACGACGTGACGTCTCGGAACCCGCGCGACCGTGATGCCCCGCTCCCGCCGACGATCGGTTCCGGTGCGACGGTTACCCGTCTCCCCGGAACGGCCCACCACCCCGCCGGCGCCCGGCCGGGCGGCCCCGGCGTACCCCGCCGACGAGGCCCCGCACCCACCCCTGGCCGCGGCCGGGTCCCGGTGCCCGAGGGCTTCCCCGCTCCCGCCGAGCTGGCCCCATTGGCCCGGCGGATGCTGGTCGACGCCGTCCGGATCGCCCGCTGGGCCGGTGAGCTCGCCGAGGTCGACAAGCGTGGCGAGCTGCTCCCCGAGGACGCCCGCGCGGCCGGCCGCGCGCTGGCCATGACGGTCGGCGCCGCCGCCAACGCGTGGGGCCAGGCCCTGCTGGTCGGCCTGGTCGAGGCCCGGGACGGCGGCGCCGCCCCCGGCTGGCGCCTGCACGCCTGGGAGCACGACGACGAGGCCGTGGTCCGCGGCTGGTCCGCGCTGTTCGACGCCTGGACGCTCCTCGCCCCGGTGCCGCCGGCCGCCCTGCGCGGCGTCTTCGCGGTGCTCGCCGGGCAGGCCGTCGACCAGGCGCCGCAGCTGCTCTCCTTCCTGCACCTGGTGGCCGGCCCGGTCGCCGACAGCGAGCTGCTGGAGCTGCTGCGCCGAGGCCTGGACGAGCGCCGGGTCGGCGGCGGCACCGGTGCGCTGGGCCTGTCGCCCGTGCCGCACGCCGCGTCCGCCGTCTCGGCCGTCCGCGGCACCTGCCGCGAGCCGCAGATCGACACCCCGGCCGCGACCGCCGACGTCGCCGCCGTCCTGGACTGGATGCTGGACGGCCTGGCCGCCGTCGGCGCGGTGGTCCGCAAGGACGAGGCGGCCGAGCTGTCCCCGCTGGGGCACTGGGCGGTCCGGGCCAAGCTGGAGGAGATCTGCACCGTCGCGCAGACCGCCGCCGGCCACATCGAGCAGAGCGCCTTCGAGCTGCTCAACGCCTGCGCCGACTACTCGCCGGGCCCGGCCCGCGCCGAGTTCCGCGCCTGGGTGGCCGCCCGCCCGGCCGACCGGGCCGTGGCCGAGCTGCTGGACGCCGCGCAGGGCGACGACGCCCTGGTGCGCGGCCTCGCCTTCGAGGCGCTGCGGGTGGCCGGTTCCACCGCCGAGCAGGCCGTCCGGGCCGCCGTGGACGAGCCGGTGCTGCGCCCGTACGCGCTGCTCTGGCTGGCCGAGCAGTCGGACGAGGGCGTGGCCCCGGCGGACGTGCTGGGGGCGGAGGACGCCGCCTGGCTCTGGGTCGACACCGCCGCGGCCGTGCTGGACCACGGGGAGACCGAGCTGCTGGTGGGCCATGTCGAGGGCGCCTCGGCCGGTGACCCGGTCCGGCTGTTCGCCCGCGCCCGGCAGTCCGGGCACCCCCGGGCGGCCTCGGTGCTGAACGCCGTCTCCGGAGTCCACCCCGACCCCGGCGTGGCCCGCGCGGCCCGCCGTTCGGCCTTCAGCGTCCACCGCGGCGGCGCCTGAGCCGCCCGGACACCCGCGTCACCCGGACGACACCGGGTATGACGAAGGGCCCGGATCCGTTCACCGGATCCGGGCCCTTCGTCGCTTGTGCCGTGTTCAGTCGAGCCGAGACTCGGCGCGGCGCGCCCGCACGTCCCCGACCTTCTGGCCGACCTTGCGCCGGATGACCAGCAGCGGGGCCATCGCGGCCAGCGTGATCTGGCCGTAGGCGCCGATGTGCAGCAGGTAGTCGCCGCCCTTGAGGCCGGTCGCCCAGGCCGCCAGGCAGCCGATCGAGAGGACGATCCAGCAGAGCGTGGCGGTGGCCAGCAGCCCCTGCGGCTTCGGGTACTCGATCCGGCTCATCATCAGGTACGCGGTGCCCGCGATGGCCAGCAGACCGGGCAGGAACGGCGGGTCGAGCAGCACGATGGCGATCACCGTCATGGCGCCCATCGGGCAGGGCATGCCCTGGAACACCCCCGGCCGCATCTTCACGGCCGAGAAGCGGGCCAGCCGCAGCACCACGGACAGCAGCACCGTCAGCGCGATCAGGGCCGAGAGCCGGCTGTCGGAGCCCGGCGAGACCATGCCCCAGACCGCGACGAAGTAGGCCGGCGCGATGCCGAAGCTGATCAGGTCGGCCAGGTTGTCGAGTTCGGCCCCGAGGGCGGAGGAGCGCAGCTTGCGCGCCACCAGCCCGTCGAAGAGGTCGCACATCGAACCGATCAGCAGCAGCGTCACCGCGGTGGCGGCACTGTGCTTGTCCGGCGCGGCGTCCGGGTTGGTGATGTGCGGGACCAGGACCCCGGTGGTGATCGAGTAGATCGCCAGGAAGCCGCAGACGGCGTTCCCCAGGGTCAGGAAGTCGGCGGTGGACAGGTGCTGCGGAGAGCGCGGAGCACGCAGCTCGCGGTCGCGCGCCCAGCGGCGGCGGCGCAGGGCCGTCTCCTCGTCGTCCAGACCGACGATCGTCTCAGGTTCAGTCACGGTCAAGGCGCGTCACCCCGGCTGTGGTCTTCTGGCCGACCTCGACGCCGACCTCGACGCCGGCCGGCAGGTAGGTGTCGACCCGGGACCCGAAGCGGATCAGACCGATCCGATCGCCCTGCTCGACCTTGGTACCGGCGTCCACGTACGGCACGATCCGGCGGGCCACGGCCCCCGCGATCTGCACCATCTCGATGTCGCCGATTTCGGTGTCGAAGTGCCAGACGACCCGCTCGTTCTGGTCGCTGTCCTTGTTGAACGCGGGCACGAAGCCACCGGCGACGTGCTCGACGGACGTCACCGTGCCGGGCAGGGGCGCCCGGTTGACGTGGACGTTGAGCGGGCTCATGAAGATCGCCACCCGGGTGCGGCCGTCCGGCCAGGCGTCGATGCTCTGCACCACGCCGTCGGCGGGCGAGATCACCGTGCCGGTGCCGATCTCACGCTCGGGGTCGCGGAAGAACCACAGCATGCCCGCGCCGAGCGCACAGGCAGGAACAGCCGCCAGGGCCCACTTGCCACTGCGCCGGGTGAGGGCGGTGGTCACGGCGGCCGTGGCGAGGGTGGGGACGAACCAGGGGGTGGCTCCGCGCGCGATGGTCACGCGGGGTCGCCGACCGGCCGTCGTGGCTGCGAGGGCATCGCGGTCCGTGACGGAGGTGTGAGGGGACGGGCTGATGGGCATCGAAGACCTTTGTCGCGGGGGATCATGGCCGCTGGACGGGGGCCACCGCGGGGATCGAGTAATAGAGGGACGGCTGCTGTCCCGGTGGATGCTATCGGGAGCACACGGTGGGTGGGCAACCCGCCTGCTCGTTCACGTGTCCTGCGTGAGGCGCCGCTGCGCCTCCTTGGTATACGACCGTAGCTCGACCCGCTCCGGTTCCCAAGGGTCCGGACGGGGCTGGTGACTCTTGTCTCAACAGGCGGGCCGACGGAACCGGGCGCGGCGTGGCGCCGTACCCCGGGTGGGGCGCGGTGTCGTCGCCCGGTGGGGCGGGTGAGGGTGCGCCGAAGCGGCCGCAAGGCGCGTGACAGCAGCTGTACGCCCTGCGGCCGCTTCGGGAGCCGTGCCGGACCCCAGGCGGACCAGGCCGGGGCCGTGGTGGGCACGGCGGGGTGCCGGGACGGGCCCGCACGCCCGTCGTCCGGCCGTCATCGGGCCGTTCGCCCGGCTCCCCGGCGCGTCGCCGCACCGGGGAGCCGGGCACCGTCGGTCACTCCGCGATGCGGTACTCCTCCAGCAGGCGGCGGCCGACGATCATCTTCTGGATCTCCGCAGTACCTTCACCGATGAGCAGCATCGGGGCCTCGCGGTAGAGGCGCTCGATCTCGTACTCCTTCGAGAAGCCGTAGCCGCCGTGGATGCGGAAGGCGTCCTCGACGACCTCCTTGCAGTACTCGGAGGCGAGGTACTTGGCCATGCCGGCCTCGAGGTCGTTGCGCTCGCCGCTGTCCTTCTTGCGGGCGGCCATCACCATCATCTGGTGGGCGGCCTCGACCTTGGTGGCCATCTCGGCGAGCTTGAACTGGATCGCCTGGTGCTCGGCGATCTTCTTGCCGAAGGTGGAGCGCTGCTGGGCGTAGGAGATGCCCAGCTCGAAGGCGCGGCGGGCGACGCCGCAGCCGCGGGCGGCCACGTTGACGCGGCCGACCTCGACGCCGTCCATCATCTGGTAGAAGCCCTTGCCCGGGACGCCGCCGAGGACGCGGTCGGCCGGGATGCGGACGTCCTGGAGCACCAGCTCGGTGGTGTCGACGCCCTTGTAGCCCATCTTCTCGATCTTCCCGGGCACGGTGAGGCCGGGGACGGTCGGGTTCGGGCCGAAGCCCGCCGTCTTCTCGATCAGGAAGGTGGTCATGTTCTTGTACGGGGTGTTGCCGCCCTCGTCGGTCTTGCAGAGCACCGCGACCAGGGTGGACGTGCCGCCGTTGGTGAGCCACATCTTCTGGCCGTTGAGGACGTAGAAGTCGCCGTCCTTGACGCCCTTGGTGGAGATGGCCGAAACGTCGGAGCCGAGGCCGGGCTCGGACATCGAGAAGGCGCCGCGGATCTCGCCGGCCGCCATCTTCGGCAGGAAGTAGTCCTTCTGCTCCTGGGTGCCGTGCGCGTTGATCATGTGCGCCACGATGAAGTGCGTGTTGACGATGCCGGAGACGGACATCCAGCCGCGGGCGATCTCCTCCACCACGAGGGCGTAGGTGAGCAGCGACTCGCCGAGGCCGCCGTACTCCTCGGGGATGGTGAGCCCGAAGAGGCCGAGCTGCTTCATGCCCTCGACGATGGCGGTCGGGTACTCGTCCTTGTGCTCCAGCTCGGTCGCGACCGGAATGATCTCCTTGTCGACGAAATCCCGCACGGTGGCGAGAATGTCCCGCTGGATCTCGGTGAGGCCGTCGGTCTGTGCGAGGCGTCCCATCGTGCGGCTCCTGTGGCGAAGAGAGAAGGGGTGTCGCGCGCGGCACGCCCTGGAAAGGGTGGCGGCGGGCAACGGAGGGTGGGGGAGAGAGCGAAGAGCGGGGGGGGGATTGCCGGGGGCCCTGCCGGCGTGGCTGCGGCAGCAGGGCCCCCGTTCCGGGTGGGGATCGGCCGATGACGGCGGCCTACCCGTCCGGGGTCCAGGAGCTCCGAGGTACGGGAGCTCCGGGGTCCGTGGGTCTCCTGGGCTCAGGAGAGGGGAGTGGGACGGCCGGGCTGCTCGCCGCCGCGCTCCTTGATGTACGTCTCGGTCGGCACCATCACCTTGCGGCGGAAGATGCAGACGACCGTGCCGTCCTGCTTGTACCCCTTGGTCTCGACGTAGACGATGCCGCGGTCGTCCTTGGACTTGGACGGCCACTTGTCGAGCACGGTCGTCTCGCCGTAGATGGTGTCGCCGTGGAAGGTCGGCGCGATGTGCCGCAGCGACTCGATCTCCAGGTTGGCGATCGCCTTGCCGGAGACGTCCGGGACGGACATGCCGAGCAGCAGCGAGTAGATGTAGTTGCCCACCACGACGTTCTTGCCGAAGTCCGTCGTCTTCTCCGCATAGTTGGTGTCCATGTGGAGCGGGTGGTGGTTCATGGTGAGCAGACAGAAGAGGTGGTCGTCGTACTCGGTGACCGTCTTGCCGGGCCAGTGCTTGTAGACCGCGCCGACCTCGAACTCCTCGTAGGTGCGTCCGAACTGCATCTCAGTGGTCCTTAGGGGGTCAGGCCTGCGGGGGCTCGAACTTGGAGGTGCGCTGGAAGCCGGCGGCCCGGCCCTTGCCCGCGATGACCAGGGCCATCTTGCGGCTGGCCTCGTCGATCATCTCGTCGCCGAGCATCGCGGAGCCCTTGGCGCCGCCCGCCTCGGAGGTGCACCAGTCGTAGGCGTCGAGGATCAGCTCGGCGTGGTCGTAGTCCTCCTGCGAGGGCGAGAAGATCTCGTTCGCGGCGGAGACCTGGTCCGGGTGGAGCACCCACTTGCCGTCGAAGCCGAGCGCGGCGGCGCGGCCGGCCACCTCGCGGTAGCCCTCCTGGTTGCGGATCTGCAGGTAGGGGCCGTCGATGGCCTGCAGGTCGTTGGCGCGGGCGGCCATCAGGATGCGCATCAGGATGTAGTGGTAGGCGTCGGCCGGGTAGCCGGCCGGCTGCTCGCCGACCACCAGGGACTTCATGTTGATCGAGGCCATGAAGTCGGCCGGGCCGAAGATGATGGTCTCCAGGCGCGGGGAGGCCTCGGCGATCGCGTCGACGTTGATCAGGCCCTTGGCGTTCTCGATCTGCGCCTCGATGCCGATCTTGCCGACCTCGAAGCCCATGGTCTTCTCGATCTGGGTGAGCAGGAGGTCCAGCGCCTTGACCTGCTCGGCGTCCTGGACCTTCGGCAGCATGATGCAGTCGAGGTTCGGACCGGCGCCCTCGACGACCGTGATCACGTCGCGGTACGTCCAGTGGGTGGTCCAGTCGTTGACCCGGACGACCTTGGTCTTCTTGCCCCAGTCGCCGTTGTTCAGCGCGTCGACGATGTTGTGCCGGGCGCTCTCCTTCACCAGGGGGGCGCAGGCGTCCTCCAGGTCGAGGAAGACCTGGTCGGCCGGGAGGCCCTGGGCCTTCTCCAGGAAGCGCGGGTTGGAGCCCGGCACGGCGAGGCAGGAGCGGCGGGGGCGCAGGCGGTTGACGTTAGCCATGAGGGGTGGTCGATTCCTTCCGAGATCAGCTGCTGGACGCGGCGGGGGTGGGCGTCCACGGCTGGAGCCTGTTGGCCAGCCGGATCTCGTCCACGATCCGGCCGATGATGGTCGTGATGCCGAAGTCCTTCGGGGTGAACACGGCGGCGACGCCGGCGGCCTTGAGGGCCTCGCCGTCCGCTGCCGGGATGATGCCACCCACGATCACCGGGACATCCTCCACCCCGGCCCGGCGCAGCCGGTGCAGGACGTCGGGCACCAGCTCGGAGTGGGCGCCCGAGAGGATCGACAGGCCGACGCAGTGCACGTCCTCCGCGACGGCCGCGGAGACGATCTGCTCGGGCGTCAGCCGGATGCCCTGGTAGACCACCTCGAACCCGGCGTCGCGGGCCCGGACGGCGATCTGCTCGGCGCCGTTGGAGTGCCCGTCCAGGCCGGGCTTGCCGACCAGCAGGCGCAGCTTGCCGCTGCCCAGCTCGGCGGCGGTCGCGGTGACCGCCGCACGGACGGCGGCCAGCTCGCCGCCGGGCTCGGCCGCCACGGCGACCGGGGCGCCGCCGACGCCGGTGGGCGCGCGGTACTCGCCGAAGACCTCCCGCAGGGCGAAGGACCACTCGCCGGTGGTGACCCCGGCGCGGGCGCAGGCGAGCGTCGCGGCCATCAGGTTGGCGTCGGTGGCGGCGACGGCCTTGAGCTCCTCCAGTGCGCGCAGCGCCGCGCTCTCGTCGCGCTGCTCGCGCCACTTCTCCAGGGAGGCGAGCACGGACTGCTCGGAGGCCGGGTCGACCACCATGATCGCGGTGTCGAGGTCGGCCGTGAGCGGGCTCTCCTCGGTGGTGTCGAAGCAGTTGACCCCGATGATCTTGTCCTCGCCGGACTCGATCCGGGCCCGGCGGGCGGCGTGCGAGGCGACCAGGTTGGACTTCAGGTAGCCGGACTCGACAGCCGGGATCACCCCGCCCATCTCCAGCACCTTGGCGATCTCGGCCTCGGCGCCGGCCAGCAGCGCGGCGGTCTTGGCCTCGATCACCTCGGAGCCGTTGAAGATGTCCCCGTACTCCAGCAGGTCGGACTCGTAGGCGAGCACCTGCTGGATGCGCAGCGACCACTGCTGGTCCCACGGCCGGGGCAGGCCGAGCGCCTCGTTCCAGGCCGGCAGCTGGACGGCCCGGGCGCGGGCGTCCTTGGAGAGCGTGACGGCGAGCATCTCCAGCACGATCCGCTGGACGTTGTTCTCCGGCTGCGCCTCGGTCAGGCCCAGCGAGTTGACCTGGACGCCGTAGCGGAACCGGCGCTGCTTCGGGTCCTGGATTCCGTACCGCTCCAGCGTGACCTTCTCCCAGAGCTGGGCGAAGGCGCGCATCTTGCACATCTCCTCGACGAAGCGCACGCCGGCGTTGACGAAGAAGGAGATCCGGGCGACCACCTCGCCCATCCGCTCGGCCGGCACCTGGCCGGAGTCGCGGACCGCGTCCAGCACCGAGATGGCGGTGCACATCGCGTAGGCGATCTCCTGGACCGGGGTGGCCCCGGCCTCCTGGAGGTGGTAGCTGCAGATGTTGATCGGGTTCCACTTGGGGATGTTGCCGACCGTGTAGGCGATCATGTCGGTGATCAGGCGCACCGAGGGCCCGGGCGGGAAGACGTGCGTCCCGCGCGAGAGGTACTCCTTGACGATGTCGTTCTGGGTGGTGCCGGTGAGCCTGGCGATGTCGGCGCCCTGCTCCTCGGCGACCACCTGGTAGAGCGCCAGTAGCCACATCGCGGTGGCGTTGATCGTCATCGAGGTGTTGGTCTGCTCGAGCGGGATGCCGTCGAACAGGGTGCGCATGTCCCCGACGTGGCCCACCGGCACCCCGACCCGGCCGACCTCGCCGCGGGCGAGGATGTGGTCGGAGTCGTAGCCGGTCTGGGTCGGCAGGTCGAAGGCCACGGAGAGGCCGGTCTGGCCCTTCGCGAGGTTCCGCCGGTAGAGCGCGTTGGAGTCGCTCGCGGTCGAGTGCCCCGCGTACGTGCGCATCAGCCAGGGCCGGTCACGCTTCTGGTCGGTCATCGGATCGCCCTTAGATGTCGCGGAAGCGGTTGATGGCCGGCAGGTGCTTGGCGCGGAACTCCTCGTCGCGCACGCCCAGGCCCTCCTCCGGAGCCAGGCAGAGCACGCCGACCTTGCCCTGGTGCTTGTTGTGGTGCACGTCGAGGGCCGCCTGGCCGGTCTCCTCCAGGGAGTAGACCTTCGACAGGGTCGGGTGGATCTTGCCCTTGGCGATCAGGCGGTTCGCCTCGAACGCCTCGCGGTAGTTGGCGAAGTGCGAGCCGACGATGCGCTTCAGCGACATCCACAGGTAGCGGTTGTCGTACTGGTGCATGAAGCCGGAGGTCGAGGCGCAGGTGACGATGGTGCCGCCCTTGCGGGTGACGTACACCGAGGCACCGAAGGTCTCGCGGCCGGGGTGCTCGAAGACGATGTCCACGTCCTCGCCGCCGGTGAACTCGCGGATCTTCGCGCCGAGGCGCTTCCACTCGCGCGGGTCCTGGTTGTGCTCGTCCTTCCAGAACTTGTAGCCCTCGGCGGAGCGGTCGATGATCGCCTCGGCGCCCATCGCCCGGCAGATCTCGGCCTTCTGGTCGTTGGAGACCACGCAGATCGGGGTGGCGCCGCCGGCCAGCGCGTACTGGGTGGCGTACGAGCCGAGGCCGCCGCTGGCGCCCCAGATCAGGACGTTGTCGCCCTGCTTCATGCCCGCGCCGTTCTGCGAGACGAGCTGGCGGTAGGCGGTGGAGTTGACCAGGCCGGGGGAGGCGGCCTCCTCCCAGGTGAGGTGCTTCGGCTTGGGCAGCAGCTGGTTGGTCTTCACCAGCGCGAGCTGGGCCAGGCCGCCGAAGTTGGTCTCGAAGCCCCAGATCCGCTGCTCCGGGTCCATCATCGTGTCGTTGTGGCCGTCCGGGGACTCCAGCTCGACCGAGAGGCAGTGGGCGACGACCTCGTCGCCCGGCTTCCAGGCGTTGACCCCGGCTCCGGTGCGCAGCACGACGCCCGCGAGGTCCGAGCCGACCACGTGGTACGGCAGGTCGTGGCGCTTGGTCAGCGGCGAGAGCCGGCCGTAGCGCTCCAGGAAGCCGAAGGTGGAGACGGGCTCGAAGATCGAGCTCCACACGGTGTTGTAGTTCACCGCGCTCGCCATGACGGCGACCAGCGCCTCGCCGGGGCCCAGCTCGGGCAGGGCGACATCGTCGAGGTGAAGGGACTTGCGCGGGTCCTTGTCGCGGCTGTCGAGGCCCGCGAACATCTGCTCCTCGTCCTTGTGGAGCGTGACGGCTCGGTAGGACTCGGGGAGCTTGATCGCGGCGTAGTCCTCCGACGTGGCGTTGTCGCTGAGGATCGCGTCGAGGATTTCCTGCATGGCTGCCTCCGAAGGCGTACCTGTGTGAGGGGCACAGGGCGTCTGGGGGAGCCGGGAGCGGACACCGGCTTCGCTGAAATGGGTGGTGGGTGGTGTGGCTGGTGGGCCTGGCGTGCGGGGCACAGCTCCCGGGGTGTGGGAGCGCCGGACGACGGCGCGCCGAGGTGGGGAGCCGCGGCGCCGCGGACTGGTGGGTAACAAGGTAGTGGCACCCTGTGCCACTCGTAAAGACACCGGGTGTCATCAATTCAGGTGAACCAAATCCGCGTTCGAGCGCCCGTGCGCGGCTGTGCAAAGGGCCCGCACCGGCACTCCGGTACGGGCCCTCGAAATCGCCTCAAACGGCTTTGACCTGCGAAAATGATGGAGGTCAGGCCCCCCTGGCGCCGCTCAGCGCGGCCCTGATGCTGTCCACCACGACATCCAGCGGAGCGTCGGTCCGGGCCACTGTGATGAGTACCTCACCTCCGGGGCTGGCACTCAGTGCGCTTGCGGCCGCCTCCTCCAGTCCCGTCACACTGGCACCGGGTGCCACCAGTGACCCGCGCCGGCGGGCGCCGGGAGCGGAGGCGGCCCAGAAGGTCCGCCGGATCACCTCGAAGGAGTGGTCCAGCTGCGCCTCCACGTCCCCCCGACCGCCGGCCCGCAGCCAGCGCCGCAGCACGTGGTTGTGGGCCGCGACGACGGCCGCCGCCGACACCTCGGCCAGCATCGAGTCGTCCTCGCCGCCGTGCTGCCAGCCCGAGGGGATCTCCCCGGCGGTGTCGAACCGCCCCAGCAGGTACCGGGTGAAGAGCCGCTCGTACCGCGCCACCACGGCGATCTCCCGCTCGCGCAGCGCCGGTACCTGACGGATCAGCTGGTACCGGGCGACCGAGACGGCCGGGGTGGAGGCGTACATCCGCAGCACCTCCTTGATCCCCCGGCAGACCACGTCCAGCGGGTGCTCCTCGGGCTCGGCGCTGGCCAGCAGGTCGGCCACCCGGACCAGGGTGTCGTCGTGGTCCGGGAAGATCGCCTCCTCCTTGGACCGGAAGTACCGGAAGAAGGTCCGCCGGGCCACCCCGGCGGCCGCGGCGATCTGGTCGACCGTCGTCTCCTCGTAGCCCTGCGAGGCGAACAGCTCCATCGCGGCGGTGGCCAGGTCCTGGCGCATCTGCTGGCGCTGCGCGGCCGCCCGGCGGCTGCCCGGGCCCCCGTCGGAGGCGGCGGGGCCGGACCCGGCCGGCCGGTCGGCGCTGCGCGGTACGGCGGAGTGCTGCGGGGAGGCTGACTGAACCCGATCCATGCCCGGAACGCTACACGTCCCGGCGGCCGGTGCCGCGGGCCTTCCCCGCCGCACCGGCGCGACCGGGCCGGTCACGGCCGGTCTGGGCCAGCGGGCGGACACCGTCCCGGGGTTCCAGCCCGGCCGCGCCGCACCGCCGGTCACCGCGGCGCCGGGGGCCGGCCCACCGGCCGAGGGCGTGGTCACCGGCGCGCGTGGTCGCGGAAGCCGCGGCCGGTCTTGCGGCCCAGGCAGCCGGCCGCCACCAGGTGCTCCAGCAGCGGAGCCGCGGCCAGGCCCGGCTCGCGGAACTCCTGGTGCAGCACCTTCTCGATGGTCAGCGAGACGTCCAGGCCGACCACGTCGAGCAGCTCGAACGGGCCCATCGGGTAGCCGCAGCCCAGCTTCATCGCGGTGTCGATGTCGTCCACCGTCGCGTAGTGCTCCTGGAGCATCCGCACCGCGTCGTTCAGGTACGGGAAGAGCAGCGCGTTCACGATGAAGCCGGCCCGGTCGCCGCACTCCACCGGGTGCTTCTTCACCTTGGCGCACAGCTCCAGCACGGTCGCGGTGACGTCCGGCGCGGTGAGCACCGTGGAGACCACCTCGACCAGCCGCATGGCCGGCGCCGGGTTGAAGAAGTGCATGCCGATCACGTCCTGCGGCCGCGAGGTGGCCGAGGCGCAGCTGATCACCGGCAGCGAGGACGTGGTGGTGGCGAGCACCGCGCCGGGCTTGACGATCTTGTCCAGGGCGGCGAACAGCTCGCGCTTGACCGCCAGGTCCTCGGCGACCGCCTCGACCACCAGGTCGACGTCGGCCAGCTCGGCGTACTGCCCGACCGGGGTCACCAGCTCCAGCGCCGCGTCCCGCTGCTCCGGGGCCAGCCGGCCCTTGGAGACGGAGCGCTCCAGCGACTTCGCCAGCTGCGCCTTGGCCCGCTCCGCCTTCTCCAGGCTGCGGGCGGCCAGCAGCACCCGGTACCCGGCCTTGGCGAACACCTCGACGATGCCGGTGGCCATGGTGCCCGAGCCGCAGACGCCGACGCTGCGCACCTCACGGCCCGGCACCTCCGCCCGCGCCGGCCCGGTGGCGGCGTCGACCGCCTTGGACGAGCCGGGCGCCTCGTAGGTGTAGAAGCCGCGGCCGGACTTGCGGCCCAGCAGCCCGGCCGAGACCAGCTGGCCGAGGATCGGCGCGGGAGCGTGCAGCCGGTCCCGGGACTGCTCGTACATCGCCTCCAGGACGGTCCGGGCGGTGTCCACGCCGATCAGGTCGAGCAGCGCCAGCGGGCCCATCGGCAGGCCGCAGCCGAGCCGCATCGCGGCGTCGATGTCCTCCCGGGTGGCGTACCTGGACTCGTACATCGCGGCGGCCTGGTTCAGGTACGCGAAGAGCAGCCCGTTGACCACGAAACCGGCCCGGTCGCCGGCGGCCACCGGCTCCTTGCCGAGGTCCCGGGCGAACGCCGCGGCGTCCTCGGCCACCTGCGGGGCGGTCAGCACGGTGCGGACCACCTCGACCAGCTTCATGGTGTGCACCGGGTTGAAGAAGTGCAGGCCCAGCACCCGCTCCGGGCGGGCGGTGGCGGCGGCGATCCGGGTCACCGACAGCGCGGTGGTACCGGTCGCCAGCACCGTGCTCTCCGGGCAGATCCGGTCCAGTTCGGCGAAGAGCTCCCGCTTCAGCTCCAGCTGCTCGGGCACCTCCTCGATCACCAGGTCCGCCTCGGCGGCGGCCGCCAGCGCGTGGCCGACCGAGATCTGCGCGAGCAGCGCGGTCCGCTCCTCGGCGGTGATCCGCTCCCGGGCCACGGCGTGCGCGGTCGCCTCCTCGATCCGGGCCAGCGCCCGGGCGGCGGAGTCCTCGTTGGCCTCGATGCCGATCACCCGGCGGCCGCTCTTCGCGACCGCCACCGCGACGCCGGCACCCATCGTGCCGAGGCCGACCACGGCGACTGTGGGGAAGGGACGCTCCATTGTCCTGACTCCTTGTCATGAGGGCCCGCGCGCGCTCCGACGGACGCGCCGGCGGAGGAGGGTCCGCGCGCGGGGGGCTGGGAGATGACGGTTGCGGCCACCGACGCAGCCGCCGGTCCGCTCCGGCCGTGCTGCGGGTGTGCCGTGTACTCAGGCGCTCAAGGTGAAGGAAGCGACTCTGATACGAGGAGAGAGTCCGGCCCCGCCGCGATCCGCGGCACCGGCCGGTGAAAGACGCACCGCGCGCCCGCCGCGAACGCGACGACCGCAGACCCCCGTCGGTGCGGCTCCCGAAGCCCGACGGTGGTGCGTGCGGCCACTGTAGCGAAGCTACTGGTCAGTAGGAAGGGGGCGGGTGCGACCGCGCGGAAATTCGTTCGGTGCGATCGGACGGGTTCGCTAGGGTGGGCGGCGCGGGGGCGGCTCCGCGGCGTGCTTCCTTCTCCCTTCACTCCAAATGAATCCGAGTGCGCCCACTCTCCGCCCCCGCTTCGTCGTATCTCCGGGGGATCCACCAGTGAAGAAGAAGCAGAACACCGCCACGCCCGACACCGGTCTTGACGAGCTGCTGCTGCGGCGGCACGGGTCCGTCGCCGTCCCGGCGGGTGCGGCGGAGGGGGAACGCGATCCGTGGAGTGCGCGGGGGCTGCTCGCGCTGGAGGCCGACCTCGCGCAGCGCGGGTACCTGCTGACCGGGCCGCTGCGGGCGGCGCTCGGCCGGCTGCGGCCGGCCGCGCTGGGGGAGGCCGGGCAGGCGCTGCTGCTGCGGCTCGACGGGCAGACCGGTGCGGACCGGCGGCACTGGCCGCTGTTCCGGCGCTTCCCCGACGGGGTCCCGGAGCACGCGCACAGCATCTACTCCGCGCACGTCCGCGCCTTCCTGCTCAACCAGCCGAACCAGCCGTGCTGCTGCTGCGACCACACCGGGCACGAGGCCGGCATCGGCGCCCTCGCGCCCTGCGCCCACCTGCTCTGCGGGGAGTGCTACGACGAGCTGGGCGACTACGGGCACTGCCCGCTCTGCGCCACCCCGATCGCCGCCGAGCGCTACCTGCCGCTGGACGCCAAGGCCGTCCGCAACGCCGCCCGCGAGCACGGACCGGACGCCAGGTTGCGCCCGCTGCGGCTCGCCGAAGGCGCCGACCAGGCCGCGGTCGCCGTCGCCGAGCTGCGCCGTCTGCTGGAGCGCCGCACCCCGCTGAACCCGCAGGACCGCGAGGACCTCGCGCTGCTGCTCCGGTTCGCCCCCGCCGACCCGGCCGGCTGGCTGCCCGTCGACATCCCCGTCCGGGAGAGCCGCGCCACCGTGCTGGCGGCCCTGCTCCACCGCGACCGCGACGCCGTCCGTCCGCTGCTCGCCGCCCACCTCACCACCGCCACCGACGTGCTCCGGCTGGTCTGGGCGTGGTCCGGCGCCGAGCCCGACCTGCTGCCCGCCACCGCCAAGGGCCTGCGGCTGCGCAACCTGCCCCGCCCGCTCCGCCGCGACCTGCTGGCCGTCCTCGACGCGCTCCCGGTCGGCACCCTCGCCGAGGACCTCGGCCGGCACCGTCAGGCCTGGCTGCGCGCCGGCGAGCTGCTGCACCCGTACGAGCACCGCGAGCGCTTCCCGTACGCGGCCGCCGCCTTCGCCGTGCTCCGGCAGAGCGACCTCGACCTGCACGGCCTCGGCCCGCGGCTGCGCGAGGCCCCGGCACCGCTGCGGGTCAACGCGACTCCGGCCGGCCACACCCGGCTCGCCGTCACCACCTTTGCCGCCGAGGTCGAGCTGGCCCTCGCCTCCGGCGACGTGCCCGCCGCGGTCCGGCTGCTGGCCCGCCGCCCGGGCGAGCTGGTCCGCCGGCTGCACCACCTGCTGCGGGTGCACGCCTCCTGGAGCCCCGGCGAGCCGCTGCCCGCCGAGCTCGCCGAGGCGCTCCCGGCCGCGCTGCGCAAGGTCGCGCCCGGCCCGCTGCTCGGCGCTTACGGGCGGCTGCGCGCGCCCCGCGAGGTCGGTGAGCGCCGGCTCTACTTCCCGCGCGGGCGGGTCGCGCTGGCGCACGCCCGCGACGACTGGGGCACCGAAGTCCCGGCCGCGCTCGGCGCACCCGTCTGCACCCTGATCGAGGCCGAACTGCTGCGCCGCGCCGGGCAGCACGAGCGCCTCGACGTCGCCGTGCTGGACGAGGGCCTGGCCGACCTGGTGGTCCCGTCCGCCGAGCGGGCCAGTGCCAAGTCGCTGGTCGCGGTGCCGCGCGGCAGCGTCCAGAAGCTGCCCGACGGCGGCCGCGTCCGGCTCTTCCTGCACTGGATGCAGCAGCCGCACCAGCGGGTCGACCTCGACCTGTCGGTGGCGTTCTACGACGAGCACTGGCAGTTCGCCGGCCTCTGCGACTACACCCACCTGGTGCACGGGCCGCGCGCCGCCGTGCACTCCGGCGACTTCACCTCCGCCCCGCCGCCGCACGGCGCCACCGAGTTCGTCGACCTCGACCTGCCCGCGCTGGCCGACGGGGGCGCCCGGTACGCGGTGGTCGTCGTCTTCGCCTACAACGACATCCCGTTCGAGGACCTGGCCGACGCCTTCGCCGGCTTCATGGAGCTGGACACCTCGGCGGCGGCCGCGTACCGCAAGGAGCGGTTCCACCCGGAGGCCGTCCGGCAGCGGCTGGACCTCAGCGGCGACGCCAGGGTCAGCGTGCCGATGATCGTCGACCTGGAGCGGCGCAGCTACACCTGGACCGACCTCAACACCAGCGCCTCCGGCGGCTTCCACAACGTCTGGCGGCACCGGGACCGGATCGGCACTCTCGCCAGGGACGTGGTGGCGCACTTCGCCGAGGGCTCCCGCGCCACGCTCTGGGACCTCGCCGTCGCGTCCGCCGCCGCCCGCACCGACGAGGTGCTGGTCCGGACCCGTGACGGCGCGCTCGACGGCTACCGCCGGGCGGCCGACGAGCCGGTGGCGGCCTTCGCCGAGCGGCTGCGCGCCCGGCACCGGCCGGACGAGCAGCAGGGCGGCCGGGCCGACGACACCGCCCTCGCCCTGGCCGAACGGATCACCGGCGCAAGGGCGTTCACCGCCCTGGTACACGCCGACGTGCCGGCGCCGACAGGTCTTGGCGGTGCCCTCTACCGGCTGTACCCGGGCCGGCTGGACGAGGCCCCGGACAGCCTGGAGCGGCTCACGGCGGGGGATCTGGTGGCCCTGTTCGCCCCGGACGAGTGAACGGGCGGACAGGCGTCCGCCCGGGCCACCCGATAGGGGAGTTCCGCTCACCCAACTCCCGGGGCAGCATGGAGGTATGAGCACCGGAACCGTCGCCGCCGGCCAGGCCGAGCCCACCGGCGAGCCCCACGGGGGGCCCGCCGCCACGGGGGCCGCCGCCGTCGCCCTGCCGCCGCGGGCCGAGCGCGCCGAGCGGGCGCAGGCGGCGGTCGAGCGGCTGCGCCCGGCCGGGGTCGACGCGGTGGCCGTCACCTGGGTGGACAACGCGGGCATCGCCCGGGTGAAGGCCGTCCCACTGGCGGGCCTGGTGCACGCCGCCCAGTGGGGCGTCGGCGCGGCGCCCTGCTTCGACGTCTTCCTCGCCGACGACACGATCGTCACCAGCCGGCTGATCGGCGGCCCCACCGGGGATCTGCGCCTCTACCCGGACCTCGACCGGCTGGTCCCGCTGGCCGCCCAGCCCGGCTGGGCCTGGGCGCCGGGGGAGCGGTACACCCAGGCGGGCGCCCCGCACCCCGGCTGCCAGCGGCTGTTCGCCCGCCGGATGACGGCGGCCGCCGCCGGGCGCGGGCTGAGCCTCAAGGCCGGCATCGAGGTCGAGTGGGTGGTGGCGCTCGCCGGGGAGCCGCAGGAGGAGCCCCGCTACCCGACGGCCGGCCCCGCTTACGGCATGCACCGGCTGACGGACCTCTCCGACTACCTCCGGGACGTCCTGCGCGCCCTCGCCGAGCAGGGCCTGACGGTCCTGCAGATCCACCCCGAGTACGCCCCGGGCCAGTTCGAGGTCTCGGTCGCCCCCGAGGGGCCGGTCGAGGCCGCCGACACCACCGTCCTGGTCCGCCAGACCATCCGGGCCGTCTCCGCCCGGCACGGCCTGCGGGCCTCGTTCGCCCCGGTGGTCGAGGCCGGCTCGGTCGGCAACGGCGGGCACCTCCACCTCAGCCTCTGGCGCGACGGGCAGAACCTCGCCCGTGGCGGTTCCGGCCCGCACGGGCTGACGGCCGAGGCCGAGGGCTTCCTCGCCGGGGTGCTCGGCGCACTGCCCGAGCTGCTGGTGCTCGGCTCCTCCAGCCCGGCCGGGTACCTGCGGCTGGTGCCCTCGCACTGGGCCGGCGCCTACCAGTGCTGGGGCCTGGAGAACCGGGAGGCCGCCCTGCGGCTGGTCACCGGCTCCTCCGGGGAGCGGTCCACCGCGGCCAACGCCGAGATCAAGTGCTTCGACGCCACCGCCAACCCCTACCTGGCGGTCGGCGCCGTGCTCGCCGCCGGCCTCGCCGGGCTGGACCAACGGCTCGCGCTGCCACCGGAGTTCACCGGGGATCCGGCCGCCGCCGCGCCCGGCACGGTGCCCCGGCTGCCGGCCGCCCCGGCCGAGGCGATCGCCGCCTACCGGAAGTCGGCAGTGCTCCGCGAAGCACTCGGCGAGCCGCTCTACGAGGCGGTGCTGGCCGTCCGCACCGCCGAGAGCGAGCAGTACGCCTCCGCCACGCCGCAGCAGTTGGTCGCCGCCACCCGCTGGCGCTACTAAGAGCCGCCGGCACATGGTGGGTGAAGGAGGCTCTGAGGTGCCCTCGCTGGACGTCCCGGCCCTGGTCGACCACCACTGCCACAGTGTGGTGGCGGCCGACCTCGCCGACGACGCCCTGGCGGGGCTGCTCACCGAGTCCGACCGGCCGCCCGCGCCCGGCACCTCGCCGTTCGACAGCGCGCTCGGCCTGGCCGTCCGCCGCTGGTGCCCGCCGGCGCTCGGCCTGCCCGCGCACACCCCCGCCGCGGACTACCTGGCCCGTCGGCGCGAGCTGGGAGCCCCCGAGGCCACCCGGCGGCTGCTGGTCGCCGCCGCGCTGGACACCTGCCTGGTGGACACCGGGCTGACGGCGGCGGCGGGCCATCCGCTGCTGCCGCTCAGCGAGTTCGCCGATGCGACCGGCGCCCGGGTGCGTGAGGTGGTCCGGCTGGAGTCCGTCGCCGAGTCCGTACCGGCGGGCGCCGGAGCCTGGCCGCTCGCCGTCCGGGAGGCGCTGGCGGCCGCGGCCACCGGCGCGGTGGCGGTCAAATCGGTACTGGCCTACCGGAACGGCCTGGCGGTGCCCGCCGGCCGGCCCACCGCGACGGCGGTGACGGCCGCCGCGGGGCAGTGGCAGCGTGCCGGGCGCGGCCGGCTGACCGACCCCGTGCTGCTGCACCACCTGCTCTGGACGGCCCTGGACGTCTGCGCCGAGCTCGGCCTGCCGCTCCAACTCCACACCGGCTTCGGCGATCCGGACCTCACCCTGCACCTGGCCGACCCGTCGCTGCTCACCGACTTCGTCCGGGCCGCCGAGCCGAGCGGCGTGCCCCTGGTGCTGCTGCACGGCTACCCGTACCACCGGCAGGCGGCCTGGCTGGCCCATGCCTTCCCACACGTGTACGCCGACCTCGGGCTGACCGCCTCCTACGTCGGCCCCCGGGTGGCGGCCGTGCTCGGCGAGATGCTGGAGCTGGCGCCGTTCGGCAAGCTGCTCTTCTCCACCGACGCCTACGGGCTGCCCGAACTGTACCTGGCCGGCGCGGCCCAGTTCCGGCACGGCCTGGGTACCCTGCTGGATCACTGGCGGGCCGACGGCGCCTGCTCCGCCGCCGACGCCGACCGCCTCGCCCGCCAGGTGGCCGCAGACAACGCCCGCCGCCTGTACCGGCTCTGACCGGAGCGCCGGGCCGCCCCGCGACGCGCCGTCCCGGCGTGAATTGTGGATCGTCCACGCTCTGGCGCGGGAAATCGGCAGAAGTCCGGATATTCACTTTATGGATTGACGGTGGGTCGGCAGGGGAGGAGCCGCAACCCTCGGAAGTGGTCGAACGGTGTCGATTAGATGACTACCTCTTGCGGATTGCAACGCATGTTCACTAGCGTCCCGATCATTCCAGTGCATCTGCCGACCCGCAGCTGCATGACGACTCGGGAGGGCCAACCCCTATGAGTGTTCCTCGGATCAGCCGGACCCGGTACGCCGCGGTGGGCGTTGTCCTCGCCACGGCCGGTGCCCTGGCGCTGCCTGCCGGTACCGCCGTCGCGGCCACCGGGGCCGAGCCGACGACCGGGCCGCTGCTCAGCTACGTTGTCAACACCCAGGCCAACCACGGCCAGGTGCAGAAGGTCGAGAAGGCCATCACGGGCCTCGGTGGCAGCGTGGTGTACTCCTACGAGCAGATCGGCGTGGTGATCGCCCGCTCGAACGACACCAAGTTCGCCGCCAAGCTGCGGCTGGCCAAGGGCGTCCAGTCGGTCGGCGCCAGCCGCACCAAGGGCATCACGGCCGCCGACTCGCAGAAGGCCGAGGTCGCCGCCGAGCCGACCGCCGCCGCCGCGGCCGCTGCGGCCGCCGCCGGCCAGGAGCCCAACTGGGCCAACCAGTGGGACATGCGCCAGATCGGCGTGGACAAGGCCCACAAGCTCTCCCTGGGCAGCCGGAACGTCACCGTCGGCGTCCTGGACTCCGGCATCGACGCCAACCACGAGGACCTCAAGGCCAACGTGGACGCCTCGCAGTCGGTCTCCTGCATCGACGGCGGCAAGCCGAACACCGCGTTCGACGCCTGGCAGCCGGGCCCGGACGGCGACCACGGCACCCACGTGGCCGGCACCATCGGCGCCGCCAAGAACGGCAAGGGCATCGAGGGCATCGCCCCGAACGTCAAGCTGGCCGCGGTCAAGGTCGTCGACGACGGCGGGTTCATCTACCCGGAGTACGCGATCTGCGGCTTCGTCTGGGCCGGTGAGCACAAGTTCAAGGTGACGAACAACAGCTACTACGTCGACCCGTGGATGTTCAACTGCGAGAACGACGCCGACCAGGCGGCGATCACCACCGCCGTCCGGCGCGCGATCGAGTTCTCGCAGCGCAAGGGCGTCCTCAACGTGGCCGCGGCGGGCAACGAGAACATCGACCTCGCCCACAAGACCACTGACGTGAGCAGCCCGGACGACACCACCCCCGGCACCCGTCCGGTCACCACGGACTGCCTGAGCCTGCCGACCGAGGTGGACGGCGTCGTCGCCGTCTCCTCGGTGGGCGTCAACGGTGACAAGGCCTACTACTCCAGCTACGGCAAGGGCAAGGTCACCGTGGCCGCCCCCGGTGGCGACCGCCGCTACCAGATCCCGGACACCCCGGACAAGAACGGCCGCACCCTGTCCACCCTGCCGGGTGGCAAGTACGGCTACATGCAGGGCACCTCGATGGCCTCGCCGCACGCCGCCGGTGTGCTCGCCCTGCTCGCCAGCACCTTCCCGTGGGCCAGCCCGGAGGAGCTGACCGAGATGCTGACCAGCCAGGCCGAGTCGCACGCCTGCCCGTCGGCCCCGTTCAACCCGGGCGGTGCCGGTGAGTGGACCGCCACCTGCGAGGGCGGTGCGGACGACAACGGCTTCTACGGCGCCGGCATCATCAACGCCGAGAAGGCGGTCCAGTGGTGGCGCTGACGCGCTGACCGGGTGACCGGCTGAGCCGACAACGCCGAGGTGGGGAGCGGGACTCTGGTCCCGCCCCCCACCTCGTTTTGAGTACGGGTACTCAGGCGACGGCCCGGCGGTGATCGCCAGAATGGGGCCACCGACGGCACCAGGCACAAGGAGCGGAACACCATGGCGCAGAGCTATCCCGGATGGCAGGCGCAGGCGCAGGCCCAGGCCCAGGCCCGTCCGAACGGCGAACGGGTCTGGCCGTGGCTGCTGCTGGGGGTGGCCCAGCTGCTCGCCGCCGCTCCGATGCTGACGCTGATGTTCGGCGGCGGCCTGGTGGTCGGTGTCATGGGCCTCGCCTCCGGCTCGACCCTGGCCACCGTGCTGGGCGTGCTGCTGCTCCTGGTGCTCGGCCCGGTGCTCGGCCTGGCGTTGCCGGCCCTGGCACTGCTCTCGCCGTCGGTGCGCCGGATGAACCGGGCCGCGCTCTTCGCCCTGCACTGCTTCGGCCTGCTGGTCGGTACGGCGGTCGAGTACTTCGGCTGGGTCCGCCCGGCGGTGGGCTGACCGGCCCGGGCCTCACTCGAAGTGGTGGTCCCAGACCGTCTCGACCGACGGCTTGCCGTGCAGGTCCGGCACCTCCTGGAGCCAGGCGGGCCGGCCGGCCCTGGTCCGGGCGGCCCGCCGGAGTTCGGCCTCGCGCAGCTGCTCGGGCGTGGGGAAGCCGTCCGGCAGCCACTCGGCGGAGAGCCCCGCGCGGGTGGCCAGGTGCGTGACGTACGCGTGCCGCAGCGCGTCCACCGAGTCGAAGCCGGGTTCGTCGGCCAGCCACTCGTCCGGGACGAGCGCCAGCACCTCCTCCAGCAGCCCGGTGGTGACCAGCGGTCCGAGCTCCTCGTCGGCCAGCCGGACGTCGGGGGTGCAGCCGCCGAGGGCGTGGGCGCTGAGGTCGTACCGCTTGCCGACGGCGGCCCCGGCGCTGGACCAGCGGTGGTGGAAGACCAGCGCGGCGCCGTTGTCGATCAGCCAGAGCCTCCCGTGCCAGACCATCAGGTTGGGGTTGTGCACGGTGCGGTCGACGTTGCCGGTGAGCGCGTCCAGCCAGATCACCCGGCCGGCCTGGACGGGGTCGACCGGGATCATGCCGGGCCGGTAGTCGCGGGCGCCGGGCAGCAGGTCCATCCCGAGGTTGAGCCCGCCGCTGGCCCTGAGGATGTCCTGGATCTCGGGGTCGGGCTCACTCTCGGCGACCGCCGGGTCGAAGTCGACCAGCCGTAGTTCGGGCACCGGTAGGCCGAGCCGCCGGGCGAGTTCGCCGACGATCACCTCGGCCACCAGCGCCTTGCGGCCCTGGGCGGCACCGGTGAACTTGACCACGTAGGTGCCCAGGTCGTCGGTCTCCACCACGCCGGGGACGGAGCCGCCGGCCCGCAGCGGGTCGACATAGCGCACTGCTGTCACCTGATCGAGCACACCGGCCACCCTAACCCGGCAGGCCCCGGGGCGAACCCGCCACCTCCCGCGCATCCGCGAGCGCCTGCCGGACGGCGCCCGGGATGTCGGTGACGGGGAAGACCACCCGGCGTACCACCCGTTCGCGGTCCAGTACCAGCACGGCCCGCTTCAGCCGCAGGCCCTGGCCGACGTGGAAGGTGGGCAGCCGCAGCGTGGCCGTCAGCCGGACGTCCAGGTCGGAGAGGAGCGGGAACGGGATCTCCTCCGCCTCGGCGAACTCCCGCTGCTCGTCCGGCCGTTGAGTGGAGATCCCACGCAGCGCCAGGCCGGCCGCGCGGAACTCGGGGTACGCCTCGCGGAAGAGCCGGTTCTCCAGCGTGCAGCCGACCGCGCCGGGGATGTCCCCCCAGCCGGCCGGCAGCGGCGCGGGCCGCCCGGTGGCGGGATAGCAGAACAGCACGGTGGCGCCGGCCTCCGGGTCGACCGGGTCAAGCTCGCCGCCGGTGTGCACGGGCAGGGTGAGTCGCGGCAGCCGGGTGCCGGGCAGCGCGGCCAGCCGGGCGGTCTCGGCGCTGTCGGGCGTGGCCGAGGCGGAGAGCGCGCCGTCGCCGAGCAGCCAGCGGTCGGCCCAGTCCTGCATCGCCACCAGGACCGGCAGCAGTGCCCGCCCGGAGTCGGTGAGCCGGTACTCGTACCGGACGGGGCCGCTCTGGTAGGGCACCCGCTCCAGTACGCCGGCCTCGGCGAGGTGGCCGAGCCGCTCGGTGAGGACCTTGCGGGAGATGCCCAGCTCGTGCTGGAGCTCGTCGAAGCGCAGCCGGCCGCGCGCCGACTCACGGACGATCAGGATGCTCCACCAGTCTCCGATCACCGCCGCCGACTGGGCGATCGCGCAGCTGGCGTCGCGCTCTGGCACGTCTCTGAGCACCGTCGCTCCTCTCACCATTCGGACGGTCCATCCTTGCACCCCCTTGCGAGTTCCGAAAGGGAACTTGTAAGTTCCTATTAGAAACTCAAGGACCATGAGAGCGAAAGGGGGGCACATGCCCGTCGCCTGGGCGACCCTGCGCCGGACCTGGACGATGACCAGCCGGGCCTACCCGTGGTCGTACGCCGTCGGCTGCCTGCTGATCGGCGTGTTCACCATCGGCCTGTCCTACCTGGGCCTGCACGCCATCGGCGGCGGCTCGGTGGCCGAGGACTTCACCGCCCGCACCGGCGGCGCCGACTACCTCGGTTACATCGCGATCGGCGCCGCCGGCTACATGTTCACCGTCCGGATGCTGCTCTGGAGCAGCAAGGCGCTGATCACCGAGCAGCGTCAGGGCACGTTGGGCGCGCTGCTGATCGCCCCGGCCGGGCGGCTGCCGTACCTGCTCGGCTTCACCGGCTTCGCGCTGCTCAACACCGCCGTCGAGGTCGGCCTGCTCGGCGGGTTCGCCGCCGTCCTCGGCATCACGCTGCCCGCCTGGCACCCGCTGGCCGTCCTGGCCGGGGTGGTGGCGCTGGCCGCCGCCGTCTTCGCCGTCGCGGTCGTGCTCGGCGCACTGATGATCGTCGCCGGCGAGGCGCACATCTCGCAGAACACCGTCTTCCTCGCCGTCTCGCTGCTCTGCGGCATCACCTTCCCGAACAGCTACCTCCCGGTGCCCGCCCAGTGGCTGGCCGAACTGCTGCCCGTCACCTCCGCCATGGACGTGCTGCGCGACGCGCTCGGCCAGGGGCGGCCGCTCGCCGACCTCCTCCCGCGGCTGGTCACCTGCCTCGCCCTCAGCGTCGGCTACCTGCTGCTCGGCCTGCAGCTGCTGCCCGCCGCCGAACGCCGCGCCATCGAACGGAGCTTCTGACCCGTGGCAGAGAGATCCGTGGCCGAGAGATCCGCGACCGAGAGGTCCGTGACCCGGAGCCCCGTGACCCCCAGACCCCTGAACCCGGCGACCCGCACCCGCCGCCGACCCGAGGAGCCGCCGGCATGATCCGCACCCGCGCCCTGCGCAAGACCTTCCGCACCCGGGACAAGGGCCTGTTCGGCCCGCGCACCGTGAAGACCGCCGTGGACGGCCTCGACCTGGAGATCCCGCCCGGCCGGGTCACCGGCCTGCTCGGCCTCAACGGCGCCGGCAAGACCTCCACCATCAAGATCCTCGCCACCCTGCTCCGCCCCACCTCCGGCACCGTCACCCTGGACGGTCTCGACGTGGTCGAGCACGCCCGCGACGCCCGTCGCCGGATCAACCTGATCGCCGGCGGGGAGCGGATGGTCTACGGCAAGCTCACCGGCGCCGAGAACCTCCGCTACTTCGGCCACCTCTACGACGTCCCCAACCCCGTCCTGCGCCCCCGGATCGGCGAGCTGCTGGAGCTGGTCGGCCTCACCGACGCCGCCGACACTCCGGTCGAGCGGTACTCGCGCGGCATGACGCAGCGGCTCTCGATCGCCCGCGGCCTGATCAACGACCCGGCGTACCTGCTGCTGGACGAGCCCACCCTGGGGCTGGACGCGCCGATCGCGCGGGACCTGCGCCGAGTGGTCGCCTCGCTCGCCGCCGAGGGCCGCGGAGTGTTGCTCACCTCGCACTACCTGACCGAGGTCGAGGAGCTCTGCGAGCACGTCTACGTGATCTCCGGTGGCCGCCACCTCGCGGCCGGCAGCCCGGCGGAGCTCAAGGCGGCGACCGGCAGCCACCGCAGCGTCCGGGTCACCGTCACCAACCCGTCGCCCCGACTGGAGTCCGCCGTGGCCGACTTCGCGGGCCGCCTCGGCGTCGCCGCGCAGCTGGAGCCCACCGGGGAGGGCGCCCTGCTGGTCACCGTCCGCCACCCGGAGGACGTGGCCGGCCCGCTGGCCGGGGCGATCGTCGCCGCCGGCGGGTCGATCGGCGGCCTCGAGGTCACCGAGGCCAGCCTGGAGGACGCCGTCCTCGCCCTCACCGACACCGCGCCGGCTCCCGTGCGCCCCCGGTCGGCGGTGGCCGCATGACCGGCCTGCCACCCACCGACGCGCTGCTGCTCGGCCTGGCCGACCGGGGCGCCCGGTCGCCGTACCCCGCGGGACGCACCCTTCCGCCGCCGCGCCCGGGCACCACCCGCCGCCCCCGGCCCCGGCCCGGCGGCCGTGACCTGGGCCGGGGGCGCGCGCTGCGGCACGCCGGCAAGGTGTTCGCCGCCGAGGCGCTGAAGCAGCACCGCACGTTGTTCGGCCAGCCGCTCGTGGTCGCCTCGATGCTGGTCTGGCCGCTGCTCCAGCTGGCCGCCACCTACTACACGCTGCACCCGATCGCGGCCGGCTCGGCCGCCGCCGCCCGCTGGCCGCTCGCCGCCGACCCGGCCCGGCTGCTCGGCTTCCTCGCCACCGGAGCGCTGGCCTGGGCGTTCTTCTTCTCGCTGGTCCAGTCCGCGTGGAACTTCGCCTTCGAGCGCACCACCGGCACCCTGGAGCTGCTCTTCCTCTCGCCCGCCGACCGGCTGGTCCTGATGCTCGCCAACGGTGCCGGCGCACTGATGCAGAACGCCTGGCTGCTCACCTGCTTCCTGGGCGCCGCCGCGTTCGGCTTCGGCGCCCTGGACGTCGCCGGGCCGTGGATGTACCCGGTGGTGCTGCTGGCCCTGCTGCTGCCCGCGGTGGCCTGGGGTGCGCTGCTCAACAGCCTGATGGTGTTCTCCCGGGACTCCGCCTTCGTCTACACCGTGCTGGACGACCCGATGTGGTTCGTCGCCGGCGTCCGGCTGCCCGCCTTCGCCCTCCCCGGCGTGCTGCGCGTACTCGGGGCGGCGCTGCCCCTGACCGGCAGCCTGACCGTGGTCCGGGGCGCCCTTCTGGAGGGCCGGGGCCTCGGCGAGCTGGCGCCCGGTCTGGCCTGGCTGGCGGCGCTCTGCGCGCTGCTGCTGGCGGGCGCGGCACTGGCCCTTCGGCTCGGCGAGGCCCGCGCCCAGCGCACCGGAGGCCTCCGGCTGGCGTGAGCCTCCCGCTGTGGTTGGCTTGCCGGTGAAACCGCAGTCCGAGGATGAAGGAGAGCAGGACCATGGGACAGGTGCAGGCCACCACCGAGCGGGTCTACGACGCCGCCCCCGAGCGGGTGTACGAGGCGCTGGCCGACTACCAGGTGACCCGCCCCAAGCTGCTGCCCGCGCAGTACAGCGAGTACGAGGTCCGGGTCGGCGGCACCGGTGCGGGCACCCAGGTGCACTGGAAGCTCCAGGCCACCGAGAAGCGGATCCGGGACTGCCTGTTCACCGTCTCGGCTCCGACGCCGGACCAGCTGGTGGAGAAGGACGCCAACTCCAGCATGGTGATCACCTGGACGGTCTCCGCGGTCGGCGAGGGCCGGTCGAAGGTCACCGTCTCGGCCACCTGGCAGGGCGCGGGCGGCATCGGCGGCTTCTTCGAGCGGACCTTCGCCCCGAAGGGCCTGAACCGCATCCACGACCAGGTGCTGGCCAACCTGGCCGCCGAGGTCCGCTGACCCGGCGCCCGGCTCGGGCAGATCTTCGATGAGTTCGTCCACCCGTACGACCGCCAAGCCGTACGGGTGGCCGACCACCACCTGCGGGTGACGGCAGGCCCCCGGCGCGGCGGCGCCACCCTAGGCTCGCCGCCGTGCATATGACGATCCTTCACATTTCGCAGCCCGTCGACGGCGGAGTCGCCCGCGTCGTCGTCGACCTGGTCCGCGGTCAGCGCGAGGCCGGCCACCGGGTGCTGGTCGCCTGCCCGCGCGGTGGCCGGCTGGCCGAGGAGGCCGCCGCGGTCGGCGCGCTGGTCCACGACTGGCCCGCCCGCCGTTCGCCCGGTCCCGCCACCGCCGCCGAGGCGTGGCGGCTGCGCCGGATCGTCCGGGCCGCCGCGCCCGACATGGTCCATCTGCACAGCGCCAAGGCCGGCCTGGCGGGCCGGCTGGCCATCCGGGGCGCGGTGCCGACCGTCTTCCAGCCGCACGCCTGGTCGTTCGCCGCCGTCGACGGCGCGCTGGCGGCGGCCACCCTGCGCTGGGAGCGGTACGCGACCCGCTGGGCGCACCGGCTGCTCTGCGTCAGCGTTCAGGAGCGGGCCGACGGTGTCGCGGCCGGCCTGCACGCGGACTGGGCGGTGGTGCCCAACGGCGTCGACGTCCGCCATTACGCGCCGACCGAGCGGCGGGCCGCCCGGATCGCGCTCGGCCTGGACCTGGACGCCCCGCTGGCGGTCTGTCTGGGCCGGCTCTGCCGGCAGAAGGGTCAGGACGTGCTGCTCGCCGCCTGGCCCGAGGTGCTGCGCCGGGTGCCGCAGGCCCGGCTGGCGCTGGTCGGCGGCGGCCCGGACGAGACCAGTCTGGCCGACACCGTGCGGGAGTCCGCCGAGCCGTCCCGGGTGCGGCTGGCCGGGGACGTCCCGGATCCGCGGCCGTGGCTGGCGGCGGCGGACCTGGTGGTGCTGCCCTCGCGCTGGGAGGGGATGGCGCTGGCTCCGTTGGAGGCGATGGCGGCGGGCCGTCCGGTGCTGCTGACGGATGTGCCCGGGGCCCGGGAATGCCTGCCGCCGGCCGAGCGGAAGCAGGCCGTGGTGCCGTCGGAGGATGTTGTCGCGCTCGCCACCCGAATGGCCGAAGCGTTGTCCGATCCGATCGAGTGCGAGCGACGCGGTGCGCGCCTGCGTGACCATGCCGCGGCCCGCCATGACGTCCGATCGGTGGTCGAACAGGTGGACGCCCTTTATCGGGATCTGTTGGGGGCCGGGCCGGCGGCCGGACGGCGCCGTGCCCGTGTCCCGCAGCGGATCTGATCGTTTCACATGCCGTGAATGCCGGTCGCTCAGGCGCTGTCGTATTCGCACCCTCAGCCGGTTGTGGGCGAGGCGTGAAATCAGAAATACCTATTAATGGGCGGCTGGAATGAAATGGCAAGTCGACTTCCAGCATTCCAGTCCGCGGTCGGTAATGTCTGATTTTGCCTGCATCGTTTTGATTTCACACCGGGAATTTGCGAGAAAATCGAAAGCCGCCAGCGGCAGCAGGTGCTGTCAGGACCGCGCCCACCGGGCCGGGACGGCCGCTCCGGGCCAACCGGTGCCGGGAGGCCGTCACCCCGGGCACACAGCAGGGGAGTTCGTGCGCTGATGACCATTGACCACGACAGCGTGCCACGGCCCGGCCGGCCCCTGTCCGGCCGACCCCTCTCCGGCCAGCGCCGGCCCGCCACCGGGCTGCTCGACCGCCCGGCCCGGTCCGCCCAGACCCGCAGCGCCCCGCCGACCCGCCGCCACCGCAGGCCGGTCCGCTCCCGGCTCGCCCTGCCGGCCGCCCTGGCCGCGGTCGACGCCCTGGCGCTGTGCACCGCCACCGGGATCGCCAACCGCGCCCTCGACCCGGCCGTCCGGGTCGCGCCGCTGCTCGGCGTGGCCGCCCTGCTGCCGCTGCTGCTCGTGCTCAACCTGGCCGCCGGCCTCTACCGCACCCGGCTCACCCTCTCCGTCCTCGACGAACTCCCGGCGCTGACCGTCCGGGCCGTGGTCGCCACCGCCTTCGCCGTCACCCTGGCCGGCTGCCTCGACGGCCGCTGGCCCGACTGCGGCCCCGCCACCCCGACCCGGCTGACCGCCCTGCTCGGCATCCAACTGCTGCTCGCCGTCTGCGGCCGCGCCCTGCTCTACCACCTGGTCCGCCGGATCCGCCGCAGCCGCCCCAGCCCCGTCCTGGTGCTCGGCGCCGGCCGACTCGGCCGGCGGGTCGCCGCCGCCCTCAGCGAGCGCGGCGAGTACGGGATGCGCCCGGTCGGCTTCCTCGACCCCGACCCGCCGCTGCTGGCCGGCGACACCGACCTGCCCGTCCTGGGCGGGCGCGAGGTGCTGGAGCGCGAGATCCGCCGACACCGGATCCACCACGTGGTCGCCACCGCCGGCGCCGCCGACGAAGCCGAGACCGCCGCCGCCCTGCGCGACGCCGCCCGGCTCGGCTGCCAGGTCTGGCTGGTGCCCGCGCTGCGCGAGTACGGCTCGCTGGAGACCGGCCGGCACACCGGCGGCGACCACCTCTGGGGCTTCCCCTGCCTGCGGGTCGGCCGCCCGGCGATGCGCCGCCCCGGCTGGGCCGCCAAGCGCGCCCTCGACGTCGCCGCCGCCGGCCTCGGCCTGCTCGCCCTCGCCCCCGTGCTCGCGCTCTGCGCCCTCGCCGTCCGCTTCGACACCGGCCCCGGCGTCCTCTTCCGCCAGCAGCGCACCGGGCTCGACGGCCGGGTCTTCACCGTCCTCAAGTTCCGCACCCTGCGCCCCAGCAACGAGCACGAGTCCGCGACCCGCTGGAACATCGCCCAGGACCACCGGATGGGCGCCGTCGGCAAGCTGATGCGCCGCAGCTCCCTCGACGAGCTGCCGCAGCTGTGGAACGTCCTGCGCGGCGACATGAGCCTGGTCGGCCCGCGCCCCGAGCGCCCCTACTTCGTCATGCGGTTCAGCCAGGCCTACCCCGAGTACGCGGACCGCCACCGCGTCCCGGTCGGCCTCACCGGCCTCGCCCAGGTCAACGGCCTGCGCGGGGACACCTCGATCGAGGACCGGGCCCGCTTCGACAACCGCTACATCGAGAGCTGGAGCCTCTGGCAGGACGTCAAGATCCTGTGCCGCACGGCGGCCCTGATGCTCCACCCGGACGGGAGCTGACCCAGCGTGGCCCTCACCCTCACCGCCGTCCCCCGACCCGCCCGGGCCTTACGCCGGGCCTGGACGGCCCTCCTGGAACGGCCCAGCCTCCTCGCCGCCGCCACCGTCCTGCTGGTCTGCGTCCCCACCGGGGAGAAGGACGTCACCGCCGCCGTCCACATCACGGCGGCCGACCTCGCCTCGCTCGCCCTGGTCGCGCTCACCGCCGTCGGCCTGCTGCGCGGCCGCACGCCCGCGATCGGCCGCACCGCCGCCGTCCGGTTCGGCGCGATCGTGGTCGCCGCCGCCGTCGCCACCGTCGGCTCGATCGACCCGGCCACCAGCCTCACCGGCTTCGTCCGGCTCACCCAGGTCTTCGTCCTGGTGCCCGCCGCCGTGCTCTGCGCGCTGCGCGACCGCACCGACCAGCGGCTGGTCCTCGGCTCCTTCGTGGCCGCCGCCCTGATCCAGGGCGTGGTCGGCGCCCACCAGTACCTCACCCGGACCGGCGCCTCCTACACCGGCCAGCCGATCCGGGCCGTCGGCACCTTCGGCGCGCTCGACATCATGGCGATGTCCACCGTCGTCAGCTACGGCCTGCTCGCCGCCCTCGCCCTCGCCCTCGCCGAACGAGGCCCCGGCGGCGACCACCGGCTGCGCCGCGCCATGTACGCGGCCGCCGCCTTCCTCGCCTTCCCGCTCGCCGTCTCCTTCAGCCGCGGCAGCTGGATCGCCACCGGCGCCGCCGCCGTCGTCCTGCTGCTGCGCGCCGACGCCCGGCTCGCCGTCCGCAGCGCCGTCCTCGCCCTGGCCGCCGGCGTGGTGCTGGTCGGCGGCCTCGGCCTCGGGGGCTCCGGCGTCACCGCCCGGCTCACCTCGATCGGCTCCGTCTCCGCCGCCCCCGACCAGTCGGTCTCCGACCGCTACGACCTCTGGTCCACCGCCGAACGCATCTGGCAGGACCACCCGGTCCGCGGCGCCGGCCCCAAGGCCTTCCAGCAGCTGCGTGACAGCCACGCCCCGCTGCGGCTCTCCTCCGGCAGCGACGCCGCCGACGCCACCATCGGCTTCCAGCGGGAACCGCTGCTCTCCCCGCACAACATGTACTTCCTGGTCCTCAGCGAACAGGGCCTGGTCGGGATCGTCGCCTACGCCACCCTCTTCCTCGGCCTGCTCCTCGGCTGCCTGCGCCGCGCCGCCGGCCCCGGCCTCGCGGCCCTGGCCCTGCTGGTCTGGGTGCTGGTCGACTTCCTCTACGCGGACATCGGTGGCACCACCACCGTGCTGACCTCCGTCGTCCTCGGCCTCGCCGCCCGTGCCGCCGCCCCGGAGGCCGCCGCCCGATGACCACCGACCAGCCGGCCGCACTCGCCCCCACGCTGCCGGCCCCCCGGACCGCCCCCGCGGCCGAGACCCACGCCGCCCCCCGGCGCGGCTTTCTCGCCAAGGCCTTCGGCGTCACCGCCGTGCTCAGTGCCGTCGGCTCCGGCCTCGGCCTGCTCCGGGACCTGCTGCTGGCCCGCTACTTCGGCGCCAACCAGGGCACCGACGCCTTCCTGGTCGCCTGGACGGTGCCGGAGACCGCCGCGCCGCTGCTGATCGAGGACGCCATGTCCTTCCTCATGGTGCCCGCCTTCGCCCTCGCCCTGGTGCTGCGCGAGGAACACCCCGACGGCCCCGACCCTGTCCGCCAGCTTGTCCGCGCCACCCTGCCCTGGCTGCTGCTCGCCCTGAGCGCGCTCTCGCTCGGCGCCGCGCTCGGCGCCCACCAGCTGGTCGACCTGCTCGCCCCCGGCCTGGCCAACCCCGGTCTCGCCGTCACCTGCACCCAAATCACCGCGTTCACCGTGCTGCCGTTCGGCGTGGCCGGCTACCTCGCCGCCGCGCTCCGGGCACACCACTGCTTCACCGCCCCGGCCGGCATCTACGTCGCCTACAACCTCGGCATCCTCGGCGTGCTGCTCAGCTGCCACGCGCTCTGGGGCGTCCGCTCCGCCGCGATCGGCGTCGCCCTCGGCAGCCTGCTGATGGCCGGCCTGCTGGTCGGCCCGTTCCTGCACCGGCTGCGCACCGGCCGCCCCGCCAAGGGCCGCCGCTCGCGCCACGCGCTGGTGCTGATCCCGCTCGCCCTGCTGCCGGTGGCCGCGTTCACCCTGACCAGGCAGGCGCAGGTCTTCATCGAGCGCTTCCTCGGCTCCGCGCTGCCGCCAGGCACCATCTCGCATCTCAACTACGCCGCGAAGGTCTCCCAGCTGGCCATGACGGCGGCGATCCTGATCTGCACCGTCACGTTCCCGCTGGTCGCCCGGGCGCTCGCCGCCGGGGATCTCACCGCCGCCCGCGACCGGGTCGAGAAGGATCTCGGCCAGGCCGCCGCCGTCGTCCTGCTCGGCACCGCCTTCCTGCTCGCCTGTGCCCCCTCGGTGGTCGCGCTGCTCTTCCAGCGCGGCGCCTTCGGCCCGCAGGACACCGCCGCCACCGCCGCCGTCATCCGGATCTACAGCTTCGGCCTGCCCGCCCAGGCGCTGATCGGCGTGATGATCCGCCCGTACTTCTCGCTCCGCCCGGTGGTCCGTCGGGCCGGCGACCCGGGCGGCGACGACGGCGGGCGCCGGCTGCTCGACTGGTACCCGGCCGCCGCCATGGTGCTCGGTCTGGTCGTCACCGTCGCCGTCGGCCTGCTCGGCACGCCCCGCTTCGGCGCCCTCGGCCTGGCCGCCGGAAACGCGGCCGGCATCACCGCAACCGCCGCGCTGCTGCTGCACGGCCTGGTCCTGCGCGGCATCGCGCTGCGCCTGCGGCTGGTCCTCGGCGGTCACGCCCGGCTGCTGGCCGCCGCCGCGGGTGCCGCCGCCCTCGGCACCCCCGCGGCCGCGTTCCCCACCGACCCCCTGCTCTCGACGCTGCTCGGGGGCCTCACCGTGGTGCTGGCCTTCGCCGCCCTCGGCACCGGCCTCGGTGCCCGCGAGGTGCGCGGACCGGTTCTCGCCGCCGTCCGGGCCCTGTGCCCGCCACCTGTCGCCGATGAAGGGAAGCTTCCCCATGGACGTTGAACGGGGTTCCGTCCGTTCGGCCCTGTCGGGCGTTCGCCGCTCGGCCGCGCCGACGGCAGCCGGCCCGCGCGCCGACGCACCGCGCACCGGCGTCCGCCGTCCCCAAGCACAGCTGCCCGGAAGCCGCCGCCCCGTCGCCGCCCCGCCCGGCCGGCAGAGCTCCTCGCCGTGGATCCTGATGTACCACTCGGTGGCCGTCGAGGAGGAGGACCCGTACCAGCTGACCGTCAGCCCCGAGCGGTTTGCCGAGCAGATCGCCTGGCTGCACCGGCGCGGCCGGCGCGGCGTCTCGGTCCGGGAGCTGATGCGCGCCCGGGCCGCGGGCAAGGACGAGAAGCTGGTCGGCCTCACCTTCGACGACGGCTACGCCGACTTCGCCCGGTACGCCGTACCGATCCTGCAGGCGTACGGCTTCACCGCCACCGCCTACGTGGTCGCCGACCTGCTCGGCCGGGCCAACGACTGGGACGCCGAGGGCCCGCGCAAGAAGTTGCTCACCGTCCAGGAGGTCACCGAACTCGCCGCCGCCGGCTGGGAGATCGGCTCGCACGGCCTCGGCCACCGGTCCCTCCCCGGCCTGCCCGCCGACGTCCTCGCCACCCAGACCCGGGAGAGCCGCCGGGCCCTGGAGGAGGTCGTCGGCGGCCCGGTAACCGGGTTCTGCTACCCGTACGGTGCCGTCGACCTGCGTGCCACCCAGGCCGTCCGCGACGCCGGCTACGACCACGCCTGCGCCATCGCCCACTCCCCGCTCACCGGCCGCTACGCGCTGCCCCGCTGCTACGTCGGCGACCGTGACGGCGCCTGGCGGCTGCGTGCCAAGCGCGGCCGGCACCGGCTCCGCGACACCGTCACCGAGCTGCGCCGCAGCCGCCTGGCCTCCCGCGGGGAGGGCGGGCGGTGAGAGTGCTGCACATCGTCACCGGCCTCGCCTCCGGTGGCGCCGAGCGCCAGCTCCAGCTGCTGCTGCGGCACCTGCCCGCGCACCAGCACTGCGAGGTGGTCGCGCTGACCAACCCCGGCACGGTGGCCGCCGCGCTGCGCGCCGAGGGCGTCACCGTTCACCACCTCGCCATGCGCGGAAACCGGGACATCGGCGCACTTCCCCGGCTGGTCCGGCTGATCCGCACCGGCCGGTACGACCTGGTGCACACCCACCTCTACCGGGCCTGCCTGTACGGGCGCCTCGCCGCCCGCCTCGCCGGGGTCCGGGCCGTGGTGGCCACCGAGCACTCGCTGCACGCCGGGGTGATCGAGGGCCGCCCGGTCACCCGCGGGGTCAAGGGCCTCTACCTGGCCGCCGAACGCCTCGGCACCACCACCGTCGCGGTGTCCCGGCAGGTCGCCCAGACCCTGCACGCCTGGGGCGTCCCGCCGGCCCGGATCGAGCTGATCCCCAACGGCATCGACACCGCCCGCTACCACCGCCCGGACGCCGACCGGGCGGCCGCCCGCGCCCGGCTGCGCGCCGAACTCGGCGTCCCGCCCGACAGTTGGGTGGTCGGTGGGGTGGGCCGGCTGGTCCCGGGCAAGCGCTTCCACATCCTGCTGGAGGCGCTCGCCGAACTGGACGGGGCAGCGCGCCTCGTCCTGGTCGGCGAGGGCCCCGAGCGCGCCGCCCTGGAGCGGCGGGCCGCCGAGCTCGGCGTCCGGGACCACCTGGTGCTCACCGGCGAGCGCGACGACGTCCCCGAACTCCTCACCGCCCTCGACGTGCTGGCCGCACCCTCGACCGCGGAGACCTTCGGCCTCGGCGTCCTGGAGGGCCTCGCCGCCGGCCTGCCCGTCCGCCACAGCGCCTGCCCGGCGCTGGACGAACTGCCGCCCGCCGCCGCCCCGCAGGCCCGCCGGATCCCCTCCGACGCCGCCGCCTACGCGACCGCGCTGGGCGAGCTGCGCCACCTCAACGACCACAGCACCGACCCGCTGCCCAGGCCTCCGGCCGTCGGCCACTACGACATCGCTCGGGTGGCCGCCGACCTCGGCGCCCTCTACGACCGCCTGGCCCCCGCTTGAGCCGCCGGCCACCCCCGAATTGCCGCGCCGCCGGCCCGGCGGCCCTCATATCCAAGGAGCACCCCATGTCCGAACCGCGCCGAAGCGCCCGCAGCCTGGCCCGCCGCTGGTGGCCGGTGGTCCTCGCGGTGCCGCTGGGCGCCGCCGGCGGCGCCGGGTACGCCGCGGTGGCCCACCCCTCGTACGCCGCCAACTCCTATGTGATCGTCGTGCCGCAGAACCCGGGGGAGAACGCCACCGCGGTCAACTTCGCCCAGGCGTACGGCCGGCTGGCGGGCCAGCCGCAGGTGCTCGCCGCGGCCGCCACCGAGACCGGCAGGAGCCGCACCCAGCTGGAGGCCCTGGTGCACGGCACCACCTCCCCGGACGCCCCGATGATCGAGATCACCGGTACCGGCGGCCGGCCGCAAGAGGCCGTCGAGGCCGCCGAGGCGGTGGCCCGCTCGCTGGTCGCCTTCGCCAACGCCAGCAGCAAGGAGACCGGCGTGCGGCTGGTCCCGCTGGCCCCGGCCGCCGAGCCGGACAAGCCGACCACCCCCTCCGCCGAGCTGGACGTCGCGGTCGGCGGCGCGGCCGGTGTGCTGATCGGCGCGCTGGTGATGATGACCCGCCGCCGGGGTGGCGACGGGCCCGCACCGGCGGCCGTGCCCGCGCCGGCCGCCCCGCGCCCGCGCACCGAGGAGCCCGCGGCCCGGGACGAGACCCCGGCCGCGACCGCCGCCGCCAAGGCCCCGGCAGGCAAGGCCGGGCAGGCCGGGCAGGCCGGGCAGGCCGGGCAGGCCGACAAGAGCGGGAAGAACGAGAAGGCCGCCGCCGGGAGCGGACGATGAGCACCGGGGCCGCCCCGGCTACCGGTCTCCCCACCCGGCCCGCCGCACCGACCTGGACGGCCGAGCTGCGCCGGGAGGACGACGCCCTCGACGTCCTCGCCGAGGAGTGGGACGACCTGGCCACCCGCTGCCGGACGGCCACCTTCTTCCAGGCCGCCGTCTGGCAGCGCTCCTGGTGGCGCCAGTACGGCCGCCCGGGCGAGCTGCTGGTGGTGCTGGTCCGCCGGGACGGCCGGCTGGTCGGCGCGGGCGCGTTCCAGCGGCGCGGCGGCCCGCTCGGCGGCCTGACCGGCCTCGGCGACGGGCTGGCCGACTTCACCGACATCCTGCTCGACGACGACTGCGCCGACCGCGCCGCCGCCGAGTTCGCCGCCGCCCTCCCGCTTACCCGCCCCTGGCACAGCCTGGAGCTGCGCGAGGTGCACCCGGAGGCGGCCGTACAGCGGGTGTTCGAGCACTGGCGCGGTCATCGGCGCCGGTTCGCCGACTCGCTCTGCCAGTACCTTCCGGCCGTCCCGATGGACCAGCTGCTCAAGCGGGTGCCCGGCAAGACCGCCCAGCGCAACCGGGTCAAGCTGCGCAAGATCGCCGAGGTCGGCGTCGAGGTCCGCCCGACGCCGCCGGAGGAGGTGCCCGAGGCGTTGGAGGGCCTGCTCCGGCTGCACTTCCTGCAGTGGCAGGAGCGTGGCGTCACCGCGGAGCACCGCACCGAGCGGTTCGCCCGCCACCTCGCCGAGTCCACCACCGGCCTGGTCGCCACCGGCCGTGCCGCCGTCCACCAGTTCCGGCTGGACGGCGAGCTGGTCGCGGTCAACCTGCTGCTGCTCTGCCCGTCCTTCAGCGGCCTCTACCTGTACGGCGCGCACCCCAGGCTGCGCGAGCGGCTGGACATCGCCGGACTGCTGTTCGGCGCGGCGCTGGACGAGACGGTGGCGGCCGGGATCCCCGTGATAGGCCTGCTGCGCGGCCAGGAGCCGTACAAGCAGCGCTGGCGGCCGGACCGGCAGCCGAACCAGCGGCTGCTCCTCGGCCCGCGCGGGCCGGCCCCGGCCGCCGCGGCCCGGGCCGGTACGGTGCGGGCCCGGCAGGTCGCGGTGCACGTGCTGAACACCCGTCTGCCGAGGCTCAAGGAGGCGCTGCTGGCCCGCCGCCGGAGCTGACCGGGCCCGGCCGCCGGGCCTCGCCGCCGCCCCCGGCGGGCGGGTCAGCGCCGGGCGGGCACGCCGCTCGGCGACGGGCTCGGCGAGGCCGTGGGCGACGGCGAGGGGAGCCCGGAGGGAGGCGCCGCCGCAGACGGAGAGGCCGGGAACGAGGCCGACGGTGACACCGACGGTGAGGCCGACGGCGCCGGGGCGGCCGACGGGGTGATCGTCGGAGCGGGCGCCGGGGCCGCCGGCGGCACGGTGGCCGGTGCCCCCTTGGACCCGGTCATCAGCTTCTTGAACCGGGCGCTGGACCGCGGGTTCTTGTCGCACTGCCAGAACCCGTGCGGGCAGTAGTCGGTGACGGTCTGGTAGCTGGTGTCGTGGGTTCGCATCCACTCCACCATCCGCTGGACGAACTCCGGGTTGTCGCCGTTCCGGAACAGCCCCCACTCCGGGTACGAGACCGGCTTGCCGCGCTTGGCCGCGAACTCCACCTGGTCCTGCAGCCCGTACGGCTCGCGCACGTAGTCGTCGAAGGTGGCGCCGGCCGGCTGGTCGTAGCTGTCCATGCCGATGATGTCGACCACGTCGTCGCCGGGGTAGCACTTGGTCCACGGGATGGCGTCCAGCCCCCGGTTCGGGGCGAAGTCGAAGCGGAACCGCTGCCCGGGCACCGAGCGCATCACCGAGACGATCCGCCGCCAGTACGTCTTCCAGGCGGCCGGGTCGGGCTTGCAGCGGTGGGTGTAGGTGACGCCGTTCATCTCCCAGCCGAGGGTGAGCACGGTGTCCGCCCCGCCGAGCGCGACCAGCCGACGGGCGAGCCTGAGGAAGTGCTGGTCGAAGTCCCCGCGCGCGCCCTGGGCGAGCAGCTTCGCCACCTCGGCGTCCGGCACGTTGCCCTCGTTGGGTACCAGCATCGGCACTCCGAGGACGAGCATCCGGGACGGGTCGGCCAGCCGCCACTGCGACCACAGGCCGAGCACCACCGGCTCGCCCTCGATGTCGGCCCAGCCGTTCCCGGCCAGGTAGGTGTGGCCGACCTGCATGTTGGCGTTGTTCAGCCATTGCGCGTACCGGCCGAGCTGCGGGATGTAGTTGTCCCAGGAGCCGACGAAGGCGCCGAACGGGGGCTCGTGCTGCGGCCGCTGGACGACCGGCCGGGGTGCCGCGCCGCGCGGCTGGACGGCGTCGGAGGAGAGGCTGTGCCGTTCGGTCTGGCTGAGCGGCGTCCCGGCCGGGACGCCGGCGGTGGTCAGCAGCAGCAGGGCGGCGCCGGCCAGCGTCAGGCGGCCGTATCGCATGGTTTTTTCCTCCGGGCGTCGCAGAGCGGGGCCGGATCGACGGACTGTGGTGCCCCGCTTGCAGACAGTAGGCCCAGCCGGCGTCGGAAAAGCCGAATGTCACCCTAAAGTGGGCGATATTCGAACGCCGACTGCCGCAACGTGCCGTGTATCACCTCTGTAACAGTCCGCGCGGCCCCGGGAGCCCTACCGCGGAGGGCCGTCCGGGGCGGTGGCGGGCCCGACGGCGCAGGTCGGCGGGCGGGTCCGGGGGAGGTCCGGGATCCGGGCGGTCTTCGTTCCACCGTTCGGACGCGCGGGAAAGTCCGGCTGACTCGTGTGGGTGCTGAAAGGTACGCTCCGCCAGTGTCCTGGAAGCCGCTGCGTGTCCTCACCCCCCGATCGATCCTCCCTGCCCTGGCTGTGCTGCTGGTCCTTGTGGCGGGAGCGGCCGCGCACGCCAACAAGCCCGTGCCGTTCGGGGACCGGGTGGCCGAGCCGGGCGGAGCGGACGCGAGCCCGGTCAACGCGCAGTCGCTGAGCGCGGCCGACCTGGAGCTGAAGGTGGGCCCCGGCCTGGAGGCGTACAACCGCTCCACCGGCGAACACGCCTGGTCCTACCGCCGCGAGGGCGCGACCGCGCTCTACCTGTCGATGGCGGGCGAAAGCGCCGTGGTGGTCTGGGACGACGGCCTGGTCACCTCGGTACGGCCCGGCGACCACGAGGTGCGCTGGCACCGCGCCGTCCCCGGCCTGGCCGACTGGCTGCGCGGCGACGGCGAGCCGGGCGCCGACAAGCGCACGGACGAGCAGCGCAAGCAGCTGGCGACGGAGCGCGCCGCCGCGGCCCTGCACACCGTCCAGCAGTCCGCGCCCTGGGTGGCGGTGGTCACACCGAACCTGACGATGGGTTTCCGGGACGCCGACGGCGACCTGCGCTACAACTCCAAGCCGGCCGGCAACTGCGTCTACGACCCGATGCGCACGGTCGGCACGGACTTCGCGGTGCTGGTCCCGCGCACCTGTACCAACAGCAGCGGCCAGCCGGTCTCCGGCGGCATCAACGGCTACCGGCTGGACAGCACCGGCTGGGTGCTGAACGCCGGTCCGGCGGTCTCGCTGAAGGCCCTGGACGGCCGCCGGGTGCTGATCTCGGACGGCCCGATCGTCGGCCCCAAGGTGTTCGACACCCAGGCCGCCGCCCCCGAGTCGGCCTGCGGCAGCCCGTCCGAGCCGTTCGCAGCCGTCCGCCCGCAGGGCACCTGCGCGGCCCCGGAGGCGACCTCCCAGCCGTAGCCGGGGCCCGGCCGGTACCCCGGGCAGGTAATTCTCCGGGCCTCCGCGCGGGGCCCGGTAGACTTGCCGTCATGGCTGTTCTCTCCGGGCACTAGCGGGCGAGCGGCGCCGCCCCGAGCGGTCTGCCGGTCCACCGACGACGCCCCCTTCCGCTGCCCAGGCCCTGTGCCCCGCCCAGGTGCCCGCCCACGTCCCAGGAGTAGTTCCCAGCCATGATTTCCGCCAACGCCCTTGAGCTGCGCGCCGGTGCCCGGGTCCTGATCGAGTCCGCGAGCTTCAAGGTCGCCCCCGGCGACCGGATCGGCCTGGTCGGGCGCAACGGCGCCGGGAAGACCACGCTCACCAAGGTCCTGGCCGGCGAGGGCCAGCCGGCCGGGGGCACCGTGACCCGCTCCGGCGAGGTCGGCTACCTCCCGCAGGACCCTCGCACCGGCGACCTCGACGTCCTCGCCAAGGACCGCATCCTCTCCGCCCGCGGCCTCGACACCGTGCTGAAGAAGATGCGCGAGAACGAGGACCGGATGGCCAACGGCAAGGGCGCCACCCAGGAAAACGCGATGAAGAAGTACGCGCGCCTGGAGACCGAGTTCCTCACCAAGGGCGGGTACGCCGCCGAGGCCGAGGCCGCCACCATCGCCGCCGCGCTGGGCCTGCCGGACCGCATCCTGGGGCAGCAGCTGCACACCCTCTCCGGTGGTCAGCGCCGCCGCGTCGAGCTGGCCCGGATCCTCTTCTCCGACTCCGACGTGCTGCTGCTCGACGAGCCCACCAACCACCTCGACGCCGACTCGATCGCCTGGCTGCGGGACTTCCTGAAGACGTACAAGGGCGGCTTCATCGTCATCTCGCACGACGTCGACCTGGTCGAGACGGTCGTCAACAAGGTCTTCTACCTGGACGCCAACCGCTCCGCGATCGACGTCTACAACATGGGCTGGAAGCAGTACCAGCAGCAGCGCGAGGACGACGAGAAGCGCCGCAAGCGCGAGCGGGCCAACGCCGAGAAGAAGGCCGCGACCCTCAACTCGCAGGCCGACAAGATGCGGGCCAAGGCCACCAAGACGGTGGCCGCGCAGAACATGGCCCGCCGCGCCGAGAAGCTGCTCTCCGGGCTGGAGCAGGTCCGGCAGAGCGACAAGGTCGCCAAGCTGCGCTTCCCGGACCCGGCCCCCTGCGGCAAGACCCCGCTGACCGCCAGCGGGCTCTCCAAGTCCTACGGCTCGCTGGAGATCTTCACCGACGTGGGCCTGGCCATCGACCGGGGCTCTCGGGTCGTCATCCTCGGGCTCAACGGCGCCGGCAAGACCACCCTGCTGCGGATGCTGGCCGGGGTGGAGCAGCCCGACACCGGCGAGGTGATCCCGGGCCACGGTCTGAAGATCGGCTACTACGCCCAGGAGCACGAGACCCTGGACCCGGAGCGCTCGGTGCTGGAGAACATGCGCTCCTCGGCCCCCGACACCGACCTGGTGCAGATCCGCAAGATCCTCGGCTCGTTCCTGTTCTCCGGCGACGACGTCGACAAGCCGGCCGGGGTGCTCTCCGGCGGTGAGAAGACCCGTCTCGCGCTGGCCTCGCTGGTGGTCTCCAGCGCCAACGTGCTGCTGCTCGACGAGCCGACCAACAACCTCGACCCGGCCAGCCGCGAGGAGATCCTCGGCGCGCTGCGCGAGTTCAGCGGCGCGGTCGTGCTGGTCACCCACGACGAGGGCGCGGTCGACGCGCTCCAGCCGGAGCGGATCATCCTGCTGCCGGACGGTGTGGAGGACCTCTGGAGCCCGGCGTACGCCGATCTGGTCTCGCTCGCCTGACCTGAAGTAGACGCTTGGTCCCCTCTTTGGACCAGAAAAACTAGTCCTTACGGCGTGTCCGGGAATGAAGAGGTCCTGGATTCCGTTTAAGGAGCTTCCGTCGGCCCGCCACTCGATCGTGGTCGGGCCGACGCTGCTGATCAGCCCTTTCGCGCCGGACGGCGCAATCCGCCCGGGGGCGCGCACTCTGCGTGAGCGCCCTTGTGCGCTCGGATCACCACCGGTGGACCACGCATTCCCGACATCGACCTTGCCGAATGGGTGGCCAGGACGCTGTGGATGGGTGATCATGGGAATCTGACCGAGCAACGCTACGAGGAGGCACGGGTGGCCGAGACTCTGAAAAAGGGCAGCCGGGTGACCGGTGCCGCGCGTGAGAAGCTCGCGGCCGATCTCAAGAAGAAGTACGACTCCGGGGCGAGCATTCGCGCTCTCGCGGAGGAGACCGGTCGCTCGTACGGCTTCGTGCACCGGATGCTGAGCGAGTCCGGAGTGATCCTCCGGGGCCGCGGTGGTGCCACGCGGGGCAAGAACAAAGCTACTGCTGGAGCCAGCTCCTGACGGTCCGTCAGTCCATCGGCGGATGACTCGGCGGCAGGGCGCCGACCGGGGAGACGACTGTTGGTCGTTCGCCCCCGGCCCGTGCGAACCGGCCGCCGATCGTCATGCCCGCCCGCGCCGCGGTCCGGCGCTGCCATCCCTTCCGTAACGGCGTGCGCCGTCGCCCTGCCGCTGCGCGCCCAGGTTTGTTACTCTCCGGTAGCCAAGTCCCTCGCCACCGGAGGTCCCCGCATGACCGCCCCCGCCACCGACCCGCAGGCCCCGAGCTGGGAGCAGGACGGCGTCCGCCTGGAGATCGACGGCGAGCTCGCCGTCGTCACCCTCTGTCAGCCCCAGCGGCGCAACGCCCAGTCTCCCGCGATGTGGCGCGCCCTGACCGCCGCCGGCCGCCAACTGCCGGGCGGTGTCCGGGTGGTGCTGCTCCGCGCCGAGGGCGTCTCCTTCTCGGCCGGCCTGGACCGCGCGATGTTCACCGCCGAGGGCATCCCCGGCGAGCGCACCTTCCTCCAGCTGGCCGCCGCCGAGGACAAGGACCTCGACGACACCATCGCCTCCTACCAGGAGGCCTTCAGCTGGTGGCGGCGCCCCGACCTGGTCACCATCGCGGCCGTCCAGGGCCACGCCGTCGGCGCCGGCTTCCAGCTCGCCCTCGGCTGCGACCTTCGCGTCGTCGCCGAGGACGTCCAGTTCTCCATGAAGGAGACCTCGCTCGGCCTCGTGCCCGACCTGGCCGGTACCAAGCCGCTCACCGAACTGGTCGGCTACGCCCGGGCGCTGGAGATCTGCGCCACCGGCCGCTGGGTGGGCGCCGAGGAGGCCGCCGCCATCGGCCTGGCCAACCTGGCCGTCCCCGGCACGGAGCTCGACGGCGCCGCCCGTGACCTCGCCGCCGCACTGCTGGCCGCACCGCGCAGCGCCGTCATCGAGACCAAGGCGCTGCTCCAGGGTGCGGCCGGCCGCTCCTACGACGAGCAGCGTTCGGCCGAACGGGTGGCGCAGGCCCGCCGGCTGCGCGACCTGGCCGGTATCGGCGACTGACCGCCGCTCCTGCGCCGAAGGCCCGGCTCACGGGGGCACCCCGTGAGCCGGGCCTTCGGCGTTCCCGGCCCCCGCGGGGAGGCGCTCCAGGGGCGGGAATCGTGGCGAAATGCCAGAGTTGGAGCGATTTGCGATATAGCTGGAGCCGTACGACGGGAGAAGCGCCCATGCCTGACACTCCGACGCCCGCCACCATGCACAAGAACCCCGCTGCCGCTGTCGCTGCCGCAACGCCGTCCAGCAGTGACAGCAACAAGCCGCTCGGCGACCGCGGCCGCACCGCGCTGGCCGTCGGCGTGGTCGAGAAGATCGCCGGCATGGCCGCCCGCGAGGTCTCCGGCATCCACGCCCTCGGCTCGGGCCTCTCCCGCACCTTCGGCGCGATGCGCGACCGGGTGCCCGGCGGCAGGTCCAGCATCGGGCGCGGCATCAAGGCAGAGGTCGGGGAGAAGCAGACCGCCATCGACATCGCGCTGGTCGTCGAGTACGGCGTGGTCATCCCCGAACTGGCCCGCCAGGTACGGGAGAACATCATCGACGCGGTCGAGCGGATGACCGGCCTGGAGGTCGTCGAGGTCAACATCGCGGTCAACGACGTCCACCTGCCCGACGAGCCGGACGTCGAGGAGGAGGAAGAGGAGACCGTCTCCTCCGGTCAGCGGCCCAAGCTGAAGTAACGGAGTCGGGGCAGCCCGCGCGGCGGGGAAGCAGCGGAAGACGAGGTGGAGCGGATGAACCTGGCCATCGTCGGCCTGGTGGTGGGAATGGCCCTCGGCTTCGCCGGCTATTTCGGCGGGTTCGCGGCGTTCCTGCTGGTGGCCGCGTTGGGCGTGGTCGGCTTCGTGGTCGGGCGGCTGCTGGAGGGCGACATCGAACTCGGTGACCTCGGCGACCTGCTGCGCGGCCGCGACCGGCGCCGTTGATGGCGGCCCTCGCCACCCCCGTCTCCGGAGTCCCCCGGCGTGAGCCCGGCGCCCGCGGCCGGCTCCGCATCGCCGACCGGGTCTACGCCCGGATCGCCGCCCGGGCCGCCCGCGAGGCGCTCGCCGACGCCTGGCGCGGCCGGGCCGACCACGGCGGCCCGCCGAAGGTGTCGGTCTCCACGCCGGGCTCCACCGTCCTCGTCCGGGTCGCCGTCGACCTGCCCTTCCCCGCCGACCTCGCCGCGCTCGCCCGCGCCGTCCGTGACCGGATCGCCGCCCAGATCGGCGGGCTGACCGGGACCCGCGTCAGCGAGGTGGTGGTCGTCGTCGAGAAACTGGTGTCGAGGGGAGCGGCATGACCGACCACCTGCCGGAAACCCTGCCGTCGGAGCAGCCGGGCGAACCGCCCGAGCCCGAGGCGGTGAAGGTGCCCCGGCTGCGGGCCCCGCGGACGTCCGCCGCGGTGGTCGTCGCCATCGCGGCGCTGGTGCTCGGCGGGGCGCTGCTCTACGACGTGATCGCCGTGCGCACCGGCCACGCCGCCCGCCGCTGGCGCGCCGAGATCGCCGACGAACTGGCCACCCGACACCTGGACGACCCCTGGGTCCTGCTCGGCGCCGGGGTCGCCACCCTGCTCGGCGCCTGGCTGCTCTGGCTCGCCTTCGCCCCCGGGCTGCGCCGCTGGCTGCCGCTGCGCCCGCACGGGGACACCGCCGCCGCCATCGACCGGGCCGGCGTGGCCATCCTGCTGACCGACCGGGCCGCCGGCCTGCCTGGCATCGAGCGCCTCACCGTACGGATCAACCGCCGCCGGGTGAAGGTCATCGTCGACGGACCGGCCGACCCGGCCTTCGTCCAGCGGCAGCTGCGGGAGGAGCTGGCGCGGGTCACCCTGGCCCGGCCGCTCCGGCTCGACGTGCGGACCAGGCGCGGCCGGGCACGCCGCGGCGGGGCGACGGCCGGGCCGGAGAACCCCGGTGTGCCCGGGGCAGGAGGGGCAGGATGAGTCGGTCCACCGTCAACCGGGTGCTGCTCGGCATGGCCGGGCTGGTGCTGCTCGCCGCCGGGGTGCTGGTGCTGGCCGGCGGCCTCGACCTGTACGGGCGGCTGGGGGTGGACCCGCCGAGCTGGTGGCCGCTCACCTCGCCGGACCAGCCGGTGGTCAGCGTCGGCTCGCGGACCCGCTGGGTGGAGCAGTCCTGGTGGTGGCCCACCGTGATCTCCGGGCTGACGATCGTGGTGGCCGGTGCGGCCGGGTGGCTCTTCGCGCAGCTGCGGCGCAGCGGCCCGGCCACCGTCGCCGTCGCCACGCCCGGGGTGTCGGGGCTGCGGCTGCGGCTGCGCAGCCGGGCGCTGGAGGAGGCCCTGGAGACCGGCACGGTGGCGCTCCCGGAGGTCGAGCGGGCTGGCGTCGGGCTGGTCCGGGGCCCCCGGCACCCGCGGCTGCGCGCCGCCGTGCGGCTGACCCCCGGCGGTGATCCGGCGGCCCTGGTCGAGCACTTCGAGACCGGCCCGCGCAGCGATGCCCGGACCAGCCTCGGCCTCGCCGAGCTGCCCGCCGACCTGCGGATCCGGGTGGTGGCGGCGAAGCCGGCCGCCACGACGAGGCGCGGCGGCCGGCGCAAGCACCCGCGGGTCCAGTAGACCCGCAGGTCAGAGGCCGCGCAGGGCGCCGCCGTCGACCGGGAGCATCACGCCGGTCAGGTAGGAGGCGGCGGGGGAGAGCAGGAAGGCGGCGGCCTTGCCGAACTCCTCGGCCGTGCCGTAGCGGCCGAGCGGGATGGCGGCGTTGTGGCGGGCGCGAGCGGCGGCGGCGTCGCCGCTGAGGGCGTCCAGCTCGCGCACCCGGTCGGTGTCGATCCGGGCCGGGAGCAGCCCGACGACCCGGATGCCGCGCGGACCGAGCTCGTCGGCGAGCGACTTGGCGGCCATTGCCAGGCCGGGCCGCAGCCCGTTGGAGATGCCGAGGCTCGGGATCGGCTCACGGACCGAGCCGGAGAGTACGAAGCCGATCACACCGCCCTCGCCGAGCACGCCGGCCGCGGCGCGGGCGATCCGCAGGGCGCCCAGGAAGACCGACTCGAAAGCGCCGCGCCAGGCCTCCTCGGGGACGGTCGACACCGGGCCGGCCTGCGGGCCGCCGACGCTGATCAGCACGCCGTCCAGCCGGCCGAAGCGCTCGACGGCCGTGGTGACCAGGTGGTCGGCGGTTGCCGGGTCGGAGTTGTCGGCGATCAGGCCGTGTGCGGCACCGGGGCCGCCGAGGGCGTCGAGTGCGGCGACGGCGGCGTCCACGGACTCCTTGCTCCGGCCGCTGACCAGCACCCGGGCACCGTCGGCGGCCAGCTCCCGGGCGGCCGCGAAGCCGAGGCCCCGGGTGGCGCCGGTGACCACGTACACCTTGTCCTTCAGTCCAAGATCCATGGCTCCCATCCTGCCGGGTACGGGGGCGGCCGGGGTAGCTGCGGGGGCGGGAGCGGCCGCGACGGCCCAGGCGTGGCCGGATCGATACCCCGGCGGCCGGAAGTCGACGGGACCGAAGGCCCGCCGCGCTGGCCTTGACGTCCGCGTCAAGGTCTACCGTCGTTCCGGGCGGCGTTCGGAAGCGGCCGGAAGGGCGGGTGCGGTGATGCGGATCGGCGAGTTGGCGCAGCGGGCGGGGACGACCACCCGGGCGCTGCGGTACTACGAGCAGCTCGGGCTGCTGCCCGCGCGGCGGGCCGGCAACGGCTACCGCGCGTACGGCGAGGACGATCTGCGGCTGATCCGGCAGATCCGCACCCTGCAGGACTTCGGGTTCGGGCTGGAGGAGACCCGCCCGTTCGTGGAGTGCCTCCAGGCGGGCCACCCGGAGGGGGACTCCTGCCCGGCCTCGCTGGAGGTCTACCGGCGCAAGCTGGCCGAGCTCGACGAGTGCATCGGCCGGTTGCAGGACGTCCGTACGCAGGTGGCCGAGCAGTTCGCCCGGGCCGAGCAGGCCCGTGACGAGCTGGCGGCGGAGGCCGGCGGCCGGGCGCCGCAGTGCGAGTTGGCGATCGAGTGGGAGGAGCGGTAGATGGTGCAGATCACGGGCGTGCCGGCGGTCACGGACGAGACGTTCGCCGCCGAGGTGCTGGCGGCCGAGGGGCCGGTGCTGGTGGACTTCACGGCGGACTGGTGCCCGCCGTGCCGCCAGATGGTGCCGGTACTGGCGGACATCGCGCGGGAGGAGGCGCACCGGCTCACGGTGGTCAGCCTCGACGTGGACCACAACCCGCAGACGCAAGCCGCGTACGGCGTGCTGTCGATGCCCACGCTGATGGTGTTCCGGGGCGGCGAGCCGGTGAGGGCCGTGGTCGGCGCCCGGGCCAAGGCCCGGCTGCTGCGCGAGCTGGAGGACGTCCTGTAACGACCGGCAGGGCGGTGCTACGCCGGCACGGCCTCCGGCGCCACCTCGGCCTCGGCGGCCTCCTTGCGACGGTCCCTGGCCTCGCGGCGGACCATCACCCAGATCCCGACCGGGATCATCGCGGTGAACAGCCACCACTGGATCGCGTACGCCATGTGCGGGCCGATGTCGGAGTGGTTGGGCTCGGGCAGCAGCTCGGGCTGGTCGGCCGGGGCCGGGGCGGTGGCGGTGAGCTCCAGGTAGCCGCCGAGCAGGGTGGCGCCGGTCTCCTTGGCCTGCTGCTCGGTGCTGATCAGGTTGAACTGCCGGTCCGGCAGGCCGCCCCGGTCACGGATGCCGCTGCCGGCCGAGGTCTCGTCGGCGCGCATCCGGCCGGTGAGGGTGACCTCGCCGGCCGGGGTGGCCGGCACCGGCGGGTAGGCGGTGGCGGAGTCGCCGGACGCCACCCAGCCCCGGTTGACCAGGACGGTGCCCTTTCCGTCGGAGAGCTTCAGCGGAGTGATCACGAAGTACCCGATCTTGTCCCCGCCGGCGCCGGTCCGCTTGCGGACCACGAACTCGTGCGCCGGGTCGTACTCCCCGACGGCCGTCACCGCCCGCCAGGTCAGGCCCTTCGGCACGGCGAAGCCGGGCGTGGCCGACAGCGTGTCGTACGGGACCGGCGACGCGGTGAGCGACGCGGCGATCAGCTCGTTGCGGGCCACCCGCGCCTCGTGGCGGTGCAACTGCCAGAACCCCAGCTTGATGGTGGTGGGGACCAGCAGGAGGGCGATCAGCAGGGTGATCAGCCAGCGCCGGGAGAGGAGAAAACGGTACACACGGGCACGGTACGCCCACCTCACAACCGGATCACGCACCGGGGTGCGGGGCGACCTCGCGCAGCAGTTGGAGGAAGGCGTCCTCGCCGACCACCGGGGTGCCGACCTCGCGGGCCCTGCGGGCCTTGCCGCTCCAACTGCCGGGCTCGTTGGTGACCAGCAGGCTGGTGAGCCGGCTCACCGAGCCGGCGATGTGCAGGCCGGCCTCGACGGCGCGGTCCTCCAGCACCTCGCGGTCGGTCGCGGTGTCGCCGGTGAACGCCACCCGCATGCCCTGCACCAGCGGCTTGCCGTCCTCCCAGCGCCCGGGGTTCGGGTACGGGCACGGCGGGCGCTTCTTCGCCTGGCGGTAGGAGGAGCCCGTCCACGAGCTGCGGGCGGCGGAGACGGGCTCGTCCTCGCCGAGGTCGGTGACGGCGACGCAGTTCTGCAGCGGCAGCGGGACGCCGCCGCTACGGGCCAGGTGGAGGCTGGGGCGGAACGCCTCGGCGAGCACCCGGGCGTCGTCCAGGGCGTTGTGCGCCTGGCGCTGCTGGACGCCGAAGTACGCGGCGAGCGAGGCCAGCTTGCCGTTGGCCAGCGGCAGTCGCAGGTCACGGGAGAGCACCATGGTGCAGATCCGCTGGTCGACCGGGGCGTGCCGGCCGGCCCGGGAGAACTCGCGGGAGATCATGTTCCAGTCGAAGAGCGCGTTGTGGGCGACCAGGACCCGGCCGCGCAGCCGCTCGGCGAACTCGTCGGCGATCTCCGGGAAGGTCGGCGCACCCGCCAGCACCGCGTGGGTGAGGCCGTGGATCCAGACCGGGCCGGGGTCGCGCTCGGGGTTGACCAGGGTGTACCAGTGGTCGGTGACCTCGCCCTCGGCGTCCAGCTGGTAGACGCCCGCCGAGATCACGCGGTCCGAACGGCCGAGGCCGGTGGTCTCGACGTCCACCACCGCGAAGCCCTCGGAGGGGGCGGCGGAGCGCTGGGCGGGGACGGGGACGGCCCGCGGCGCGCCGGACGTCTCGGGCTGGATCGCATGCATGGTCAAACAGAATAAGCGCCGTGGCGGTGGGGACCGGCCGAAATGTGGCGAAGGCCGCCCGGAGTGAGCGGTTCGGCGGGCCGGAATAGAGTGGGCAGCGTATTCGTCGTACACCCAGTCGAATATCCCCTGGCTGCCCAACACCCCCGCGCAGCCGATTTCCCGAAGGACGAACCCTCATGCGCGCCACCGTGATCCACGGCCCCCACGACATCCGGATCGAGTCCGTGCCGGACCCGGTGATCCAGCACCCGACCGACGCCGTGGTCCGTGTGGTGAACGCCTGCATCTGCGGCAGCGACCTGTGGGCGTACCGGGGTGTCGCCGCCCGGGTGGCCGGGCAGCGGATCGGGCACGAGTTCCTCGGCGTGGTCGAGGAGACCGGCGCCGAGGTGAGCGGTTTCAAGCGGGGCGACCTGGTGGTGGCGCCGTTCGTCTGGTCGGACGGCAGCTGTGACTTCTGCCGCGAGGGCCTGCAGACCTCCTGCCCGCACGGCGGCTTCTGGGGCCAGGTCGGCTCGGACGGCGGCCAGGGCGAGGCGGTGCGCGTCCCGTTCGCCGACGGCACGCTGGTGGCCCTGCCCAAGGACGCGGCGGGCGACGAGAAGCTGCTGCCCAGCCTGCTCGCCCTCTCCGACGTCATGGCCACCGGGCACCACGCCGCCGTCTCGGCGGGCGTGCGGCCGGGCGCGACCGTGGCGGTCGTCGGCGACGGCGCGGTGGGTCTGTGCGGCGTGCTGGCGGCGCAGCGGCTCGGCGCGGGCCGGATCATCGCGCTCGGCCGGCACACCGCCCGCACCGACCTGGCCCGCCGGTTCGGGGCCACCGACGTGGTCGCCGAGCGCGGTGAGGCCGCCATCGAGGCGGTCAAGGAGCTGACCGGCGGTCAGGGTGCGCACGCCGTGCTGGAGGCGGTCGGCACCGAGGAGTCGATGCGTACCGCCGTCTCCATCACCCGTGACGGCGGCGCGGTCGGCTATGTCGGGGTGCCGCACGGCGGCAGCGCGGGCGTCGACATCGGTCAGATGTTCGGCCGAAACGTTTCGCTCAACGGCGGCGTCGCCCCGGCCCGCGCCTACATCCCCGAGCTGCTGCCGGACGTGCTCTCCGGCGCCATCGAGCCCGGCCTGGTCTTCGACCGCACGATCGGCCTGGACGACGTCCCGGACGGCTACCGGGCGATGGACGACCGCTCCGCCCTGAAGGTGCGGATCGCGTTCTGACCGGTTCCCCGATCGCATGACACCGGCCTGGGGGGGGGGGGGGGGAAGGGGGGGGGGGGGGTGGGGGGGGGGGGGGGGGGGGAGGGAGGGGGGGGGGGGGGGGGGGGGGGGGGGGGTGTTGGTTCCAAAACGGGAAAGAG